>JBOHUL010000001.1:0-10088 GCA_050734425.1 Candidatus Dormibacteria bacterium
ACCTCCGGCCACGCTCGGCCGCCGGCTGATCGCCTCCGCTGACCTGGCGCAGCAGCGCGTTGGTGGGCGGCGGAAGTAACCCGCCTTCGCGCGGAGACCACCGCCAGGGGCACGCGTCCCCCTGTCCTCGGTATCGAGCTGTTCACGCCGGGGGTCGTGGCGCTGACGCTGATCCACCAGCGCCCCAGGGCCACCGCCAAGGAGCCGAGCCCCGCCAGCCTGGGCGGTCACGATGGCGCAGCGATCCCATCTAGGTCATGTGTTTCTGCACCCGCGTCGGTCCAGGCGCAGGCGCAGCAGCTGTCCCCGCCCGACCGCCCAGTGCCCCTTGGGACGTTGCCCACGATGGCATACCTGAGGCGGCGCCGGCCTACTCGGCCAGGATCGCACCCAGGAACTCGACCACCGTGTGGGTCGCCAAGTAGGCGGTGGCCCCGGTGCCCACGTCCAGCAGGGGGTTGACCTCGACCAGGTCGAAGCCCACCACCCGCTGGCGCGCGGCCACCCGGCGTAGGCAGTCCCGCAGTTCCCGGTAGCTCATCCCTTCCGGCTCGGCAGAGACGCAGCCCGGCACCAGGGCCATGTCGAGCACGTCGATGTCGATCGAGACATAGCAGTTGGCTCCCGCGGGAATGGCTTCCAGGACCGAGTGCTCGGGGTTCTCTCGGAACTCCTCCATGGTCACCACCCGGTTGCCATCCTTGAGCGAGTCCTCGAGCATCCGCTCCGTGTTGCGCAGGCTGCGGATGCCCACCTGGGTGAGACTCTTCACTTGGGGTAGCCGGCGCAGCTGGCGGAAGGCGTGCTGGTTGGTGTATTGGAGGCCGTGGACGAAGGGCATGTAGTCGAGGTGGGCGTCGAAGTGGAGGACGTGGCACTCCTCCTCGATCCCCCGCACCACCGGATAGGTGATGGCGTGGTCACCCCCCAGCGCCACCACCAGGGCGCCGCCCTCCCGGATCAGATGGACGGCTCTGGTGACGTTGGCGAACGTGCCCTCGACGTTGGTGGGGAGGATGTCGGCATCGCCGGTATCCACCAACCTTCGCTCCTCCATGAGACGCCCCAGGAAGTGGCGCCGCTGCTGGGGATCGAAGTACCCGGGCTCCGGCCCGACGAAGCGCAGCGAGTGCTCTCGGATGGCCCTCGGCCCCATGCGCGAGCCAGGCAGGTACGGTGAGCCTTCGTCGGTGGGTACCCCCAGCACCGCGACATCGGCCTCAAGGGAGCGAAGGTCGGTCTGGATGGGGGCGCGCATAAAGCTCGGGATGCCGGTGAACGGCATGTCCAGCCTCCGCTCCTGGCCCTGCTCGGCTTGCTCCATACCCTGGCCCTCAGCCGCGCCGGGTCCGGAGCAGGATCGGGGTGGGGTTCCAGCCGTTGCAGGGGTTGAGGTCCTGGGGGCACGCGGAGACGCCGACCAGCAGGTCCGCCAGGGCCTCCAGCACCAGCCGGTCGCCCGGACGGCTCAGCGGCTCGGCACTGGTGATCCGCCCCTCGCCGTCCACCGGCGAGTTCTGGAAGACGTTGACGGGATCCGCCAGCTGCCAGCTCTGGATGTGGTGGTCCTTTAGGGCCTTGCCCAGATTTTCCCGACAGTTGGGATGGCCGCTCACGCCGTAGTCCAGCCGGTAGCGGGCTTCGTCGCACATGGCGAAGAGGAGATCGTGCACTCCCACCTCGTCCTGCACCACCCGGAACAGGGGCCTGCGCCGGTTGGAGGTGAGCACGCCGTCCACCCGCAGGCGCAGCGACCCCAGGCTCCCCCGGCTGTGACTGGTGGAGAGCCACTCGGTCGGGTCACCCAGGCTGAAGGCGACCAGGTCTGCCACCTGTTTGCCCTCGACATCGACTATCTCCAACGTGGTGCCCTGGGACAACTCCAGGGCTGTCGCCGACCGCGCCGGGATCAGGACCTGCCGCTCCGCCGCCTCCGGGTCGGGCTCGGGCACTTCGGTCAAGGCCTGCCTCCTGGCTCAGCTACCCGCCGACCCCAGGCCGACCGCACCTGGGGGCTTGGGGGTCGAGCCCACTTCCGCCTCCGGGACCGGAACCAGTCCGAGCTTGGCGCAGACGAAATAGATGGCGCCGGCCATCACCAGGCCCACGATCCAGGAGATGTCGCCGCCGTTCCAGAGCCGGGCCACCGGGCCCTCGTAGATGCTCGTGCTCATGAATGGGATCTCGCACGCGATTCCGATCAGATAGGCGAGGAGCGCGCTCCAGGCAACGCCGCCGTATGGCCCGTGGGGGTCGCAGAACCAAGTGTGACGGTACTCCCCGTGGCGGATGAGGTAGAAGTCGACCAGGTTGACGGCGCTCCAGGGCATGATCAGGTAGAAGAGGAAGGACAGAAAATTGGTGTAGTTGGTGAGGAACGCGGTCGAGCCGATGATGCCGATCACCGCCGCCACCACCGAGATCGCGGTGATGATCCCGATCCTGGACTGGCGCCCCATGCCGAGGAGGCGGCGCCGCTGTTCGGTGATGGTCAGCAGGCACAACGAGGCGCCGTAGACGTTGAGGGCGTCGACGTAGATCACCCCCAGGGCGATCACGATCATCAGTGGGATCGCCAGCGGCCCCACGTTGCTCAGTGTCACTCCGACGAGGTTGTCGATCGCCTTGGGCAGGATGTCGCCCAGCAGCGCCCCCAGCATGAGGAGCCAACCGGATGCGATCACCGCTCCTCCATAGCTGTACCAGAAGGCGGACTTGGCCGAGGCGTCCCTGGGCAGGTAGCGGCTGTAGTCGGAAGCGTAGACGGCGTAGGAGATGACCCACACCGCCGCCAAGGACACCATGAGGATGAAGGGCCCGGCGTCGAGGGGCCCCAGGTTCCATGTCTTGGCCGGGACCAGGCCTCTGGTGAAGAGGCTGACGCTGAAGGCCAGGAAGGCGATGAAGAAGAGGTAGCCCCAGCGCCTGGCCCAGGTGTGGATGGTGTCGTAGCCAAAGACGGCCAGGACCAGGGTGGCGGCGGCGCAGACGATGATCCCGATCCAGAGCGGGATCTGGGGGATGGCGGCATTGATCGCCTGGCCACCGAGGACGTTGCTGGTGGCGTAGAAGCCGACGTACATGAAGATGGCCACGATCGCCGGGGCGATCGCCCCCAGCAGGCCGAACTGGGCGCGGGATTGCTGCAGCTGGGGCAGGCCGAGATGGGCTCCCTGCCAGCTGTGGAGGCACATCACGAGCCCGCCGACCAAGAGTCCGATGGCGATGGCGATCACCGACCAGAGGAAGGTCAGCCCCAGCGCGGCCGCGATGACCCCGGTCAGCGCGGTCGTCATCTGCATGTTCGACGACCACCAGATGAAGAAGAGGTTGCGCGGCTTGCCATGGCGCTCCGAGTCGGGGATGAAGTCGATGCTGTGGCCCTCGATGCCACGCGATCCGGTACGGGGTGCCGCCTCTACGTCGACGCTCATGGCACGTTCTCCCTGCTGGTGGCGCCCCGGGCGGCGACCTGTTCTGGCTCAACGGTGCCTTGTGGCCTTCCCTTTTGGTCCAGGGCCATCAGGCTCAGGAGCTCGTAGACCACCTCTGCCGCCGCAACGCCGGTGATCTGGGCGTGGTCGTACGCGGGTGCCACCTCCACCACGTCGGCCGATGCCAGCCGCATGCCCTGAAGCCCCCTCAGGCAGCCGAACAACTCCCGGCTGCTGAGCCCGCCCGCGGAGGGGGTGCCGGTGCCGGGCGCGTGGGCCGGGTCGAGGACGTCGATGTCGATCGAGATGTAGGCGGTGGCGTCCCCCACGCGCTCTCTGATTCGCTCAACCACCCCATTGGTCCCCAGCCGCTCGAACTCCTGGGCGTGGACGATGCGGAAGCCCATCCCCTGGTCGTCGCTGAGATCCTTGGGGGCGTAGAGCGACCCCCGGATGCCGACGTGCACCGAGCGCTCCTCGGCGAAGAGGCCCTCCTCGGCGGCGCGACGGAAGGGGGTCCCGTGGGTGTAGGGCTCACCGAAGTAGGTGTCCCAGGTGTCGAGATGGGCGTCGAAGTGGATCAGGGCCAGCTGGCCCACCTGGCGGTGGACCGCGCGCAGCATCGGCAGAGCCACGGTGTGGTCGCCGCCCAGGGCCACCACCCGCCGACCCTGCTGCAGCAGCCGGCCCGCTCCCTCCTCGATCTGGGAGATCGCCTCCTTGATGCTGAAGGGGTTGCAGCCGACGTCGCCAGCGTCCACCACCTGCTGGCTGGCGAAGGGACCAACCTCGAGATAGGGGTTGTAGGCCTTGAGCAGCCGGGACGACTCGCGGATGTGGGCGGGGCCGAAGCGGGCTCCGGGCCGGTAGGTGGTGCCCGCGTCGAAGGGGATGCCCAGAACCGCAACATCGAAGTCTGGTGTCGCCTCCAGCTGCGGCAGCCTTGCGAAGGTGCCCAGTCCCGCGAACCGGGGAATCTTCAGTGCGTCGACCTGACCTATCGGCTGCTGCTCAGCCACTCCGCCCAGCCCTCCAACCCCACCGTCAGGCATGACATATCAGTGATATATCAGTCGCGCCACGATAGCACGCGGGGGGTCCGCTGTGTAGCGGACCGGGGATGCCTGGGGGGAGCCGCTCCGCCGTCAGCGGAGCCGACTCGCCGAGAGCGCCGCCAGCCTGCTCCCCGTGCCGGGCAGGTGGACGTCGGGCAGTAGCCGCAGTGCTCCGAGCGCGTCTCCAGGGCCTCCCGCCGGCACCGCCGCGGGATCGTCGAGGATCACTCGTAGCGCCAGCTGGGCCGCCCCGGTGAGGATGGCATCGGCTCCGAAGTAAGGCTTCACCACCTGCACCCGCTGGTGCTCGGCGTCGTAGATGCCTTGATGCAAGGCCGAGTCGATCGTGGGTCGAGAAAGGTCCAGGAGATCCTCGAACATCCCGCCCAGGATCAGCATCTCGGGATTGAGGCTGTTGACCAGGCCGGCCATGCCCACGCTGAGCCAGCGTGCGGTCTCGTCGACCGCGGCTCGACAGCGCGGCACTCCCCGCGCCGCCTCCCGGAGCACCTTCTCCGCGATCTCCCGCCCCCCCGGCGCCAGCCCCGCCCGTCGGACCAGCGCATCCTCGCCGACCTCAGTCTCCCAGCAGCCCCGCGCCCCGCAGCGGCAGGGCTGGCCCTCCGGGTTGAGCTGCATGTGCCCCACCTCGCCGCCGTACCCGGTCACTCCCTCGAGCATCCGTCCCGAGGTGATGACCCCTCCCCCGACACCCGCCTCCGCATACAGGTAGATCAGGTCACTAACCCCGCTCGCGACCCCCCGCGTGTGCTCCGCCATCGCGCCCAGGTTGGCGTCGTTGCCCAGCAGTACTGGAGTGTCCCAGCCCAGGCTCCGCTGCAGCTCGTCCGCCAGGGGGACGTTGCGCCAGCCCAGGTTGGGCGCGAAGTTGACCACCCGGCCGCCGGGGCGCACCGCTCCCGGGACGGCCACGCCGATCGCCGCCAGCGTGAACGAGCCCAGGGACCGTTCGACCAACGTTCGGGCCACCACCGCCGACTGGGACACCACCCTTCGGGATGAGCGGTCGCGGGTGCGCGAGAGCAGGCAGCGGTCACGGTCGATGACACTGCCGTCGAGGCCGACGAGGGCGACGCTCACCTGGTCCACCCCGATCTCGATCGCGACCACCATGAAGCTGCCGGGCCGAACCCGGATCACCTTCGAGGGCCGGCCGGCGGGGCCCCTCTCCGGCTCCTGGTCCTCCTGCACCAACCCCCTGTCGGCAAGCTCGTCGACCAGGGTTCCGATGGTGGCCCGGTTGAGCCCCAGGAGTCGGGTGAGGCTGGCCCGGGAGGTGGGCCCGTGCCGGTGCAGATGGCCCAGCAGGGTGGCCAGGTTGTGGCGCCGCACCGCTTCCTGGGTGGCGCCCCTCTCGGTCTTGACCATGATCCGGCCCGGGTCAGCTCCGAGGGAGAGTGCGCAGCACGTGCCCCGACGCCCCGATCGTCCGCGGCTGAATCACCTCCACCCTCCATCGGGACGGCCCACGCCCGTCGATGTGGGCGCGGGCGTCAGACCCGTGTCTGGCCCCCGGCGCTCCCGCGGCGCGAGACCGTGTCGATCGTCACGGCGCCCACCAGGACCAGTCCGGTGGCGATCAGCTGCCACTGGACCTGCACCCCCTGGAGGTAGAGGCCGTTGTAGATGGCCCCGATCACCAGCCCTCCCAGGATGGCCTGGGCCACCTTGCCACGGCCGCCGAAGAGGCTGGTGCCGCCGATCACCGCGGCGGCAACGCCATAGAGCACGTACTGGCCGCCGTTGACATCAGTCGAGGTGCCGCCCTGCCAGGACAAGTAGAAGATGCCCGCGATGCCCGCAGTCAGGGCGCAGAGTACGAATCCCCAGGTGCGGATTCGGGCAAGGTTGATGCCGGCGCGGCGGGCGGCGTCGGCATTGCCACCGATGGCGTAGACGTAGCGTCCGAACCGGGTGCGCTGGAGCAGGACGATCCAGATCGCCAGGATGGCGAAGACGATGGGCACCACCCAGGGCACTCCCTCCACCGTGGAGGCTACCGCACCGCGGTTGACATTGCAGATGGCCACGACGGCGATTCCGACCGCGACGAAGAATGCGATCTTGAGCAGGGTGAGCCCTGGTGGTGGCGCCACCATCCCCCGGCGGCGACGGTGATGGTCGCGGAACCAGAGAAGCCCCCCGAAAAGCACGGCCAGAACGGCGAGGCCGATCCAAGAGGCGACAGGTGGGATGTTGCCGTTGACGATCTCGTAGATGACGTGCTGGTTGTGCAGGATGTCGCTGGACACGGAGACGGTGCCTGCGTTGCCGAGTATGAGGAGCATCACGCCCCACATCACAAGAAGCCCAGCGAGGCTCACCACGAAGGATGGCAGGCGGAGTCGGGAGACCAGCGTTCCCCAGACGACACCGGTCGCGCAGCAGCACAGCAGTGTGAAGATGCAGGCGATCCACCAGGGCAAGTCGAAGCCGGGCTTCTGTACCAGGATGGCGGCGATGGCGGCCGCGACCGCGAGGGTGTAGCCGGCCGAGAGGTCGATCTCCCCCAGGAGCAGGACGAAGATCTCGGCCATGCCCAGGGTCATGAAGACCATGCTCTCGATGAAGAGGTTGACCAGGTTCTCGGGGGACAGGAACAACCCCTGGGTCCAGACCTGGAAGGCGATGCCGATCGCCACCAGGGCCATGACCACCGGCAGGATGCCGCTGTCACCGCCAGTCGTCCGTCGCAACCAGGCGCGGCTGTACTCCCTCAGGGTGTCTGTGAGCACCTCCGGCGGGACGGCTGCGACCACCTCCTCCGCCAGGGGCTCGGCGGACTCCAACGGGCCGTCACCGGGGAGCGCCGAGGTTGCCCGGATGCGGTCCTCAGCCCTGGCCATTGCCACCGCCCCGTTCGGACCTGCCGGTTGTCATGTAGTCGACCACGCTCTGCCGGTCAAACTCCGCGGCCCGTCCCTCAGCCACCTTGTGGCCCAGGTACATGATCGCGATCCGGTCGGCAACTGCGAAGACGTCGTTGAGATTGTGGGTGATCACCATCACCGCCAGGCCCTTCTCCTTCAGCCGCTTGACCAAGCCGAGAACCATCCCGGTCTGGACGACTCCCAGGGCGGCGGTGGGCTCGTCGAGAATGACGAGCTGGGAGTTCCACATCACCGCCTTGGCCACCGCCACCGCCTGTCGCTGGCCGCCTGAGAGCGAGCCCACGGGCTGTCGGATCGATCGGACCGTCGTCACCCCCAGGTCGCGGAGGGTCTGCTTTGCCGCCTGCTCCATCGAGTCCTCGTCCAGCAGGCCCCGGTTGACCCGCTCGCGGCCCAAGAACATGTTCTGGACTATGTCGAGGTTGTCGGCGAGGGCCAGGTCCTGGTAGACGACCTCGATCCCCAGGGCTGACGCGTCTCGGGGCCCGCGGATGTGGACCCGCCGCCCCTGCCACAGCATCTGGCCGCCGTCTGGCTGCTCGATCCCGGCGATGCAGCGGGTGAGCACCGACTTGCCCGCGCCGTTGTCGCCGCAGAGGGAGGTGACCTGGCCCGGAGGCAGGTCCAAGTTCACGCCCTCCAGCGCTTGGACGGCTCCGAAGTGCTTGCCGATCCCCCGCAGCTGCAGCAGCGTCCCCTCGTCGGCACCATGGGGAGCACCTGGCCGGGTCGGGTTGGCGACGGTCATGGCGGCTGACTCCGCAACCGGGTGGAATCCAGGGCCGAGCCTACTGCCTTCTCACCCCGGGGGTAGGGGCGGGGCCGCTGCTGGCGGCCCCGCCCTCCCGAGGCGGGTCTCTTGGTTCTCAGCCGCTGATGTTGTATTTCGAGCACACGCTCTGGCCCACCGCTGAGCACAGAGACGCGGCCGGGATGAACTTGTCCTTGATCAGGGTCGAGGCCATGTTCTGCGGCGTGACCCATTCCGGCAGCAGCAGCGAGGCGGGCTCGGTGATGCTGGACTGGGCGGGGTCGACGGTCGTCGAGTTGACCAGAGCGTTGGGCGGCGTCTTGCCGGCACGCAGGATTGTAGCCAGGGTGATCGCATCCTGGGCCTCCAGGTAGATCGGCTTGTAGACGGTGCCGCACTGGTAGCCGGTGAGGATGTTCTCAGCCCCGGTCAGAGTCGCGTCCTGCCCGGTGGTGGGAATGGTCTTGGCGGCGATGCCCTTGTTCTTCAGGTCCTGGACGATTTCAGCGTTCATCTCGTCATTGGCCACCACCACGGCGTTGATGCTGGGGTGGGCGGTGAGGGCCTGAGCGAAGTTGGTGCCGGCCGTGGCCGGGGTCCAGTCCAGCGTCACCTGGTCGCCGACCAGGGTGTAACCCTTGCTGTTGGTCTTTGGCGCGGTCAGGGGCGTCGTCTTGGTGCCCCAGATGACCGAGTTGTAGCCCTGGGCGAACGAGATCGCGTTGGGGTCGCTGTTCTCGCCACCGTCCACTTCCCAGACCTGGGGCGTGGAGACGTGCCAGGCAGAGATGCAGGACTCGAATCCCTGTCCGATGAGCTGACCCACCTTGAAGTTGTTGAAGCTGACGTAGTAGGTGTTGGTCCCGGCGAATGTCGCGCGGTCGTAGCTGATCAGGGCGACGCCGTGGGAGGAGGCGTACGACTGGATCTCGCTGCCCACGGTGGCGTCGATGGGATCCATCACCAAGACCTTGGCGCCGCGGGTGATGTCCGACTCAGCCATCGACAGCTCGGTGGCGTCACTGCCCTGCGCGTTGGTGATGATGATGTCGCTGGCGGGATAGCCCGCCTTCTGCATCGCCTCCTTCAAATAGGGGGCGTCGAACTCAACGTACCTAGTTGAGGTGACGGTGTCGGGGAGGATCACACCGACCGGTCCGTGGCCAGCGCCGACGAGTCCCTTGAGCTTGCCCATCTCCGAGAAGTTGAGGGTGAAGGAGTTGATCGAGACGTTGGGCACCTTGGAGCTGCTGGATGGCGACTTGTGGCTACTTGGGGTCGAGCCGCAGGCCGCCACCACCAAGGCCAGGGCGGCGACGGCGCCGGCCCAGCCTCCTAGTCTCAGTCCTCGCCGGGTGCCCCCCGCCTTGGAGCCGCGCTCGCTGACCGTCTGGCCGATGAGATCCATTGGCATTTCCCTCCGGCCCCTTGGGGCCACCGCTACACCGGTTACCTGTCGTCCCAGCACGCAACCGCTCCCGGTTCTGGGGGCTGGCCCTCCTGCGCCGGAGTGACCTCCCCAGCCGTCCCCCCGGCATCTGTCGACCACCGGTCTCCCGGCCGCAGGGGCGACCAGGCCGCTACTTGATCTCCCCTTTGATCGGTCGGCACGGGCCGGCCCCGACCCGTGTGGCGGGCAGCATATGTTGTGGCCCACAACTTGTCAAGCGAGGTGACGTCGCCGTGGCGATGATCTCGTCGACTCACCAGCCGCGAGCCGGGCGCCGTCGCCGCGGCCGAACCGCTGAGCGGGGATCCCGTTGCTGTGGGCGCCGTGCCCATCTCCGCGGAAGAGCTCACGGTCATCGCCCCCGTGCATCTCCAGGTGCGGGCCGGGGGGCGTCGACGGCGGCTCGAACCTTTGCTGGCTGCCGGCCCGCACGACGGGGCTCGCGGACGAGTCGGGGCCCTCCTTGTGCCTCGCGCCGGGAAGTGG
>JBOHUL010000002.1:0-3717 GCA_050734425.1 Candidatus Dormibacteria bacterium
AGCAGTGCCAACTTCATCTGCTCCTGGCCCACGACGCTGGTGAAGGCGCGCCCGGGTCGAGGGCTCAGGCTCACCGCCACCGCCTAGATGCGCTCCCCCGAAGCTCCGCCCCAGCCCTCCCGCCAGGCGCTGGGCCAGGGGGCCTCCAGGTCCTGCCCTTCCCAGCGGATCCGCACCGCGAGCGTGGCTGCGAGCGTGGCTGCCGCCTGATCCGGCGCGGGGCAGATGTCGAACAGGGCCACGGCCGCGCCCGCCGCCACCTCCCATCCCGCAGCGGCCCGGACACGGCCGGGGACCAACACCTCCCCGTCCCGCACCAGGGCCAGCTCGGGTACGCTGCCCGGGGTAGCATCGTCCACCTCCCCTTCCTGCGGCGAGCGGAAGAGTAGCCAACTCCGCGACGTGCCTGGCCCGCCCCCCTCTCCCTGGCGTGCTGCGCCAGTTACGGGTGCCACCTGGTAGCGCCTGCCCAGCTCCAGGTGGTCCGGCCCGCCGGTCCCGTCCGCCCCAATTCGCTCCATGTGCCGATATCGTAAGTGGCACAGTGCACCCGGCCACCTCGTCGCCCAACTCCCCTGCGGTGGGGCGGTGACCCCTCATCCGGTGCGGGCGGTGGGGATCGTGGGCGGAACCGGGCCCATGGGCCGGGGGCTGGCCGTGCGCCTGGCCGGCGCCGGCGTCGGCCTGCTCCTGGGATCCCGGGACCCCGAGCGAGCCCGAACCGCCGCCGCCCATCTGCGCCAGCTGCTGGGCGGCTCTCGGGCGGTGGAGATCCTGGGAGGCGGCAACCTGGAGGCGGCGGGCCACGGCCAGCTCACCCTGCTGACCATCCCCTATGAAGCCGACTCCCCCTCGCTCCAGGCGCTGGCGCCCCACCTCCGGGACCGGGTCACCGTCTCCACCGCCGCCCCCATGGAGTTCCGGGCGGGCATCCCCCATCCCCTCCACCCCCCCGCCGGCTCCGCCGCCCAGGAGCTGGCCCAGCTCTGCCCCGAGGCCCTGGTAGTGGGCGCCTTCCACACCGTCAGCGCCAGCCTCCTGGGGCGCATGGAGGCCGTCCTGGCCGAGGACGTCATCGTCACGTCAGACCACTCCCAGGCCAAGGACCTGGTCCTGGCCTTGGTGGGAATGCTGGACGGGCTCCGGGGGGTGGACGGGGGCCGACTGGCCAACAGCGCCTTCACCGAGGGGCTGACGCCGTTCCTGCTGCGGCTCAACCGCCTCCATCGCGCTGCGACCGGGGTCCGAGTCACCGGATTGGCCCAGGTCTGAGTCACCGACCCGGCCCCGGCCCAGCGGACCTCAGATGTGGATCGCCAGTCCCTCCGCCGCCAGAGCCGCCTCCTTCAGGCTCTCGCTCAGGGTGGGGTGGGCATGCACCAGGGACTCGAACTGGTCCGCGCGCACCCCGGCCCAGGCGGCCATGACCATCTCCGGCAGCAGCTCCGTCACCTCGGCCCCGATGGCGTGGGTGCCGAGAAGCCTCCCGCTCTGGGCGTCGACCACCGTCTTGATGAAGCCGGTGGTGTCGCCCATGGCGATCGCCTTGCCGCTGGCGCTGAATGGGAACTTTCCCACCCGGACC
Organism: Candidatus Dormibacteria bacterium; assembly: GCA_050734425.1. GTDB lineage: Bacteria > Chloroflexota > Dormibacteria > Aeolococcales > Bog-877 > Bog-877. The sequence goes on from JBOHUL010000002.1 coordinate 1,586, forward strand.
GACCGGCCCAACTCCTTGGCCTGGGCTTCGGTCAGGCCCGCCGAGGCCACCTGCGGCTGGCAGTAGGTGCATCGGGGCACCTGGACCTTGTCCAGGGGCGCGACCTCGCGTCCCGCCGCCGTCTCCACCGCGATCACGCCTTCGGCGCTGGCGGCGTGGGCCAGCAGGGGCGGCCCGGTGACGTCGCCGATGGCGAATACCCCGGGGATGTTGGTCCGGAGGTGCTCGTCCACCGCGATGAACCCCTCCGCCTGCTTCACGCCCAAGTCATCGAGGCCCACATCCTCGACGTTGGCCCTGACCCCGGTCGCGGTCAGGACCATCTCGCCCTCCAGGGCCTCGCCGCTGTCGAGGTGGAGCCGCCAGCTCTCGCCGGCCCGGTCCGAGCGCTGGATCATGGCCCCGGTGCGGAGCCCGATGCCCTGGCGCTCGAACTGGCGGGTGAGCTCCTTGGAGATGTCCTCGTCCTCCTGGGGCAGCAGCCGGGGCAGCGCCTCCACCAAGGTCACCCGGACCCCGTATGAGGAGTAGACGTAGGCGAATTCCGCCCCGATCGCGCCGCCTCCGACGATGACGCAGCTGCGGGGCAGCTGCCGCAGTTCCAGGGCCTCGCGATAGGTGAAGGTGGTCTTGCCGTCGGGCTCGAGCCCGGGCAGGGTCTTGGGCCTGGCCCCGGTCGCGACCACGATCTGGGAGGCCGCCACCCGCTGCCCCGAGGGCTGGACCTCGATGGTCTGGTCGGAAACGAGCCGGCCCCTGCCGGTGACGACCTCGACCCCGTTCTTGCGCATGAGGAACGCCACCCCGGAGACCAGCTTCTGGACCACCTGGCGGCTGCGGCCGATGGCCTCCCCGAAGTCGGCCGTCACCTCGCCGCGGCCGATCCCGAACTTCTCCGCCTCCTGGACCAGGTGCAGGACCTCGGCGTTGCGCAGCAGCGCCTTGGAGGGGATGCAACCCCAGTTGAGGCAGATGCCCCCCAGGGTCCGCTCCTCCTCGATCAGGGTGACCGCCATGCCCAGCTGGGCGGCCCGGATCGCAGCGACGTAGCCCCCCGGGCCTGAGCCCAGGATGGCCAGATCCTTCATCCCCGCGGGCGCCTTACAGGAGGCAACGGGAGGGGTGCTCCAGGAGCCAGCGGAGATAGGCTAATGCCTCCGCCGCCACGGCCCCGTCGGTGACCCGGTGGTCGATGCCCAGCGTCAGGGACATGCGCCGCCCCACCGTCAGCTGACCCTCACGGACCACCGCCTCGGGCCGGACCTCCCCCACCGCCAGGACGCTGCCGTGGCCGGGGCTGATGATGGCGTTGAAGCGGCTGACCCCGAACATCCCGAGATTGCTGATGGCGGCGTGGCCGCCCGACAGCTCCTCCGGGCGCAGCTTCCCCTCCTTGGCCCGAGCGACCAGGTCATGGGTGCGCCGGGCCAGCTCCGAGAAACTGCGGCTCTCACAGGCGCGGAGCACGGGGGCCACCAGCCCGCCCGGGAGCGCAACCGCCAGGGCGATATTGCTCTGGTTGAATTGGCGGACCCCCTGGCCCATCCAGGCGGCGTTGAGTTCGCGATGCTGCTGCAGGGTCAGGGCCAGGGCTCGGACCAGGAAGTCCGTCACCGAGAAGCGGGGCAGGCCGGCCTCGCCCAGCTCGTTCAACTGGCCCCGGAGCTGCAGCAGGTCGCCCATGTCGACCTCGGTGCTGAGGTGGAAGTGGGGGATGGTGCTGTTGGACTCGGCCATCCGCCGGGCGATGGCCTCGCGCATCCGGGTCAGCTCCAGCGGCCGACCGGGGTCCTCGGCGTCCGGGACAGGACCGGGTCCTGCTGCCCGGGCGGGGGATCGGGCCGTGCCCTGGCGGGTCGCCGCCTCGACGTCCTCGGCCCGGATCCGGCCACCGGGGCCGCTGGCGTGGAGGGCCGCGAGTTCGACCCCCAGCTCCCGGGCCCGCCGCCGCGCCAGGGGGCTGGCCTTGACCCGGCTGCCTCCGGGTTCCGCCCCTCGATCTTGGCCTCCCTTGAATTCGGCCCAGGGGGAAGGGGCCGATTCCAGTCCACGGGTGCCGGTCGCGGCCTCCTCGCGGGCGCGGGCGCCGTTGGCCGAGGGCTCGCCCTGGGCCTCCCCCGCCGCGGCGGGGA
>JBOHUL010000003.1:0-5731 GCA_050734425.1 Candidatus Dormibacteria bacterium
CGAAACTGGAGGGCCACCCAGAAGGATGTGTCGACGAACCTCATCTCCCGTAGACGACTTCGTCGACTGAGCCCGGCTCCAGGTCATAGGCCCCAATCAGGTCCGCGAGCGGCTCGGCCTCCCCGGCCGACTGCCCCAAGTGCTCCCGCACCGCACGTCGGATCAGAGCAGCCTTGGATGTTGCATCGCGGGCAGCTTCCGCAGCGAGGCGCTCATCCAGCTCCTCGTCGATGTATATCTGTAGACGCTTCATGAAGTGAGTATACATCGCCTTCCACGGCACTTCAGAGGCCCATCGAGCGTCCCGCGGCCGCCTGGGTCCCCAACCGCCTCCCATTCATCAATCATTCCCCGGCAAGAGGCGGGACAGCCAGGGGTCCGCGACTTCGGGCTGCTCCAGGCAAGGGTGCACCTCTCGGTGGAGCACTTCCCCTGGCGGCTCCTGGGCGGGGACATCGAGGTGGCAGTGCAGGTGGTTGACGCTGAGATCGACGCGGTCCACGTCATCGCCGACTCCCTCGGCAAGCACCCTTGTCCCGCCACCCTCACCACCCCGAGATCCAGACCCGGCTGGGCATCGGCAACGTCCAGAGTGCCCCCCGGCCACCAAGATCGCCGCCGCCGACGTCCTGCTCGGCTCAGCTCTCCTCCTGGACCAGGCTCGAAACCGGGCCGGCCCCAGGCGGCGCCGGGGCAGGGCAAGGGGCGCGGGGGGCAGTGCCAGCGCTGTGGCCAGGAGCCCAAGGCGATGCGGAGGTGAGAGGACCGCAGCCAGCGCCGCTCCACTATCGTCACCAGCCAGCTCTCGATCGCCGACTGGCACCAGGCCCTCGGCGATCCCACTTTGGCCGATGAACCGCCCCGGGTTTTGTAGAGACTCGGGTTAGTGAGAACTGGCCAGAAGCGCTGGGGTCTTCTCATGGTAGTAGGCGCGTTGGCACTCAGCTGGCGGGACCAGGCCAAGCTCAGTGTGAAGGCGCCTTCGGTTGAACCAGTCGAGGTAGTCCAAGGTGGCGTGCTCCACGTCCTCGAGGCCCCGCCAGCGACCGTCTTTGCCGATCAGCTCGGTCTTGTAGAGGCCGTTGAAGGATTCGGCCAGGGCGTTGTCGTAACCGTCGCCCTTGGAACCAACCGGTCGGTACGGAAAGCGAGCTCCGGGTTCGTGGGGCCGATGATGCCACCAACCTCGGCCCATCGTGAGTGTTCGGAGATCGTCAGGGGCCTCCAGCGGTGTAACCCAGCGCGAGGGCAAGCCGTCGGCTATACCATCGCATGCGGTTGACTGATCCGTCCCGCAGCGGGGCGCCAAAGTACGCTACGACCAAGTCGCGAGCCGGCGATACGTATAGTCCCTGACCTCCAAAGCCACCCTTGAATAGGTCGCCCTCGTCGGTGACGAAGTTCCACTGGCGGCTCGCCGGCGGAAGCCTCTGACCGTATGCCTCGGCAATGTGCTCAGGGAGGGGCTCATCCCCGTCTCGGTGTAGGTCGGGGCGGCCGCCGGCTTGAAGCAGTCGGAGATGCTCCCGGCTGATCACCGGATGCTCGCTGACGAGCCGAGCGCTGGGAGTGAATAGCATCCCGAAGCGTGCCAAGTCGCGCAGTCTCGCGGAGAGCCCTCCGTGACTCGCGGCGACGCCCTGCGGCGACACACTAAGCCTGAATCCACCGAATAGGCCCGGGATTTGAGGTTGGAGGTAGCAGTCGGGGCGGTGGAGCGAGGTTGAAGTCGTGGGGACACTCCGGGCGTTTGCCAGGGACAGGGTTGTTTGCTGGTTGGTGCGGCGGAGTGGCCGGGATCGGCCACCAGAGCCGCCATCCGGGCACGCTGGCGCCGGTCCTGGGGCTGCCGGTGTCCGGTTCGGAGAGTGGTCAGGTGACGGCGTGCAAGCGGGTGAGGCTGGTCAGGAAGAGTTGCTGCCAGGGCCAGTTGCGGGGCAGGTGGATGACCTGGCGGCGGGCGGATCGAGTGACCCGACCGGGCACCGAGAACAGCTGGCGACGCAGCCTGCTGGTGGTGGTGCGGGCGGGAAGGTGGCCGGGCAGGCCGATTCGCACCACCCAGCGGGCGAGGTTGTGGGCCAGGGCGGCGAAGGCCAGCCAGGCGGCGTTGGCGGCGAACCTGCCCGAGGGCAGGTGACAGAGGCCCGAGCCCTCTTTGAGGTCCCGGATCACCGTCTCCACCAGGGCGTGGGCCCGGTGGTCGGCCTCCAGCTCCACGGTCGAGCCCTCCCGGTCGGTCACCAGGGGGTGGTAGCTGACCTCGGTGAAGAGGGCCAGCTGGCTGCCGGGGGTGGGCCGCACCCGGCGCACCAGCAGGCGCAGCTTGATCCCCTTCTCGCCCAAGGCCTGGTAGGGCACCTCGGCCACGTCCGCCCCGGAGATGGGCTCCCCGGCACCATCAAGGCCGAAGGTGCCGCTGCTGGACCAGTAGGGGATGGGGGTCCAGGACTCCTCGGGGATGGCGGCGATCAGCTTCTGCAGCGACGGATTCATCCTCGCCGTGATCGAGAAGCGGGCCATCTGCCGGCGGCAGCTGGAGACCACCTTGCCGCTGTAGAAGCCAGAGTCCGCCCGAACCACCAGCTGCCCCTGGGCTCCTGCCTCCCGCACCCTGCAGAAGGTCTCCCGCAGGAACCCCGCCGCTCCCCTTTGGGTGTTGGCCGAGCCACCCCGCAGCCGGCAGTGGAGCACTTCACCACCGTCTGCCCCGGTGGCCAGCAGGGGATGGTATCCCCGCACCTTGGTGTACCCGAATCCCACCCCCTGCTTGAGCACGCCGTAGGTCTCGCAGATGGTCGAGTCCAAGTCGATCTTGAACTCGCTATCCCCGGGCCCGGCCCCGGCACCCCAGGCCCGGGACAACGCCTCCCGGCTGATCGCGTCCAGCTGCCGCACGTGACCGAAAGTGAAGCTGCGCAGGAAGGTGCCCAGAGTGGACGGCGCTAGCACCGCGTGGCCCAGCACCACCTGGCTGGCCCCGGCCCGGAGCACCTCGGCGTCCTCGATGCTGTCCCCGCCCGCCAGCAGGGCGTGGATCACGGTCATCGCCTTGTGGCCCACATTGGCCCGTCCCGGCGCCGCACCCAGGTCCAGCTGCCGCTGGATCAGTTGCCTCAGCCCCAGCTGCTGGGCCAGGGTCGCCGGCAGCAGCAGCCCAGCATTGGCCACCAGGTGCGGGTCATCGAAGGCGACTCCAAGCCGGTCCAGGGTGTGCGATGATGGGTGCATCGAGAAGGTGCTTCTCTGCTGGGGCCGATTGGCGTCTTACACCACCAATTATCCGAGCACTGAGCGCCTTTTCTTTATCTCTAGCCCTCCCGCCACCCCTACCTATTCGGTGGATCCAGGCTAAGACCTCGCGGTCCAAGGACGGAACTCTGACCGCCACAGGTTGGGCCGATCACCGTCGTATAAGTGGTCAGGCTTCGAGCGGGTCCGGGACGTCCACCGCACAGCGCATAGCTTCAAATCGTTGCCAAGGAGGCGCCGGTTGGTTCGAGCCCCGCTCCCGGCACCAATCCCGAGCCAGGGACATCGCGGGCCAGCCGATTGGATGTCCGCCTCGAGGTAGCGAGGCAGTCCAACCTGTGTGGTCGAAGTCATTTGGAGGGGTCGCAACCACCCACTGAGACATGTCCGAGGGCATGTACGCCGCCAAGCCCTACGGCGAAACCGCCTGGGCGGCGGCCGCGACGCCGGAACCCCGCCGGCAACCGGCGCTCCGGACTGGGGACCGCATCTTCCTGGTCGCTTGAGTCGGCCGCGCCAAGTTCCATCACCGCGCCCCGGGCCCACGGCCGTCGGGTGGAGACCGAAGGCATCGCCACGACAAGGGCCTAGCGCTCCTTCGACGCCCGGTCGCCTGGACCTGAGGGGTCAGGTCAATGGTTGAAGGCGACCAGCACCAGAGACGGCACCAGCGCCAGCGGCCCGATCAACAAACCCAACCGCAGAGTCCGAGACCAGGACACGGGCTCCCCGCTCCTGCGGGCGGCGGCCAGGATCAAGATGGTTGACAGCGACCCGAGAGGAGCAAGGTTGGGCCCCAGGTCGGCACCGGTAATGGCAGCGAGGATCGGGGGGCCGACGTGGTGTCCGCCGCCCTGCAACGCGGAGGTCACCAGCAGCGCGGCCGGGAGGTTGTTGATTCCCCCAGAGATCCCAGCCGTCACCATGCCGACGTAGAAGCCGCTGAGCCAGCCCCCTGCTCCGGCGAGGGAGGCGGCCGCGTGCGCCAGCCAGCCGGCGCGGGCCAGGCCTGAGGCCAGGACCGCAAACCCCGCCACCAGCGCCAGGATCGACCAGCTCAGGTTCCGCAGGGGCGCCATGCCAGCGCCTTCGAGGCTCACCACGGTCGCGGCCACTAGCCCCGCCCCCAGGGTCGGTGGCCCGATCGGGAGGCGGAAGGCGGCGAAGACGACATCGGTCACGATCAGGGCAAACAGCAAGGTCGCAAGCCACCAGCGGGCGCGGGTGGGGCGGCTACTCGACCAGGCAGCCATGGGCGCAGGCGCGGTGGTACTTGGCAACAGCCGGGCGACCGCCGGGAGGCAAGCCACAGCGGTGATGAGAACCGCCACCACCGCAGCCGGGCTGACGGTCGGGAGGTACACCGCAAGGGCCAGGTTAGATCGGTCGAGAATGAGCAGGTTGACCGGATTGGAGATCGGCAGGAGCAGCGAGGCGGCGTTGGCGATGAACGCGATCAGCAACGCGAACGGGGCGACAGACAACCCCCGGCGGCGGAGACGAGCGAACAGCTCCGGGGCCAGAATCAGCGCTGCGGCATCGTTGGAGAGCAGCGCGGTCACCACTACCGTGGCCGCGGCCACCGTCAGGAGCAGGCGCCGGGTACTGGTGCCGCTCCAGCGCTCCACCCGATCTAGCAGGCCGCCGAGGGCGCCGTGCGAGCGAATCGCACCCGCCAACAGGAGCAGACCCGCGAAGAAAGCGAGCACATCCAGGCTGCTGCGGATTCCCCGGCTGGCATCGGCCAGCGTGAGGATCCCGGCCAGCAGCGCCAGTACCACCGCAAGCAGGGGCCAGACCCCCTCCCAGATTCCCTTGGGGCGCAGTGTGACCGCGACCGCGGTCAGAAGGAAGAGCGCCAGCAGGCCCGCTTGGAACGCCATCGCTTGAGAACGTACCTGGACCTGGAAGGCCAAGGCCGCACCAGAGTCCGGGATCCTCCTCAGCGCTGGACCACAGTCCTCGAAAGGGCCGGGCGGGCGGCAGTCGGCGAAGGGGCGACTCGCCGGCCGCGGCCGAGAGTGTGCCAGGCTTCGTAGGCAGTCCCTCCCGGGAGCCAGCCCGACCAGGGGCGGCGGGCAGCCTCAGCCGTCGGCCCGGCTGTGGCAGGCGGGGTCGGCTCATCTCCTCCAACCCTTGTCCGAAGTCGCAGCACCCGCCTCTGAAAGCGCCGGTCCCAACCGACCGGGGCCTCCCGCAGTGCCTCCTCTGCCAGCCGCAGCGCCCCCGGCAGGTCGCCCAGACTATGCTCCAACTCGACGCAGAGAGACTCGGCCGCCTCGGGATCACGCCAGCGCTCCCAGATCGCTCGCCAGTCGGCTCTCGCCTCCACCTCCAGCCCCTGGCGACGCAACATCCGGGCGCGCCTCAGGGCCGCCGCCCGGTCCAAGGGCGCCGGGGCCGTCGCCAGCGCGCTGCGATAGAGCTTGCCCGCCTGGTCGAGATTCCCCAGCGCCTCGGCATGACGGCCGAGGCTGTA
>JBOHUL010000004.1:0-3476 GCA_050734425.1 Candidatus Dormibacteria bacterium
CGCCAGCCCTGATCGCGTCGAGACCCTCCCGGGTGACCGGACCCCCATGAACTGATCCAGGTGATGTGGACCTACCCCTGAGCCCGACTTCTCGTACCAGACCTGAAGCGCAACGCCGCCGGGTAGCAGGCTGCTTGGTGAACCCATTAGAAGACGGAGAAGGGCTTCATGGACCCCACGCCCGGTCAGCGCAGCTGACTACTGGTCTTCGCCCCCCACCCTCGCCCCCGGGCGGGAACAGGCCGCTCCCGGCGCTGCTCGCAGATGGAGCGTTGGCCCATCCAGCCAGCCTTGTCGGGATAGCGCCACCCGCCCCTCAGCCGCCAGACCCCGTCAGATAGCCGAAGGCCCAGTGGAACCGAAGGGCCCGCCTGGGCCCCGGTCCGAAGCAAGCGACTGGCGTACGCTCCTTGCCTGCGACATCGCAAAGCGTTACAGTCACGTCAACTTCGAGACGTGGCATCTATCCACGGCTGAGCATACCCGCAATGTTCAGCTGCGCGAAGGAAAATACACGTGCAACCAAAGGCATTCGACGCGATCGTCATCACGGCCCTCTATAAGGAGGCGTCTGAGGTGGCAAACGCCGCAACACTTAGAGGCGCTGGCGTACATGCTTGGACTGCCTGCCCCTGGCTGACCCGCTTGACGTCCATCAGCATCCTGGGGCAGAAGGGCAAACCTCGCCGTGCACTACTTGCGTGCAGTGGTTTTGCCGGGAACGTTCTGGCCGCGATCCGAACGACGCAGCTCTTGGACATAGCCTCCGACTACATGGATTCAGTTCCAAGGTACGTTGTGCTCATCGGGATCACTGGCACTGTGCCCAAAGGCGGGCGGCCTCGACACGGCGATGTCATCATCGGCGATGCCCTTAATGAGCTCGACATTGGCAAAAAGGGACCTACTGCCAAATGTGTGGGTGAGATGAGGGGGTAGACGAGAAGCGCACCGCCCACGACACCTACGATCTCTGCATGTCAACAAAGGAGATCGAGAGGAGGTCATCAGGCAGTGCGCCAAGTACGAGTATGGGTCAGGGGGCTGGGGCTATGCGGGGCGGTGGTCGAGGGGGTGGAGCTGGAGGCCTGGAGCCAGACCCTGGTGGTCTCGGTCCGGGTGGGATGGCGGGACCGGGATCGGTGTGGGATCTGCCGCCGGCGCTGTCCGGGGTTCGATCTGGGGCGAGGTCGGCGGCGATGGCGGACGCTCGATCTGGGCACCAGCCTCACAGTGCTGGAGGCTGACAGCCTCAGGGTCAGCTGCCCGGAGCACGGGGTGGTGGTGGGTTGGGTGCCCTGGGCTCGCCATGGCAGCCGCTTCACCCGGACCTTCGAGGAGCAGGCCGCCTGGCTCACCGCGCACTGTGCCCAGAGCACCGTGGCCGCCCTGCTGCGAGTCACCTGGCGCAGCGTCGTGAGCATCGTGGGCCGGGTGGTGGTGGCGACCGAGGCGGCCCGCGACCCCTTGGCCCACCTGGGGAAGATCGGGATCGACGAGATCTCCTGGAAGAAGGGGCAGCGCTACATCACCGTGGTGGTCGACCACGACTCCGGCCGGCTGGTGTGGGCGGCAAAGGGGCGTGACGAGACCACTCTGCACCGGTTCTTTGACGCCCTGGGCGAAGAGCGCTGCAAGCGGCTGCGCCGGGTCAGTCGTGATGGGGGCAGCTGGATCGTCAACGTGCTCGACCAGCGCTGTCCCCGTGCCCTCCAGTGCACCGACCCCTATCACGTGGTCTCCTGGGCCACCGACGCCCTGGACGAGGTCCGCCGGGCGGTCTGGAATCAGGCTCGGCGAGCGGGCGAGGTTGATGTGGCCCACCAGCTCAAGGGCGCTCGCTGGGCGCTCTGGCACAACCCCGAGAACCTCACCGACCGCCAGCAGCTCACCCTGGACCGCCTGGCTCGCCTGAATCGGCCGCTGTACCGCGCCTACCTGCTCAAAGAATCCCTGCGGCTGGTGTTCCACATGGGCAGGCGGCGCGCCCTCAGGGAGCTTAGCCGATGGCTGTTGTGGGCCCGCCGCTCCCGCCTGCAGCCGTTCGTCAAGCTGGCCCGGACCATCACCACCTACCGGGCCAGCATCGAAGCCGCCCTACGTTACCGCATCTCCAACGCTCTCGTCGAGAGCATCAATCAGAAGATCCGCCTCATCATCCGCCGCAGCTTCGGCTTTCACTCCGCTGACGCCATCATCGTCCTAGCCAAGCTCAGCCTCGGTGCCCTCTGCCCGCCCCTCCCAGGCCGCGGGTGACCCATGCAAACAGCAGGAGTGCCGCAAAAAGACTAGCCGCGGGATTACGGGCACGGGGTCATCAGTCAAGCTGCCGTCGGGAGCCCGGCTGGCCAACATGTTGAACTCCACACTGCCTTTTCCTCTTCCCACGTTCACGGTTCCCTCGGGTGCGCCGCGAGGACCTGGGGCTCCGCGAAAGCGGCCGTTCGGACTCCACGTTGGGGCCGTCACCTCTGGCCAGTACGTAATAAAGTCTGCCGCTGAGCGTACTCGGATCGCGCAAGTGTACCCGAACACTCTCGCAATTGAGATGGAGTCGACTGGGGTGTTTCAAGCTGTGTCACAGTCAGGGCTAGCTACAGAGTTTGTCTTCATAAAGGGTGTTACCGACTTCTGTAACGCCAAGAAGAGTGACATCTGGCACTCGGTCGCTTCGCGCAACGCGGCGGTTGCCTTCATCGAGTTACTGCGCATGGGGGCCTTCGTATAGAAGGAAGTCTACACTTGCGGCGAACTGATGGCTAGATCGCTTGGGAGAGGGTCGCTTCGTGGGGTCACTGGTGAGTCCCGCCACGATGTCGCGATGACCGCTGAGGCCAACCGTTGATCTTTGCGCCGCCAGTACCTCCAGTCCCTGAGGGGACCCCGTTTGTCAGTCCAGGTGATATGGCCCCGGTCTGGTGGACCCGCTACGTGAGAGTAAAGCACTGGTCGTGGACTCCTGACAGAGGTTCTCGAAGTCTACGGGCGTCAGCACGCCGAGTGAGCTGTGCCGGCGCGTGCGGTTGTGGAAGATCTCCAGGTACTCGAAGAGCGCCGAGGAAAGCTCGATCCGGGTGCGCCACTTCTGCCGGTTGAGCAGCTCGGTCTGCAGCCGGCCCCAGAAGGACTCCATTAAGGCGTTGTCGTAGCCGTCGCCAACGGTACCCATCGAGGGCACCAAGCCAGCCTGGCGGACGCGTTCGGTAAAGGTCCAACCGCTGAACTGGGTGCCGTGGTCGGAGTGGATGACCGTGCCGTTGGTTGGCGTGCGGTTGGTCAGAGCCATGGAGAGGGCGTTGGTGACCAGCGAGGAGGCTTGGTGGGTGTCGATCGACCATCCGACCACTCTCCGGGAATGGGCATCGAGCACAACGCAGCAATAGATCTTGCCCTCGCGGGTGGGGTGCTCGGTGATGTCGGTCACCCAGAGTTGGTTGGCCCGATCGCGCGTGAACTTTCGCTGGACGAGGTCTTCA
>JBOHUL010000005.1:0-8467 GCA_050734425.1 Candidatus Dormibacteria bacterium
GATCGCACCTGCCAAGGAGCCGGCGCCGTGGCGCCGGGCGAGCCTGCGCAGAAGCTCCAGCCGCTCCTCGATCCCCTCGAGCCGGCGGCTGTCGTCGGGCAGCCCTTCGGCATAGGCGCTGAGGGCCAGCCGCAGTTCTCGCAGCTGCACGGTCGCGGCCTCCGCCTGCTCCAGCAGCGAGTCAAGCTCCGGGTCCAGTCCCCGCGCCACCCGCCCGGAGTGGACCGCCTCCGCCAGGCTGTCGGCGGCACCACTCGACGTGGCCCCGCCCGAGACCGCCCGCCGCAGCTCCAGCGCCGTCTGGCGCAGCTGGCCCGAGTGCCGCAGCCGCTCGCGTTCGCGCAGCAGCTGCTCGTCCTCCTCGGGGCGGAGTGCCGCGGCTTCGAGCTCGGACAGGTCGCTCCTGGCGGACTCCAGCTCCAGCGCCAGCAGCTCGCGTCGCTGCTGCAACCGGTCGAGCGCGCCTCTGAGCTCCAGCCGTCGCAACACCAAGTCCGACACTCGCTGCCTCAGCGCAACCGCCCGCGCACCAGCGATCGCGTCCAGCGCTTGCCGCTGCTCTGGCTCCTTGAGCCAGATACTGGCAGTCCCCTGCCCCTGCAGGTCCACCAGCTGGGCGGCGAGCGCCCGGATCGCGGACGCCGGGACCGTGGCGCCGTTGGCCCGGGCGACGCTGCGGCCGCCCTCGGCTAGCTCCCGGCTCAGCACCAGGCCCTCGTCGACCTCGACCCCCAGGCGCGCCAGGAGCTCACCCGCGGCCGCGGTGGGGGCCTCGAAGGCCGCGCTGCAGAGAGCCCGGCCAGCTCCGCGGCGGACCAGCTCGGGGTCGCCACGCGCCCCCAGCGCCAGCCCCAGTCCCGCCAGCAGGACCGACTTGCCCGCCCCGGTCTCCCCGGTGATGGCGTTGAAGCCAGGCCCGAACCGCGCCTGAGAGCGCTCGATGACGGCCAGGTTCTGCACCCGCAGCTCGACCAGCACCGGTCAGTGGCGGCTGTGGTGGGGGTCGACGGCCAGAGTCGGTGGGTTCGCCTCGACCTGGGCCAATTTGAGGACGGCTCCGAACCCGGTCTTGGAGCGCAGTCTCTGGAAGAAGCTCGGCGTGCCCGCTGGGCGGACCAGCACCAGCTCCGGGCCCTGCTTGACCAGAAGCTGGTCGCCCTCATCCAGGTTGCCCCACAGGTCACCATCGGCGGCGACCACCGCCCGGCCCCGCTCCACCGAGATGCCCACGTCGAGGGTGTCTGGGATGACCAGGGAGCGGCTGATCAGGGCGTGGGGGTTGAGCGGGGTCAGCACCGTCGCCGGGACTCGCGCATCCACCGGCGGCCCGCCGGCGGAGAGGGAGTAGGCCGTGGAACCGACACTGGTCGCCACCACCACCCCGTCTGCGTCGAAGACCCCCACCAGCTCCTCCTCACAGTGGACCTGGAGCCGGACCAGGTTGACCGCCTCGCTCCTGGCCACGATCTCGTTCACCGCCGCCTCCACCACCGCTCCCGGCCTCTCGGCCCCGCCCGCACGGATCTCGCCCCTCAGGGTGCGGCGTCTCTCGATCGGGGTCTCCCCAGCGACAAAGGCCGCGATCGCCGGGGACAGCTGAGCCATCTCGACGTTGGTCAAAAACCCCAGCTGCCCCCGGTTCACCCCCAGAAGCGGGACGCCTCTCGGGGCGGCGTGCTGGGCGGCGTAGAGCAAGGTGCCGTCACCCCCGATGGCCACCAGTAACCTGGCGCTGGCCAGCTCTCGTCCCAGGACTGCCTCCGCCTCATTCTGAGCCACCCAGGTGCGCAGGCCGGCTTTCTCGGCCACCTCCCGCGCCCGTTCCAGGCTCCGGGAGTTGGGCGGCTCCCGGAAGTGGAGCAGAAACCCGATCGAGCCCCGGTGGTCCGTGCCGCTCAAGTGGGCCACGCGGCCCAATGTCGCTCCATCGCGCCTAGGATGTTATGTCCTCCCAGAAGCGAGGTCCGGTGCGTCAGAGGAGCATCCCCACCAGGATCCCCAGGAGCACCCCGGCCAAGACCTCGTAGGGGGTGTGGCCCACGAACTGGCGCAGCCGCTCGTAGCGGAAGCCCAGGTGGCGGCGCAGATCCTCCAGCACCTGATTCAGGACGATTCCCTGCTGCCCCGCCGCCCGCCGGACCCCGGTCGCGTCGTAGATCACGACCACGGTCAGGATCAAGACTGCGGCGAACAGGGGCGAGCCCATCCCCAGCCGGCGCCCCAGGACCGTCGTCAGGCACACGGTCAAGGCGGTGTGGGAGCTGGGCATGCCCCCCGACATCCCCAAGGAGCGCAGGCTCAGGTGGTGGTGGCGCCAGGAGTCGGTCACCACCTTGAGGCTCTGGCCGATGGCCCAGGCCAGGAGTGGCACCCAGAGGAACTGGTTGGCGACTAGCCCCTTCACCCCCCTGGGTCAGCCGCCCTCGGCCCCCGGCTCCTCCTCCGGCTCCTCCACCAGCGGTCGTTCCTGGGGCAGGCCGTCCGTCCCCCCGGTGAGCTCCAGCACCCGTCGCTCCGCGCCCTCGAGCAGAAGAGAGCAGCGCCGGACCAGGCCCACTCCCCGCTCGTAGAGCCCGATCGCGTCCTCCAGCGGCACCTGGCCGTCCTCCAGGCGGCCCAGGACCTGGTCCAGCGCGGCCAGGGCGGCCTCGTAGTCCAGACTCTGGGGCTCCCCCCCCCTGGGCTCCTCAGGTTCCATCAGCACCCTCCTCGGGGGCCACAACCTCGATCACCCGGCTGCGGAACTGGCCCCGTCGGAGCCGGGTCCCGACCAACTCGCCCTCGGTCAGGTCCTCCACCGCCCGGAGTACCCGCCCCTCCTGGTCCAGGGTTATCGAGTAGCCGCGACTGAGCACCGCAAGCGGGCTCAGCGCCTCCAGCCTACCAACCCTGCCACCGAACTCCTCCCGCGCACGCAGCAGTCGCCGACCGGGGCCCCGGGCCTGGAGAAGGCCGCCGCGGGCCAGGACCGCCTGGCCCGCCACTGCCAAGAGCCTTCGAGCGGCCTGGCCCAAGCGCTGCTGCCTCTGGTCGAGGTCGATCCGTCCCGCCGCCAGCCTCTGCGCTGGGGCCAGTCGCCAGAGCCGGCGACCCTCGGTCGCCAGCTGCCGCCGCCGCGACTGGACCGCCTCCTCCCCCAGCCGGAGCAGCCGCAGCCTGAGCTTGGACACGTCGAAGCGGAGCTGGGCCAGGTCCGGCACCGCCAGCTCCGCCGCCACCGACGGGGTGGGAGCCCGGCGGTCGGCGGCGAAGTCGGCGACCGAGGTGTCGGTCTCGTGGCCCACACCCACCACCACCGGCAACGGGCAGGCCGCCACGGCCCGAGCCACCTCCTCGGAGTTGAACGCCTGCAGGTCCTCCAGCGAGCCCCCTCCCCGGACCAGGAGGACCACCTGGGCCTGGGCCTGGCCCGCCAACCTGAGGGCCTTGAGGATCGCCGGGATGGCGCCATCGCCCTGGACCAGAGTCGGCGCCACCAGGATCTCGACGATGGGACAGCGGCGCTGGACTACGTGGATCACGTCCCGGAGCGCCGCCCCGTGGCGTGAGGTCACCACCACCAGGCGCCGGGGAAGAAACGGCAGGGGACGCTTTCGCTCCGGGCGGAAGAGACCCTCGGCCTCAAGCCGCGCCAGGAGCTGCTGGAACGCCAGGGCCAGCGCCCCGACACCCTCGGGCTCCATCCGGTCCAGGTACAGCTGGAGCGAGCCCCCGGCGGCATAGATGGAGACGGCGCCGTGGGCCAGGACCCGCATCCCCGTCCGGGGCTCGAAGCGCAGACCCTGAGCCTCGCGCCGGAACATCGCCGCCTTCAGGACGGAGCGGTCGCCACCGCCGGAGCGGCAGTCCTTGAGGGTGAAGTACCAGTGGCCAGCGGCGGAGAGATGGCAGTCTCCGAGCTCGGCCTCGACGTGAGCGTCCTGCAGCCGCGGGTCGGCGCTGAGCGCGCCCCGGATAAGCTGCGCCAGTTCACCGACTTGGAGGACCAGCACCGGCGCCCTCATCCGAGTGCGCCCGGGTGCGGGCCAGGTTGCCCAGGACCCCGTTGACGAACCGTCCAGCGTCCTCCCCCGCCAGCTGCTTGGCCAGGCGCACGGCCTCGTCGATGCTGACCGCCACCGGCTCGCGCCGGCGCCAGCAGAGCTCCTCGGCCCCGACCCGGAGCACCGCCCGCTCCAGAGCGCCCATCTGGTCCAGGGGCCAGTGGGTGGAGCTCTGAGAGATGGCTTCGTCGATCTCGCTCAGGTGACTGGTGGCGCCTGCCAGGAGCTCCTCGGCGAACTTGCGGTCGACCCCCGGCCCCGCCTCTTGGAGGTGGTAGGCAAGCGGCTCCCGCCAGTCGCCCGGCTGCAGCTCGAGCTGGAAAAGAACCCGCACCACCAGCTCGCGGGCCTGATGTCGCGGGGCCATGGGTCATTCGCCTTCGATGTCGGCGATGTGCAGGTTTATCTCGACCGCCTCCAGGCCCAGCATCGAGTGGACCGCGTCGGCGACCTTGTGCTGCAACTCCTCGGCCACCTCCTGGACCGCAGCCTGGGGGGTGATGGCGAGGTGGAGGTCGAGCTTAATGCCGGTGTCGCCCACCATCTGGAACTTCACCCCTCGCCGGCCGTGCTGATGGTGCAGCGGCAAGGTGACATTCACCCCGCTCGGGTCGCACATGGCCGCCACCCCCTTCACCTCCATCGTCGCCAGGGCCACGATCGAGGCCACCACCTCACTGGCGACCCGAACCCGGCCGGGGGGCAGCTCCCCGGGCTGTCTCAGCAAGGAGGTTCTCAACTGGCCGCCTCCACCAGCCGCGCCGCCCACTCCCGCAGCAGGAACTTCTGCACCTTGCCGGCCGGGTTGCGGGGCAGGCTTTCGACCAGCTCCAGCCGCTCGGGCCAGTACTGCTTGGCCACGTGGTGATCGTCGAGGAAGCGGCAGGCCTCCTCCAACCGCAGCCCCTCCGGGGAGACGACGAAGGCGCAGGCGCGCTCCCCCAGGCGCTCGTCGGGCATGGCCACGATGGCCACGTCCGCCACCTCAGGATGTTGGTGCAGGAGCTGCTCGATCTCGGCCACGGGGACCTTCTCGCCGCCGCGGTTGATGACGTCCTTGAGCCGGCCGCTGATGCGGACATAGCCGGCCTCGTCGATCACCGCCAAGTCGCCGCTGCGGTAGAAGCCGTCCTCGGTCAGGACCTCCTGGGTCAGGTCGGGCCGGTCCAGGTAGCCCTCGAAGAGGCACGGGCTGGAGACCTCGAAGTTGCCCTCCAGGCCCGGGGCCAGAACCCGGCCCTCATCGTCGGTGACCCGGATCCGCACCCCCGCCAGGGCCCGCCCGTCCGTGCCCCAGGTGCGCGCGGGCTCGTCCTCGGGGGCGGCCAGGGTCCCGAGGCAGGTCTCCGTGGTGCCCCAGGCGCCGCAGACCGCGGCACCCAGGGTCCTGGTCGCCCGCTCCGCCAAAGCTCGGGGCACGGCCGCCCCGGTGGCGACGAAGATCCGCAGCTTCCCAGGTCGCTCGCCCCGGACCTCGACCGCCCGCACCAGATCGCCGAGGAAGGGGGTCGCCGCCTGGACGAAGGTCCCCCCGAAGCGTCGCAGCAGGTCCAAGGCCCGCGTCCCCTCCCAGGTCCGCTGCAGGATCTGGGGCACGCCCAGGACGAAGGCCAGCCACATGCCGTAGAGGAAGCCCGTCTGGTGGGCCAGAGGCGAGGGGATGAAGATCCGGTCCTCGGAACCCAGGCTCAGGTGGCGCACCTCCATGGCGGCGGCCCGGGTCAGGACATCCATGCGATGGAGGACTCCCTTTGGCTCACCCGAGGTGCCGGAGGTGAACAGTAGCTGGGCCAGGGACCGCGCCTCGGGACGCCTTCTCTCCAGGACCGCCCGGTCCGGGCTCTGGCGCTCGACCTCCGTCTGGAAGTGATGCCAGCTGGGACCAGCTCCCTCGGGGTCCGCTCCCGGCAGCCCTCCCGGAGCCCCCACCACCAGCACATGCTCCAGGGCCACCAGCTCGCCCCCCGAGCCCGCCATCAGGCCCTTGACCTCCTGGACGCAGTCCCGCCCGCGGAAGTGGTCCAGCACCACCAGGACCCGGGCCCGCGAGCGGAAGAGCATGAAGCCCATCTCCCGCTCCCGGAAGATGGGCATCAGGGGACAGGAGACGGCGCCAATTCGGGCCAGGGCCAGCGCCAGGAGCACGAACTCGGCACAGTTGGGCAGCTGGAAAGCCACCGGCTCGCCCAGAGCCACCCCCAGCCCCAGCAGCAGCGAAGCGACCCGGTCCGTCTCCCGGTCCAGCTCCTCCCAGGACCACACTCGCTCCTCCTTACCCTCTTCCCCGCCGTCGATCACAGCCAGATCGGACGGGCGCTCAGAGGCCCAGCGCCGCACCAGCCGGTCGACTGGCGTCGCCGCCGCGGCCGCCGGCGAAAGCCGGCTTGGCGCCCGCCGCCCGGCCCTCCCCTCGGTCGGCGCCGCCACCGACATCGAGACCCCGATGTGGTTCATCTCCAACAGGAAGCGCGGGTAGGAGATGCGGTAGGCGTGGGGATAGGTGAGGCGGCTCTCCCCCCGGGCCCGGGAGGCGGCCACCGCCAGGGCCATCAGCACCCGGTGGTCGTTGAACGAGGACAGCTCCGCCCGCCGCAGTCGCTTCACACCACGTACCAGGAGTCGGTCGTGGTCCAGCTCCACCCGCCCGCCCATGCGGTTGAGCTGCAGCATGGCCGAGACCCGGTCCGACTCCTTGAGCCGGACATGGGCCACGTTCTCGAGGACGGTCGTCCCGTTTGCGAAGGTGCCCAGAACCGCCAGTATCGGCAGCATGTCCGGTACCGCCCGGCAGTCGACCTCGACCGGCTCCAGGACCAGGCCCTGGTGGCACACCCGGACCATCCCTGTCCCCGCGTCTCGGACCGTGGGCAGACCCATCCTGCGGACGATGTCCAGGAGCTCCGCCTCGGGGTGGTCAGTCTCGCTGGCGCTGAGGGCGGAGAGGCCGCGGAAGCTGACGTCCGAAGGGTGCAGGGCGGTGATCGCCAGGCCGAAGGCGGCGGCGCCCACGTCGGGGGGGAGTCGGACCGTCGCCGGCCGCGCCTGCTGGTCCGGTGCGATCTCGAAGCTGCGGCCGTCGGCCGCTTCCTGGACCTCGAGCCCGAACTGGCGCATCATCCGGATGGTCAGGTCGATGTAGGAGCGCTCGTTCAGCTCGCCCTCGATCTCGATCCGGCTGGGGCCGCTGGCAAACGGCGCCAGCAGCAGGAGCCCCGAGATCCACTGGGAGAGCGTCCCCTGGATGCGGACCCGTCCCCCTCGCGGGCGCCTGGGGGTGACCGCGATCGGGGGGCAGCCGGTCGCCGACTCCAGGTCGACCCCCAGGCCCCGGAGCGCCTCCAGCAGCGGCCGGATCGGGCGACGTTGGAAGTAGCGCTGACCCGTGATCGTGACCGGCGCCGCCGCCAGTGAGGCCAGCCCCGTGAGGAAGTAGAGGGTCGTGCCCGAGCTGCCCACCGAGATCTCCTGGCGCCGCGGGTGGTACTGGCCCCCGTGAACGACGAAGCTGTCGCCGTGAACCTCGATCCCGGTCCCCAGCTGGCGCAGCGCCTGGATCGTGTGGCGGACGTGGCCGGCGTCGGAGAGCCCGAGGACGGTGCTGCTGCCCTCGGCCAGAGAGGCGAGGATCAGGGCCCGGTGGGCGTGGTACTTGGAATCCGGAACCACGAGCTCGCCTGCCAGGGGCCGGGTCACCTCCCGCACCGAAAGCCGCATCTCCCGACTCATTGCTTCCCGACTCCCCTGGCCCAAGGCGGCGAGCTGCCAGTGCCCGAGATAGGGTAATCGCCCCGGTGGCGGGGAGACCGGGTTGGCGCGCCTGGCAAGGGCACGGCCCTAGAGGGCAGCGGCCCGCCGCCGGGCCCGTCCCGCGGCCGCACCGTCGGGGCGACTCAGCCGCGCCGCCGCCTCCCGGCCCTCGGCGAAGGCGCGGACCGCGTCCAGCCCGACGACGTCGCGGGCTCCGCCGACGACCTCCAGGGGCACCCCCGCCGCCCGGGCCAGGTCGGCCACTGAAGTCTCAGGCTGCTGCCCGGCGGCGATGACCACGGTCTCAGCGGAAACCACCCGGGCAGCACCTTCGCCGTCGCGGATCCGGACCCCGTCGGGACCGATGGAGCGGTAGGCTACCCCGCTCAGCACCTCCACACCCTGGTGGCGCAGCTCGGCCAGGACCGCCCACCTGCTGGACCTCCCGATCCCCACCCCCAGGCGCTGACCCCGCTGCAGCACCGCCACCGCCCGTTTCGAACGGGGCCCTGGCCCCCGGCCCCGGGCCAGGCCCCAGGCCCTGCGGAACCGCGCGATTCCTTTGCCAGCCTCCTCGCCATGGCTCGCCAGATGCGCGATGTCGACCCCGATGCCGCCGCCCCCGACGACCGCGACCCGTCCCTCCAGGGCTCCCTTGGCGAAAGCCTCGGGGTAGC
>JBOHUL010000006.1:0-1605 GCA_050734425.1 Candidatus Dormibacteria bacterium
TCCTCTGGCGCACGCCGGCGCCAGGGTCGGGGCAGCGCCGGCCGGGCCGTGGTCAGCTTCACCTGGCAGACCCGCCGGGGTGTGGCAACCCGAGGGAGTGAAAGGCGAACCACTGCTCCGGCTCCTCGCGGATGAGGCGCTCGAAGCAGGTGGCGATCGCCTGGGTCAGAGCCTGAGCCTGGGCCTGGGCGTCTCCTTCCTTGGGTCGTTCCAAGGCCGGCAGCAGTCGGGCCTCGTGGCTGCCGTCGCGGCGCCGGCGCACGTATCCCGGGATCAGGGGAGCTCCGGTCCGGACCGAGAGGGTGGCGGGGCCGGCGGGGAGCTTGAGCTCCCGACCCAGGAAGCTGACATCGACCCCGTTGCCCCCCTTGTCGATGTCACAGGCGAGGAGGAGGATCTCGTTGCGCCTGAGCGCCCGGAGAGCGGATTTGACACTGTCGCCGCCCATGGGGATGACCCGCACCCCCAGGCGCTCCCGGGAGTCGCGGATCAGCCGGTCCACCAGGGGCGGCCCGAAGGGGTCGGTGATGGCGTGGACCGGCGTGCCACAAGTGGCGACGGCTGCCGCCCCCAGGTCCCAGTTACCCAGATGGGGAGTGACCACGATAGCGCCCCGCTTGAGCCCCAGGGCCGAGACCAGGGGCTGCAAGGGGATGCCGCCTGGCGCCGCCTTCAGCTCCTCCAGTAGCCGTTCCAGGATGAGGAAGTCCAGGACGGTGCGGGCGTAGTTGCGGAACGCCCCGCGTGCGAGGCGGCTGGCAGGGGCGAGGGCGCCCCCTGTGAAGAGCTGGTAGTTGGCCCGGGCCCGCCGAGCCCGCCGCGGCAGCAGGGCGAAGGCGCCCGAGCCACCGATGTCGGCGAGGAGGTAACGCAGGCGCCGCGGCAGCGGTCGCACCAGGGGTTGGGCCAGGCGCAGGCCCAGCGCCTGGGGGCCCCCCGAAGTCAGCCAGCCCCCAGCCCGGGGCCGCGCCGACGACCTGGTGAGTCCGGCCCCGGCCGTCCCCGGATCCGCCCGTCGTAGTGAGCTCGTGGTCAATTCACTCCTGGGTCAGGAGCCCGGCCCGCGCCCGGTGGCCGGGGCTCGCTCAGGCTCCGACTGCGGCGTCGCCGGCCGCGAAGGCCCGCGCCTCGGCCGCCGCCTGGCGGTAGTGCTCCAATCCCTGGATCGGACTGGAGCCATGGTCGCCGACGCCGATTACGGCCGCCCGGACACGCTGGCTCATCCAACTACCTCTGGCATCGAGCGCTCCCCGGAACCGCGGGGCTGCGCCTGGTGGCCGTTGTCACCCACGCCGGACCCCAACGCCCCGTCGCCGTCGGACCGGCCGTCCAGCATCCGCTCCAGCCGGGCAACGTTGGCCGCGATCGACTCCCGGTCGAGCCGGCAGAGAACCTCCCGACCCTCGCGCTTGGTCTTGACGATCCCGGCCCGTCGCAGGAGCCGCAGGTGCCACGACATCCGGGGCTGGCTTATGCCCAGGAGCAGGGCAACGTCCGAGACCCGCTCCTCTTTGACCTGGGCCAGCCGGCGCACGATCTGAAGGCGGGTGGGATTGGCCAGTCCGACGAAGTGAGCCGCCAGATCACCTGCGGGCGGGTTGGCCA
>JBOHUL010000007.1:0-1524 GCA_050734425.1 Candidatus Dormibacteria bacterium
GCCAGGCCCTTGAGGACGGTTCGCCGCGATACCTGCCGTTCCAGAGTGGTCGCCATGCCCGCCCTCCTCGGTCAGCGCTTTCGAACGTCCATGCGCTATGCGTACACAGGCGCAGACTGACAGTATCAGTGCTCCGTAACACCACGTCAAGGCGGCGGCCCGCCGCAGGGATGCCGGTCGGGGCCCGCCGCCCTCCTTCCGACCCGACGCGAGCGATCCTGACGGTCTTGGGGACCCGGTGTATACTCGGCCCGACTCTAAGTTGGGAGGTGCGGCGATGATCTCTCCGACCCATATCTTCTTGTTGCTGGTACTGATACTGCTGGCTTTGGTCGTCTTCGGCCCCAAACGGCTGCCGGAACTCGGGAGCAGCGTCGGCCGAGCCATCCAGGAGTTCAAGAAGGCCTCGACCTCAGCCGCCGAGGAGTTGAAGTCTGTGACCCAGGTGTCGGCACCGCCGAGCAACACGGTGAATGCCACCCCGACGCAGGTCGAGCCCACGGTGGCCGCGACCGCCCCCACCGATTCGAGCACTCCCCAGTAGCGCTGGCTCGTCCCCGCCAGGTGGTCGGTCTCGGTCCTAATTGCCGGTGAAGTGCGGTCGGCGCCCTGCTCCGAACGAAGCCAGCCCCTCGCTGAAGTCGTGAGTCTCGCTGCTCGCCTGCTGGAGGGTTGCCTCCAGTTCTAGTTGGTCCTCAATCGACGCGGAGAGAGAGCTCCAGATGGCCCGCTTGCTTCCGGCGAAGGCCTTGGTCGGGCCTGCTCCCAATCGCTCGGCGAAGCCGATCGCGGCGGCCTCGAAACCTGGGTCGGGGAGGACCTGGGCGACCAGGCCAAGGTCCAAGGCGGCAGTCGCGGCCAGCCTTTCACCCAAGAGGACGACCTCAAGGGCCTTGGAAAGCCCGAGAAGGCGCGGCAGGAAGTAGGTCGCGCCGGCGTCCGGGACCAACCCTATCCGTTCGAATCCCGAGCTGAACCACGCCGACTCGGCGGCGATGCGGAGATCAGCGGCGAGTGCTAGCGAGAACCCTGCCCCAGTGGCGAGGCCGTTCACCGCAGCCACGACCGGGACTTCCAGCCGGTGAAGGCTGAGCACGATTGGAAGGTAGCGCTCGCGGATGAGGCCCGCGATGTCCCTGGGGAGTTCGTCCTCACCGGGACCGGGCAGGGCCTGCCCGGCGCAGAAGGCTCTTCCCTTGCCTGTCAGGAGCACGCACCGGCAAGCCGCGTCTTGAGCCACGTCCCTGAGGGCTGCCTGAAGTTGAAGTGCCATCTCGCGATCGATGGCGTTGAGTCGTTCCGGTCGGTTCAGCTGCAGGACTCTGACGGGCCCAACCGGTCTCGTGACAACCGCTGAGTCCAGATCTCCCACACTCACGTCCGCCTCCCAAATGACCCAAGCTGGCATCCCATCAGTGGGGGAGCGGTCACGCTGATTGTGGCGCAACGGGAAGGGCGGCGCCGCTCCTGCTGATCCACAGAGGGCTGGGTAGCGTGACCTGGTGCCGCCCATCGACGTGTGAC
>JBOHUL010000008.1:0-19773 GCA_050734425.1 Candidatus Dormibacteria bacterium
TAGGAGGGAGCGGGGTCCGGGGCTGACATCTCCGCCTTGGATCAAGGCGGAGAGGAGACCGCCTCGGCCATGGGGCACAATGACGCGCGAGTCATGGCCTCCATCCTCACGCTGCTGACCGACTTCGGCAGCGACGACGCCTACGGCGGAACTCTCGAGGGTGCCATCGCCAAGCTGGCGCCCCAGTTGCGGGTAGTCACTCTCACCCACGGCGTCCCCTCCCACGACATCGGCGCCGGTGCCTACTGGCTCGCCGCCGCCGCCCCCGCGTTTCCCCCGGGCACCGTGCACTGCGTCGTGGTGGACCCCGGGGTCGGCACCGACCGGCCTCTGGTTGTGGCCCGGGTAGACCGGCAACTGGTCGTGGCCCCGGACAACGGCTTGCTCCATTTCCTCTGGACCCGCGGCCGGGACCGCCGCGCCGTCCGCGTTGATCTGAGCCCTGCTGAACTCGACCAGGTCAGCCCTACCTTTCACGGCCGCGACCTGATCGGACCGCTGGCGGCCCGCCTGGCGCTGGGTGAGGTTCAGTTCCGGGCCGTGGGTCGGAGGCTTCCCAGCCCTCAGTTGATCGGCGAACTGCTTCCCCATGGTGACGCCGAGGGCACCACCGCCCGGGTGGTCCTGGTCGACCACTTCGGCAACGTCATCCTGGCGGTGGCCCGGACGCCCTGGTACTCACCCCTGCCCGCCGCCGTCGAGCTCCCGGGCGGGCGGGTCCTGGGCCAGTTGGTCCAGACCTACGCCGAGATCGACGGTGACTGCGCCCTGCTCTGGAACAGCGCCGGCCACCTGGAGATCGCCGGCAACCAGAGCAGCGCAGCGGCGCTGCTCGGCCTCGGCCCGGGCGACGAGGTGCGTGTCGTCTGGACAACCGCCACCCCGGCCACCGAGCGGGCGCGGGCCGGTTGGGTGGCCGCGCCCTGACCCCCTCGGCCACAGCGGAGCAGGCGCGCGGGCTGGACCGGGCCTCCGGGCGACACGGGGTTGACGGCATGGCCCTGATGGCGCTGGCGAGCTTCCAGTGCGCCCGGCTGGCCAGGCTCCTGCTCCAGGATCTGCCGCCGGGAACCGGCGTGGCGGTGCTGGCGGGGAGGGGCAACAACGGTGGGGATGCCCTGGGCTGCGCCCGGCACCTCGCCAGCTGGGGCCGGCGGGTCCGCGCCCTGTCGCTGGCCACCCTGGAAGACCCCGGGTCCGTCGCCTCCCGCCAGGCCCACGCCGCAGCAGCGGCTGGGGTGGAGATCCGTCAAGCCGAGGAGCGGATCGAGACCGATCTGGAGTGGGCTCTGGACGCCTCCGAGCTGGTGGTCGATGGTCTCCTCGGCACCGGCGCCAGCGGCGCACCCCGGGGCCCGCTGGCCATCGCCATCGAGCGGGCCAACCGGACGAAGGCGAAGACCCTGGCGATTGACATCCCGAGCGGCCTCGACGCCTCCAGCGGCGGGATCCCGGGGATCTGCATCAGGGCGAGCGCGACCCTGATGCTGGCCGTGGCCAAGACTGGGTGCCTTCGGGCTCCGGGCCGCGGTTGCGCGGGGCAACTATGGCTGGCCGACATTGGCGTGCCCGCAACCGCCTACGCGGAGCTCGGCCTGAAGCCCCCCGACTTCTCGCGGGACAGCCTTGTCCCCCTGCTCTCGAGTCAGGAGTGATGATGCGGTGGCCCAGCTGATGCGCCAGCGCGTCCTCGGAGGGTCTCCGTTGGAAGCGCGGGCCGAGCTTCCAGCCTCGTTACCATCTTGCGAAGTCGGGCAGTTGCGCGGGCGCCGGTGGGCGGTTATGCTGACGCCAGCTCGCGTGTTTCACCACGCAACGTCATGAATACCGTCCTAGACAGACCTCAGATCGCCGCGAGCACGCTGGAAGACCTCGGTCGCCAGTACCTCGATGCCTTGGTCACGTACGCGCTGCATCTCACTGGCTCCAGTGAAGACGCGGTCGAGTACGTGGCGGCAGGTCTCTTCCGTGCTCGTCACTTCCCGGCGGCGGCGCTCCAGCGCGAGGGTAGGGCCATCCTCTACCGCTCTGTCACCAGAGCCGCCCGGCAGAACCAGCACTACCCGCCCCAGCGCCGGGGGGTGGCCCGTCTGTTCAGCAAGCGACCGGCTCTGATCAGCCTCGGTCCCGGCGGCGATGACGCGGCCAGGATCAACACTGCCAAGAGAGCGCTGCTGGCAACGGAACTCAGCCGTCGCGCCGCCCTGTTGCTGCGTGATTTGGCCAAGCTCACCTACCGCGAAATCGGCGTCGCCATGGAGTGTTCCCCGGAGGCGGCGTCACGACTGGTGGCCTCCGCACGCAGGGAGTTCGGAAGCATCTACCGCGACATCTCCATATGAAGTGCAGCCTGCTCACGCTGAGTTGCGCCCTTGACGGCGAGCTCTCCCGGGAGCGGCAGCTGGAGTTGGACGCACACCTGGTCACGTGCGAGCGCTGCAAGACCGGGATGCGCTACCTGCGCGAGGAGACGGAGCGGATTTCGGTTCTGGCCCCAGTGCGTCTCAGCCCCGACACCGCGACCGCACTGCTGGATCGCTCCCGGGTTCTGGCCCCTCCGAGCGGCGCGGGCGCCAGCAACGAGGACCGTGGTGGCACCCAGGTTGCCATAACACCCGATCCCTTCGGGTCGGCCGGGATCGGTGCCGCCCTACTGGATCCAGCCAGCGCGACCGAGATCGATCCCGTCCCTCCCCCGAGCAATGGGGACCGCCAGATCGAGGAACCGGTGGCCGAGACTGCCCGGGAGGTGGAAGCGGTCCCGGACGACTTCCAGGAAACGGCCGTCGAGGAGCCCGAAGCGGAGGCCGCCGAGGACGGTGACAGTGCCGACGAGGCTCCCGAGGCCGTGATGGAAGCCGGGCCGGCGCCCCAAGGCGAGCTGGGCTGGGTCGCAGCGGACTCTCCCGAGCCGGCGATGGAGGGCCCCGCTGAACCGGTCCACCTCGAACGCGGCAGCGCCTTCGACGCCGAGGAAGCGGACCTGTCAGACGCGCGCGGCGGGGCCGACGTCTCCGAGGAGGACTGGCTCGCGGACGAGCCCGGTCCCATGGCCCTGGTAGAAGAGGGGGCTCCCTCCGCGCCCGCGGACGCCGAGGCGCTGGACGCGGGCGCGGAGGCCGCCGCGGTTCCCGAGGGCGCGGAGGCACCGGAGGCTCCCGGGGAGCCCCGACCTGGATCGGTCGTGGTGCCGGGTTGGGAACCAGTCACCGAGCTCGATGTCCCCTGGGCAGCCGTGGCCGCCGCTGGGGACGCCGACTCCACCTGGAGTGCGGAAGTTCCCGGCATTCCATCGGCCCGGCACGAGCCCCTGCCACCCCCGGCCCCATTCCCCGCGGCCTCGCCACCGACCCGTCCCGCCGAGGCAGCGGTCCCGAGCCAGCTGGGGGACCCCAAAGACACGCTCCCTAGCGTGAGAAGTCACTCCCGGCGCGGTTCCGGGGGATCGGCACGCAAGCCACCGGCGGCCAAGGCCGGGGGCGGAGGGCCTCAGGCGCGGAGCTGGACCCGGATCGGGCTGATCGCCGTCGCGGCGCTGGCGGCGGTGCTGATCATCTGGGACCTGACCCACGGGACCACGTCGCCCCCTGTCCACCACCCCAAGGTCCAGTCGACTCCGACCACCGCCGCCTCGCCGGCGGCGCCCACGCCGACCCCCAGACCCTCCAGCGGCACCCCCGCACCCCAGCTCACCGGCACTCAGACCATCGGGGGGGGCGGCAGCGGCTACCAGGTCCAGACTGCCCGCTACGGGGCTCACGGCAGCCAGTTCTGGGTGGTGCTGCAGCTGGTCCAGGGGTCTGGCAACCCCCAGGTGACCACCGGCTTCGACGGCGCTCAAACCCTCTACGTTGAGATGCAGGGGGTGGCCCCGGGGACGGCCGTGCCCCAGCCCGCCCCGGGCACCGTGGTCACCAGCGTCTCCGTGGGCCAGGTCCCGGGGTTCAATGGTGCGGTCTACGTGATCCACCTGGCCCGGGCGGTCCAGGTCTCGCCTTCCTTCGTACCCGGCAACGAAAACGGCGGCGCCGGAAACCGGTTGCTGCTGATCCTGCAGTAGTACTGCCAGTAGTACTGCTCAAGCGGCTGCACCGGGTCGGTTCGAATCAGAACTCGCGCGCATGGGGCAACCGGTTACTCGCCCGCTGGGCAACGGTCGTGCATCGTCGGCGCCGCCAGGCGGGCCCTACTCCGCGGCGGGAATGCAGATGCGCTGGACTCGGCCACCGGTTTGCCACCAACTCCACGAGCGCGCTGTGGCTACTCGTGTTCGCGATGCCAGCCGAGGTGAGGAGAAGCTCAATCTAGCCCCTCCTTGGTCATACCTTCGTCCTGCTCGCTGAGCGCACCCCTTAGGGCGAACCTGACCGGTTTGCCCCGACGGAAGAGTCAGTTGCGCCCGTAGGGGGCAATCTGGAGCCGGTTGGCCAGCTGCAGGTCGAGCAGGGTCGACTCCCGCTTGAGCATCTCCAGCTCCGTCCTCAGCCTCTGACCGACGCTGACCTGTTCCAGGAGCCGCTGCTTCTGGCGGATGTCGATGATCAGCGTGGAGGCGACGACCCACGAGAGCAACATCGGCTCGGTGGGCAGCCGGTTGGTCGTGGGCGGGCGCCCGGTGATCCCCGCCAAGGAGGTCGCATAGCGCCGCAAGGCGGCGGCGGCGGAGTGGGCCAGGACGAACGCGGCAGGGTCGGGCTCCGGCTCTTGGACCAGCTCGACTTCGGCCCGCGGGTAGGGGCTGGCACCCTTTAGCTTCCGGATCCGAAACCTGCGTCCGCCCGTCAGCAGCAACTGGCTCCGCCCCCGGGGAAGCTCCCGCAGCTGGGTGATGACCGCTTCGGTCCCAATGGCCTCGGTCTCAGCTCGGCCGCCCACCTCCTCTCCGGCTCGGATCGCCACGACTCCGAACCTGCCTCCGGAATCACGGCAGTCGCGAAGCATTTCCTGGTAGCGAGGCTCGAACACGTGCACCGGCAATGGCATGTGGGGGTACAGGACCACCCGCAAGGGGAAAAGGGGTAATTCGAGCAAGACCGCCCAGTATGCACACAGGGCGGGTTCGGATCCCCCGGCCCCTGGCTCAGATCCGGGCCAGGGGCTCCAGGCCCAGCAGCTGCAGAGATCGGGCGAGGGTCGCCCGGCTGGCATCGACCAGCCCTCTTCGCAGCCCCTTCAGCTCCTGGTCTTGGAGTTGGTAGAGGCGGTCGGAGTGCTCGTAGAAGTCGTTGAAGGCTGTGGCCAGAGAGAAGGTGAAGCCAGCGAGCAGGGATGGGCTTAGCTCGTCGGCGGCCTCGGCGACAACCCTGGGGAAGGTTTCGAGCAGCTTGACCAGGGTGCGCTCTGGCACCGTCAGGGGAGGGATCTCCGGCGGCAGTGGCAAGGGCGGCACCTTGGCCAGGATGCCGCAGGCCCGCGCGTGGGCGTACTGGAGGTAGACGCCGGTGTCCCCGCTGGTGCGCAGCGCCTCGGTGAAGTCGAAGCTGATCATCGAGGTGAGTCCGAAGCGAAGCAGGTAGTAGCGGACTGCGCTAGCCGCCAGTTGCGCCGCGACCCGATCGTCCCTGGCCTTGGTGCGCACCCGGCGCTCAGCTTCGTCCAGCAGGAGGTCGGCGCCGACCTCGATTCCCCGACGCCCGCTCAGGGCGTAGGCGGCCTTGTCCTGGCTGGTGTCCACTCCCAGCGCTCGGGCGGCAGCCGGGGAGAGGGCCACGACCTCGTAGGCCAGGTGTTGGAGTTGCTGCCCCTGATCCGCGAAGCCAAGTCGGCGGAGAGCTTCCCGCACCGCTCTCTGGGGTGCCGCCTGGCGCTGGTCGATGACGTTGATCACCCGGCGGGCATGGCCGAATTCCCCCGGGGGAACCGTCTCCTGGTTTCGATCCGAGGTCGTGGTGACGGGGCCCTGGGGCGACCACAGGCGGTAGCCGAAGTCGAGACCCAGCACCCCGAATTTCCAGAGGTGATACGCGACGTCCTTGCCGGTATAGGTGGCGATGCCGTCGCTCTTGACCAGCACCCGGGCTTCGCCGGCGCTCTCCGGCACATCGCCGTCGCCCCCGTCCAGGGGCAGCACCCAGCAACCGGCGAGCGGGCCAGTCGATGGCTTCCGGATCACCCCACTCTCCCGCATCCAATCCAGCGCGTAACCCAGAAACCCGAGGCGGATGATGTCGGACTCCCAGGTCAGCAGGTCGTAGGTGATGCCCACTCGCGACATGGTCAGGAGATGGGCGTCGACAATCCTGCCCGCGAGGCCGCGGGCGGCCTCAGCCACCTCGCCGTGGGCCGATTCGATCTCATGCAGGATCTGCACGCGCCGCTGGATCAACTCTGGCTCGGTCTCGTAGCGGCGGCAGACCTCGACATAGGCCCGAGAGCAGAAGCGGTCGAACGCCTCGCCTGGTGCTGGCTCCAGTCGCAGGTGACGCATGCCCACCAGCACGTCCGCCACCTGGACACCGGTGTCGTCGATGTAGTTCTGGACCTCCACCCTATGGCCGCGGGCCCGGAGCAGCCGGGCCACCGTGTCACCGATGCAGGCATTGCGCAAGTGGCCCACGTGGGCCGCTTTGTTGGGATTGGTGGCGGTGTGCTCGACCACCACCTTGTCGCCCGCCTTGGGGTCGGCGGCCACGACCTCGCCCGGTCCAACGGCGTCCTTGATCACAGCCGGGGCCAGGCTGGCGTAATCGAGCACGAGGTTGACGTAGCCGTTGCCGCTCACCGTGACTTCGAGGCAGTGCTCTGGGGGCGACTCCGCGATGCCCACGGCCAGCTGCCCGGCGATCTCCCTGGGGGACCTCCTCAGCCCACGCGCCAGCCTGAAGGCGAGCGCCGAGGAGTAGTCGCCCAGCTCGGCACGTGCCGACGGCTCCACCGCCGGGTCGGGGAGGGGCTCATCCGTCAGGGTGGCCGCCGCCTGGAGAAGGGCGCGCGCGAACGAGCCCTGAAGATCCGCCATCAGCGGCCGATCGTAGCGGCTGGGCAGCATCGCGGGCATATCAAGGCGTCGCAACGGAGGTGGCCCGCATTGACCGCCCTGGGCCCCGCGACGACGGGGTAGGGCCGTAGCATCGTTCTAGGTCCGCGAGACCGCATCAGTCGCAAGAGGGCCGTAATCGGCACGCGCTTGCTGCTTGAGCCCTCTCCGGCTGTCGGCCCAGTGCGGCTTGGCTGCAGACCCGGTGCGACTAACCGACGAGTGAGTCCAGCTTGGACTTGAGCGCCGATTTTGGCTGGTAACCGACCAGCCTTTGCACCGCCTGACCTTCTTTGAACAAGATCAAGGTGGGGATGCTCATCACGCCGAACTGGCCGGCAATGTTGGGATTGGCGTCGATGTCAAGCTTGGCCACCTTCACCCGGGGGCCGTACTCCGAGGCGAGGTCCTCGACGATCGGCGCCAGCATCTTGCAGGGCGGGCACCAGTCGGCCCAGAAGTCGACCAGGACCGGCTTGTCAGCCTTGATTACCTCGGTCTCGAAGGTCGAATCGCTAACGTGCACCGGTTCAGCCATCCTCGTTCTCCTCAGTCAGCGGCGGCCGGCGCGCCCGCGGCGCTCCCCGACCCTGATTTCTTGCCCTGCGGTTTGCCATCCCCACTCTGCGCCTTGCTCTTGGCACCACCATCCTTGGCGCCGTCGGTGCTGGCCGGGGCCGGTTCAGCCTTCTTCGGGGCGGGAGCTGTGGCACCCGCCGACGCGGACCGGGAGTCGTTCTTGTAGAACCCCTGACCCTTGAAGACGATGCCGACGGGAAACACGACGCGCCGCACCGGCGTGCCGCATTCGACGCAATGGCTGAGAGCGGGCTCGGTTATCCCCTGCACCGCTTCGAACTCGTGGCCCTTCTCACAGCGATAGGCGTAGGTCGGCACTTCCCCTAAACCCTACCCGAATTGGACCGAAAGCCAAACTGCTGCAACCGACCCAGTGCCGCCTCTCCTGCCGGTCGCCGCCTCACTCAAGCTCCATCATGACCAGTCCGGCCGGCACCTTTGGGTAGAAGTACGTCGACTTCTGGGGCATGGCTAGGCCGGCTCGGGCCACCGCCGCCAGCTCCTCAATGCCGGTGGGGTTGAGCAGGACCGCCACCCCCTGGTTCCGCTGGGCCCGGGACAAGGCCTCGGCCGGGTTGCGGGAGTAGCTGATCCGAGCTTCGATGTCATCGGGGCTGATTCTGAGCAGGGGGCCCAGGATCTCAGATTCCAGCACCGCGACGTCAAGGCGCTGGCGCGCGTCTCCGGAGTCATCCCGGGGCCGGGCGGCCACCGTGATAGTCGCCCCATCGGCCAGGGCGAAGGCGTGGTGACCTGCCCGGAGCTGCCGGAGGCGCCCCCTGGCCGCCTCCAGATCAAAGACGACTTCCACCGTCCAGCCTCGCGCACCGAGCTCGCGGCTCAGGGTGGCGGCGTCGCTCGGGCATCGGTCCACGACGCGGTGGGTGGGCAGGATGACGTTGCCAGCGTCCTGCAGCGGGGCCAACAGCGCCAGGACTCGGCGCAGTCCCAGGCCCAAGGCGGTCTCGTAGCGGTGGTGGCCATCGGCGATGTAGAGACGGCTCCGACTTAGAGACCCACTTATTCGCTCCAACACCTCAGGGTCGGAAACCCGCCAGAGGCAATGCCGCTCCGGGCCTAGCTCCCCGCTGACCACACCCTCCGCCGCAGGGGGCATCGACGCGCTGAGTCGCGTTAGAAGTCCCGTCACCTCGGCGGCCCCCTCGTAGAGGAGAAACACGGGGGAGGTCTGCAGCTCAGTGGCCCGCAGCAGCTGGAGGCGGTCGGAGCGCGGCGCGCTCAGGGTGAGCTCGTGGCGGAGGACCTCACCGCGGTCGTGCGGCACTGGCTGCACTCCGGCGAAGCAGCCCAAGCGCTCCACTGGGGCTCCGCTGTCGGGATTGGTGAACGAGTGCCGGTGAAGGTAGAGGGAGGGAGCCTCATCGCGGACCAGAACCTCGAGTTGGCGCCATGCGTCGAGATGGCCCCGGGCCCGGGTGTAGCGGTCCTGCTGTCCGGGCACATCCCCCTCGAAGTCGCGGCCGAGCTCGATCCGGACCATGTTCTGCGTCGCCCGCCCGTACAGCTCCAGTTGCAGTTCCGGGCTGATGACGTCGTAGGGAGGGCAGAGCACCGCCTCCAGCGGGGCCACCTCCGGGCGGTAGCGGATCCCCTCGAACGCCGAGACCTCGGCCATCGCTGTCTAGAGGGTGACCTGGTGGAGGTCCGCGACCCCGTCGATGGCCCGGAGCTCCCGGGCCAGCTCCGGGCCCACGGGATCGTCCACCTCGACCGCGGTAACTGCTCGCCCGCGAGGCGCCTCCCGGCCTACCCGCATCTCGGCGATATTGACGTTGGCCTCACCCAACCGCCGCCCGATCTCGCCGATCAGCCCTGGGCGGTCCTGGTGGATGAAGAAGAGAAACAGGCCCTGGGGTGCGAGGTCGATGGAAAGCCCGTCGAGACTGAGGATCCGGGGCTCACCGCCCGCGACCGTGCCCACCAGCTCAGAGGCGTGGTCGCCCTCGATCCGGAGGACCAGCGAGCTGGCCCAGGGGCCGGCGCCGGCATCGCTCTTTTCTCG
This sequence comes from Candidatus Dormibacteria bacterium, assembly GCA_050734425.1. GTDB lineage: Bacteria > Chloroflexota > Dormibacteria > Aeolococcales > Bog-877 > Bog-877. The sequence goes on from JBOHUL010000008.1 coordinate 9,579, forward strand.
AACCTCGATGCCACGCTCCCTGGCCACCGAACGGGCGTTGACCTCTGTCACCCGCTCCTCGGTGAGCTGGCCCAGGATCCCGGCCAGAGCGGCCGCGGTGAAGGGCCCGCCTTGCACTGCCGCCAGCTCCCCCCTGCGGACGGTCTCCAGCAGCCGGATGCCGCCACCGCCAATTTGAGCGTAGAGGCTGCCCATCCTGGCCGCCAGGCCCTGGTAGGGCACGACCAAAGCGGCCTCTTCGGGGGGAATCGTGGGAGCGTTGACCGCCCAGCGGGCGGGCCGACCGGCGAGGACCTCGACCACCTGGTCGGCCACCTGGGTTGCCACCGTGAGCTGCGCCTCGGCGGTGGACGCCCCCAGGTGGGGGGTGACGAGAATGGCCGGCTCTTGGAGGAGGGGATGGTCCTCGCCCGGCGGCTCCTTGGTGAACACGTCCACCGCCGCCCCGGCCAGGTGACCACTCCGCACGGACTCCGCCAGGGCCGCCTCGTCGATGATCCCGCCCCGGCCCACGTTGATGACCCTCGCGCCCTGGGGCAGGCGGGCCAGCTGAGCCTTGCCGATCAGGCCCCTGGTGGCGTCGCTGAGCGGGGTGTGGACGGTGAGGAAGTCCGCCTGAGGCAGCCCCCGATCGAGGGTCACGAGCTCTACCCCAAGCTGCGCCGCCCGCTCCCGAGAGTCCGAGGGGTCGGAGGCGATCACCCGCATCTGCAGCCCTTGGGCGATCCTGGCCACCTCATAGCCGATCTTGCCCAGGCCGACGACCAAGAGGGTCTTGCCCCGAAGCTCGCTACCCACCAACTTGGACCTCTCCCAGCGGCCCTGACGCAGGCTGGTGTCTCCCCGCGCGACGTTGCGCGCCGAGGCCAGCATCAAAGCCACCGTGTGCTCGGCTGCGGCCACGGTGTTACCGGTTGGCGCGTTGACCACCAGCACTCCCTGGGCCGTGGCAGCCGCGACGTCGATGTTGTCGACGCCGACCCCGGCCCGCCCGATCACCCGCAGCTTCCCGCCGGCGGCGACCACCGCCGCCGTCACCTTGGTCTCGCTCCGGACGACGAGCGCCTGAAACTCACCGATCCTGTCAATCAGCTCGGGCTCCGAGAGCTTCAGCGCCACCTCGACCTCGCCTCCGGCCCTCAGCCGGTCGACACCCTCCTGGGCTACGGCGTCCGTGACCAGGATGCGGGGCGGGCCACTGGTCGGCGGCGCGGGCAACGGCGTCTCAGCCCCGTCTCGGCCCGGGTTCCCAGAGTCGGATGCCGCCCAGCAGTCCGGCCGTGTTGTCGACCAGGGTGACGTCATCCGGCAGCGTGCCATTGACGTGCGCCGAGTTGCCCCCTCCGACGTAGAGGTGATCGAAGAAGAGCAGGGCGCGCAGCAGCTCGATGGTGCGCCGCACCCGCTGGTTCCAGCGCTTGGTCCCCACCTTGCGCCGGGCCGCCTCGCCGACGTACTCGTTGTAGGTCTTGCCGTGGTGACAGGGGTGGTGGGCGAGCTCAAGGTGCACCGCCAGCCGGCCCCCTTGAAAGATGGCACTGCCGTAGCCGGTACCCAGGGTGACCACCACCTCCAGACCGTGGCCCTGGACGACCGCCATCCCCTGGACCTCGGCGTCGTTGCCGATCCGGGCCGGTCGTCCCAAGGCCCGCTCGGTCGCTTCAGCCAGATCGAACCGGTTCCAGGCCGCCTGGAGCTCAGGGGAGACGGCCGTGCCGTCCCCGCCGACCCGGATGAAGTGGGGCGCGCTGATGACCAGGCCCGACCGGACGACGCCGGGAAAGCCCACCGACGCCCGGTCGAACGCAGGCACCTGGGAAGCCAGCTGCTGGAAAACCTGGATCATCCGCTCGGGGGGAAGCGGATACTCGGTCTCCAGCCGGGCCTCATGCCCCAGGGCTGTGCCGGAAGGGTCGAGGGACTGGGCCTTGATCCCGGTACCTCCCACATCCAGAGCCAGGGTCACCGGCTCCTCGGCTGTGGGCTCAAGCCTGGAGACGGCGCCGCCCACATCGCGAGGACCGGCCCGCCCCCGGCGCTGGCCGGCGCCCGCCGGCGGCGGGCCGGTGGTGTCAGCGCTGATCAGTGGCAAAGGGTAGGAGCGCCATGTGACGGGCCCGCTTCAACGCCACGGTCAAGCGGCGCTGGTGCAGCGAGCAGGTGCCGGTGACCCGGCGCGGGAGGATCTTGCCGCGCTCGCTGATGTAGCGGCGCAGGCGCGAGACCTCCTTGTGGTCCACGGCCACGATCCGTTCCAAGCAGAAGTTGCAGACCTTCCGCGGCCGCCGCCGCCCGTACTCAGACATGCTCTCTCCATTCTCCTCGCTGCGGCCGCTGGCCCTGGCTAGAAGGGAATGTCATCGGGGTCGACGTCCCCGTCGGGCACCTCGGACGCGGCGGCGGGCGCCTGGCCTCCCCCGGGAACCGGGAACGCCTGCACCCGCGTCTCCTGATCACCGTCCGCCGGCCCCTGGGACTTGGGGTCCAGGAACTGGATGTCGTTGCAGTTGACCTCGGTCCGGTAGCGCTTCTGGCCGTCCTGCCCTTCCCAGGAGCGGGTCTGCAGCCTTCCCTCGATGTAGACCAGGCTGCCTCGGCGCAGAAACTGGCCCGCCAGCTCCGCCAGCTTTCGCTGACCGATGTTCCAGACCACCACGTCGTGGTAGTCGGTGAACTCGCGCCGCTCCCCGTCCTGGGAACTGCCGTACCGGTTGGTGGCAATCCGCAGCTGGGTGACCGGAACTCCGCTCGGGAGATATCGCATCTCGGGGTCGGCGGTGCAGCGTCCGATCAGCATCACCCGGTTGAGCGAGCCCGCCATGGCTATTCCTCCCCGTCCTGGCTGCTGGCGGTCTCTGCCGCGACCAGCTCCACCTCCGACTCCGCCTCCGACTCCGCCTCCGGCTCCACCGCCGGCTGCGCCGCTAGAGGCTCAGCGGTGGCCCCCTCCGTCCCCTCACCTCCGTCCGCCGACCCCGCACTTTCCGGCGCACCCGCCCCGTTCCGGCCCCGGCCTCGACCTCGGCCGCGACCCCGACGGTCCTCTTCACCGGGGACGAAGTAGACCTGGCGCAAGCTGATCAGGTGCCGGATCACCCGTTCGTCGAGACCCAGCTGACGCTCCAGCTCTCGCACCTTCTCCGCCGGCAGGGCCATCTCATTTAGCACGTAGTAGCCATCTCGGAACCCAGCGATGGTGTAGGCGAGGTGGCGGCGGCCCCAGAGTGACGATTTGCTCACCTCGCCGCCGTGGCCGGCGAGCAGGGCGCCAATTTCGTCCATGGTCGCCCGGACCTGCTCCTCCTCGAGGTCGGGACGGATGATGTAGAAGAGTTCGTAGTCGCGATTCACGCGCACCTCCCAGAGTCCTATGGAGTCGCAGCCGGCTGGGCACCGGGTGCAGGGAGCTTGCAGTCTAGCAATTCTGCGGAGCGCGGCCATCCGTGAAGTCGTGCCCTCCAGCAGCGGTGGCCCTCCGGCGGTTGCCTCCCTAGGGGGCTACCCCCAGCTCTCGCGCCAGCTTCTGCCCGTACCAACGTCCACCCAGGGTCACCGCTCCGGCGAGCACGATTGCGATCAGGGCGGCGACGACGGGGTGAACCGAGTCGTCCGCGATCGGCAGCAGGGATCCGATCAAGCAGCCGATCCCGAGGGCGACCACCACGGCGGCCAGCGAGGCCAGCGGCAGCCAGACCGAGATCCAGATCGCCCTGGTCACCGGAGGCGTGGTCATCGTCGCGAGCTGGTCCCGGCGGATCACGGTCAGGGTCTGGACGTAGTTCAGCGTAGGGGTCACGGTCAGGCCCACGACGGTCGCCCCCCCATGGATTCTGTCGAACAGGTCGCGCCGGACCCGGAACTGCTCCACGGCGTGGCCGACGTTGACCGCCACCGTCGCCAGCCCCGGCGTGGGCGACGCCGGGCTCGCCCCAACCAGCTGGCCCTGGATGTTGCGGGCAGCCACCTTGCGGTCACGCCGCGCCGCCCGCATCGCCGGCGCCACCACCGACCCGGCGAGTCCGGTCATGACCAGGGCCACGACCAGCACCACGATCCCCAGGAAGAGGTCATGCTGGCCCGTCTCCACGAACAGCCCGACGACGCCCGCCAGGATCAGGATCAGAGCCGCCAGCGCGACCACGAGGGTCAGCTGGGTCACGGCCTTGGGGGAAAGACCCTCGAGCAGCCCCCCCCGTCTCATCATCTCCGAGCGGTTGGGCACGGCCGTCTGTTCCCGGACCGCGGCTCGCTGCTGGCCTTCCAGCCGGGCCTGGCGGCGGCGGAGTTCGCGGCTCCCTGGGTTGCGCATCGGACGCTAAGGATCGCATCCAGGGAGGGGTCGCTGCCGCCCGCGTGGCCTCTGGCGCCGGAGGGGCCGCCCGAGGGGCCGACCGGATTGGCTTCCCCAGGCTGGCCCGCCAAGATCGCCGGGCGTTTGGAGCGGCTGACGAGGATCGGACTGATACAGAGCACACGTCTGTATCTCCGATACTCCGAAGTGCCTCTGAACTCGAAGAGCTGGGTGCATCGCGGGCGGACGCAAGAGGACCCGAGTCCAGACCACTGGGCATTCACCGGAACTGCCGGGCTCGTCCGTCGGCGGCAAGGGGGAGCGCTCACTGCCGCGGAGCCCGACCGTCACACTCAGGGATCACCGCTGACTTCGCATGAACTCGGCTACGAGTCCGCGGCCCCGGTCATCCGGGGCGCGTTTGGCGTCGACCCGCCGGTCCCCGAGTCCGGGCACCGGCGGCACGGCTCGGCTGTGAGAGGTCCAGTAATGGCCGTGGCCGGCGCGCCCGGCCGCACCTCGACTTCACCCCCCCAGTGCCAGCCGGATGAACCAGCTGCAGACCTGGTTCCCGATCATCCACCGCAAGGCGATCCGCCGCGCCGCCTTCCGCAGCTTGCCCCACCTCAAGGGCGCCATCCAGCGCTTCATCGACTCCTGGAACGCCAAGAAGCATCCCTTTGCCTGGGTCAAGACGGCCGACCAGATCCTAGCTGGAGCGAACCACCAGCCTATCTCCGACGTGCTGCCCTACTCTGGCACTCTCGCTCAATCGGCAGTGCGCGCAGACTCCACGCTTGGGCGATCGTGCTTCTCACCTCCGTCAGACAACTGCGAGCCGGCTCCCGAGGATTCGCCGGAGCCGCTCCTCAACTTCCCTGACATGCTCGTCGGGTAGGTAAGGACGCCTCTCGTACCTAGAGGCTGCGATGGTCACTTCACGACCTTCCCGTACATGATCCTGAACCTCCAAGCCAGTGTCGACTTGTGATGTGAGCGCATGTACTCCGCTGCCAGCGGCCCATAAATCCGGCCCACAATCGCCGCCGCCTCCTTCAGCGACTTGTACTTACTCATCCCAGTAAAGTCGTGGACCTGCATGCCTTCGCCTAACGGAATCTCGAGGCCGAAAGGATGGGCTATGACAAAGTCCGTCGGCGGACACTCTTGGCTGAACGCTTCCTCGCGTAGGGAATGGCCCAGAATGAGAGAAGGAAAGCTGATCTGGAGTGTCTGGGTCAACTCGCCACAAAGCGCCCCCGGGGCTGGCCCCGCTTGGATCAGCCATCCGGACGGCTTCAAGACCCGATAGGCCTCATTGACGTCAATCGCGGCCCAGAAGGCAGTCACTGCGTCGACGCTCGAAGACGGAAGCGGCAGTGATGCGCGGTCCGCCCTATGGTACTCGACATTGTCAATCCCCGCCGCCTTGACTGCACGGCGCCCGAAGTCCACGACCGAGGCGTACGCGTCCAAACCATATACATGACGTGCCCGCTTAGCGAGCTCAATGCATGACCGGCCCGTTCCAGCACCGACGTCAGCGATAGCTAGTCCGGCGAGGTCAATGAGCTTTGAGAGCTCATCAATAAGGCAAATCGTTGACAGCGCAAAGCTGTGGTAGAGGTCAGGGTGCCGTGCGCTTAGCCAGTCAAACTCGAAGTACCCAGGCTGCGGATCAGCCTTGTCGAAGTTCCGCCAAGCGCCCGCTTCAGCCGCCGGGATGGAGTACCCAAGCTCAGCAAAGTGAAGTTTCTCTTCCATTCACACCCCTACATCGGACACCAACGTGACCTCCTGCTCGTGGCGCTAGCCCTAGGGAACCTGCGACCTCTAATGTTCTAGCGACTTCTTCCGAAGCAGGACCCTGGCTGTCCTCCAGTCGCGCCGCCTAATTCTCCCGACGTCGGCGCCCAGTCGCGGCGCTACGCCGAAGCCAGTCGGCGAGCTCGTGGTCGGTTGCCACCTCGGTCGATGGGACCCGGAGCCAACCATGCAGCGCTCTGCCGCGCATTTCCACTAAGCGGGCTCCAGGCAAAGACACCAAAGCAGACGATTTGTCGGCATCCACGCGGACCATTAGCCCACCCCTCCCGCTAGCCACGGCGGCCATTTTGCCGGAGATGATGAAGGCGCGGCCGCCGAACATCGAAACCTCCCGGACCGTTCCGTCCTTAGGCAGGATCGTACGGATCCTCTGCGCAAGATCGGGGTCGTATGCCATGGTTGCGCTACTTGGCGGCGGCCCGGGCCGCGTCGAAGGGAGCGCGATCGAAGATGAACCGGCTTCGCCTGATCTTCCCGCCCTCGACCGTAAGACACTCGGCACCCGGTGCACTGGACACCGGAATGGTCTCGGTGTCGTAAATGACAACCGCGGTCGTATCATCTCCGAACGCAGCGAGCAGCTCTGCCCGTTTAAGGATTCCGACGAACGGGCCCATAAAGTCTCGGTACTGGCTGGCTCCCTCGATACGCCCCGCAGGCGCGTCGCAGACAATGTCGTCGGCAATGTAGGTCATTGCCAGTTCGAAGTTCTTGCTCGTCCACGCCTCGTAATAGTTGAGCGCCACGCTCAGGGCCGCACTGGATGCGCGGTCAGGTTTCCGATTCGGTGTCGTGTCGGCTGTCATTGGTCAGACCTCCGTGGCACTGGTGGGGCTATCGGCGACCCAGGTGTCCGTCCCAGGGTCGGTGCCTTGGGCGGCCATCGTTAGGCGGGAGAGATAGTGCTCCCAGCCGCGCGCATGCGTGGTCTCTGCGGCATGGTCAGGGAGGTCTCGGTGGCGGAGCCGAAGGAGAGTGCCCTCTCCATCGGCAACAAGGTCGAACTCCACGGTGGTCGAGCCTGGCGGGATTCGGCTGTCACCGTCCCAACCCCACGTGTACACCAGCCGGCGCGGGGGATCGATCTCAATGAATGAGCCGACCGCTCGTCGGCCGGGGATGACCTCCACCCGATAGGCGCCCCCTGGCCGCATGTCGTAGGCGGCGCTCAGGCCCATCCATCTGACGGCCAGGCGTTCGTCGGTCAGCAGGTCCCACACGGTCTCGGGGCGGGCGTCGATCTTGACCTCCCGATCTACCGGGGCACCGCTACCGGTCATGGGATCGCGCCTCGGCGTGTTCTGCCGCTTCGCGGAGGCGATCGAGCCGCCTGTCCCAAAACTCTTCCAACGAGCTCCTGAGCTCCTCAAGCCCGTCGCGTCGGGCTCGGTAGAGGCGGCGGGTGCCTTCACGCCGCTCCGTGACCAGCCCGGCCCCCTTCAGCACGGTCAGGTGCTGCGAAATGGCAGGGCGCGTGAGATCAAAGTGGCTCGCGATCGCACCGGCGGTCATCTCGGTGTGCAAGACGAGCTTGAGGATCATCCGACGCCTCGGCTGGGCAATCGCTCGAAGCGCCGCTTCCATGGCCCTATGATAAGCGCAGGCTAACGAAAGAGTCAACTTACGCATGCTCAGCGTCTAGCGGCCATGCTTTCGCGAGGTAGCCCAGCACTCCAACTGGTCTTGAGGTGGCATAAGGCGAAACCGTTCTCCCAGGTGGACGGCTTGGCGGTCCGTCTCCCCTCGCCAAACACCGTCGTCCGGCATGGTCCGGGTGATCGGTAGCTTCAAGCCGCGACCGTAACGGCCAGCAGCCGGGGTGTTCCGACCTCTTCTGGGACAAACTCGCCATCAGCCCGCAATCCCGCGATGTGGACTTCAATGGCTTCGACAGCTCGCTCCTGGCACTCCTCGATCGTCCCGCCATGAGTAAAGCAACCGGGGAGCGCCGGGACGGAAACCAAGTAGCCCCCACCTGCCTCTGGTTCCACCACGATCGTGTACGTACGCATTGACTTCATCCTCTCATAGGACGGCTCGGAGCTCCTCAACGGTTACGCCCGCCTGGACCAGGATCGATCGAAGCAAGCCCGGCCCGATCGTCTCACCTCCGTGAAGCGGTACGGTGACACGACCACCGCGCGTCGGGTGCTTCAGTTGGGCGTGAGATCCCCTCTGAACCACCGTCACCCAGCCCAGCCGCCCGAGCGCTCGGACGACTTCCCGGCCCGTGATCCGAGGTAGCGGCGGCATCGAACCAACAGTAGGTGGCCGCTATGACAGCCGATGGAGAATCGGCTTCGCACAATGAGAGCAGGGTTGGTGGGCGCTGAGGGACTCGAACCCCCGGCCACCGCCTTGTAAGGGCGGCGCTCTACCAACTGAGCTAAGCGCCCGGGACCCACCAGAGTAGGCCCCGGGCGTCCTGCCCGGCTGGCTGCGGCTCGATCACGCCGTCAGCGGGATCCCCGCCGGCTGGTTCTTGGGCGGCCGCCCCCGCTTGCGCTTCTGGGCGAGGACCTTGCCGTTGAGGAACAGCTGGCCGCCCCACACGCCCCAAGGCTCACGCCGGTCCAGAGCGCCTTCCAGGCACGGCTCGACGAGCGGGCAGGTCGCACAGATCGCCTTGGCCGCGATGATGTCGGGGATCTGGTCGGAGAAGAACAGATCCGTAAGGGCCCCGGTCTGGTCCCGGCAGTTGGCGACGGCCCAGTCGGCTTCGTCGCCGATCGCGGTCAACTCCTGGCTCAACTCGTAGGCGAACATCTCGCCGATCCCTTTCTCGTGTTCCAACTGCAGTCGGTTCGGGGGAAAACAAAGAGGCCACCGGGTTCTCCCGGCGGCCTCTGAGCCCTTCTGCGGAACTGGTGGTGTACTACCCAGTCGACCAGTCCTTAGGGCTCAGTGGCCACACGTTCTTGTTGGTGATGAGCACCATCGCGTTGGCGAACGTCGGGGCGGAACGCCGGTGCGAGCGGCGGGCGTCCCCGCAAGTCGGCGCTGGCCCGGCGAACGGAGCGAGCGCCAAGGCACGCGCACGTCCGGTGGGCGTGCCGCCGAGGGTGCTGTTCACCGTTTGCGCTCCTTTCGCTTGCGAGTCACTGCTGGGCCGACGTGCGGACGGTCAGGGACCTTCCCTGCCACCTCTAATCACATCACGGTACTTTGCCCGCGTCAAACCATTTTATTCTTCCAGGTCGAGTCGTGCTGCGACTGCGCCGGCCAGCAGGGCCGGCGTTGCGGCTGCGACGATCGCGCGCCGGGGGCCGTGGTCGCGCACGACGAGGTCGCGGCCGAGCACGTCCGCCGCGACCGCCCCGGCCTCGCTGCAGATCAGCATCCCGCCCAGGTAGTCCCACGGTGCGAGCGACTGGCGGGCACAGTCGATGAACGCGTCCACCTGGCCGGACGCCACCGCGCACAGGTCGAGGGCGGCCGCCCCCAGCACTCGGTACTGGGACCAGCCGAGCCACTTCCGCGGGTAGCCGGATAGGGCGACGATGGCGCTGCGCATCGACAGGCACGAGGTCGGGGTGATCGGTTCGGCGTCGCGGCGAGCCCCGCCCCCCCGGGTAGCCTCGAAGCGGGTGCCGGATGCCTGGTTGGCGACCACCGCAGCCAGAGGTCCCTCCGCGTCAAGGGCGCAGACGCTCGTGGCCCACCACGGGATCCCCCGGGAAGCGTTGGTCGAGCCGTCCACGGGGTCGATCACCACGGTGATTTCCCGCCCGGGGTTGTGGAGGCCCGACTCCTCGGACAGGGCCCCGAACCCGGCCGTGTCGATCACGGCCAGGGCCGCCTCGTCGGCCACCAGGTCGCTGCGGTACTGGCCCTTACGGGTGCCGGCCGGGCCCCAGTCGTCGAGCCCTTCGAGGCTGGCGGCGACGACCGTGACGATCTCGTGGAGGACGACGAGCACGTCGCGCGCGGCGCCGGCGGCAGGCACGCCGCCGACCGTACCCGAACGGCGGGGCCGCACCCGAAACGCCGCCGGGCCGCCGCACCCGAAACGCCGCCGGGGCGCCGCCCCTCACGCCGGCGACCGCACCCAACCCCGAAGCGCGCCCAAGCCAGTAG
>JBOHUL010000009.1:0-3766 GCA_050734425.1 Candidatus Dormibacteria bacterium
GCCAGGATTGGCAGCCAGGCGCCCGGCTGGAAGGCGTAGGCGTGGAGTTGGGCCCAGACTTCCCAAAAGCTCATTGTCCGGGCGCCACTTTCGTCGGGCCATGGGGGCCCGGCCACTCCTGGATAAGGCGCACGCTGCAGCTCACGCTCTGCCGGGTGCCTTCACCACTCTCCGCCTCGATGGGACTCCTCCCGTCCCCCCCGGCCTGCAACGCCCGGCTCTCCGCTCCCGCCCATGCGAGTCTACTCGGGATTCTGCGGCCCAAAGTACTGGGGGCGAGGGATCCGGTCCGTGCCTCGGGGCTCGCTGCTGCGGAGCTGGAGCATCGGCGGGGCGAGCATTCTGGCCTGAAGCTGGCCACAGGCGGCGCTGGCTCCCAGGCCTCGAGAGAACCTGAGGCTGGCCCGAGGTCCGACGAGCGCTGCGAAGCGCCGACACGACTCCCGGTCGGGAGACCGGAGTGGGCTGTGGGGGATGGGGTTCATCGGGATCAGGTTGACGTGCGCCTGGATCCCGGCGGCGAGCCGTCTAAGGAGGTGGGCGTCGACCTCCCGGTCGTTGACTCCGGCGATGAGGACGTACTCGAGACTGACCCTGCGCCCGGTCGCCATCCGGTAGCGTTGGGCAGCCGCCAGGAGCTCGCCGACTGGGTAGCGCCGGTTGAGCGGAACCAGGCGGTCGCGGAGGGCGTCGGTGGCGGCGTGGAGCGAGAGCGCCAGGCGCACCGGCAGGCCCTCCTGCGCAAGCCGGTCGATCCGGGGCACCAACCCGCTGGTGGACACAACGACCCGTCGTGCTGAGACCCCCCAGTGGGGCAGCAGCCTGATGCTCTCCACCACCGGCTCATAGTTCTGGAGCGGTTCGCCCATCCCCATGAAGACGACGTGGTCGGGCGGGCCCCAGCCCGCCTCCGTCGACCGTCGCCGCGCCACCCGCACCTGGTCAACGATCTCGGCAACCTCGAGGTTGCGCCTGAGACCGAGCTGGCCGGTGGCGCAGAAGACGCAGCCCAGGGCACAGCCGACCTGGGAGCTGACGCAGACGGTGGTCCGCGGTCGTCCGCCCGCGTCCCCGGGGTGGCGGATCAGGACCGTCTCCACCTGGCTGCCGTCGTGGCAGCGCAGGAGTAGCTTGCGGGTGAGGTCTCGATCCGCGGCCTCCTCCAGGACCGGTTCCAGGCTGATGAAGCTGACTTCCGCCGCGAGGCGCCGCCGCAACTCGCGGGGCAGGGTCGCCATTTCGCTGAACGAGACCGACTCCGGTCTGCGGGCCTGCTGCAACAGCTGGGTCGCCCGGTAGCGGGGCTGGCCCAGGTCGATGATCCGGCTCTCAAGTTCCGCGGGCGCCATCGCTCCGAGCTCCGGGAGCAGTGGACTCATCGGCGCTGGATCAGCCCCATGAACTCGCCCCTCGTGCGCGGGTCGCGGCGGAAGACCCCGGTCATGGCGCTGGTGATGGTCCGACTGCTGGGCTTGGCCACTCCCCGCATCATGGTGCAGAGGTGGTCCGCCTCCAGGACCACGGCCACCCCCTTGGGCATGAGATGTCGCTGGAGCGTGGTCGCGATCTCGTTGGTCATCCGCTCCTGGACCTGCAGCCTTCGGGAGAAGGCGTCAACCAGCCGCGGGATCTTGCTCAGGCCGATGAGGCGGCCGGCGGGTAGGTAGCCCACGTGGGCCACCCCGAAAAACGGCAGCAGGTGGTGTTCGCAGAGGCTGTAGAAGGTGATGTCGCGGAGCAGCACCAGCTCGTCGTAGGGCTCCTGGAAGACCGCCCCGCGGAGGAGCTGATCCAGGTCGACCCGGTACCCCTCGGTGAGGTAGGCCAGGCTCTGTGCCACTCGCCGAGGTGTCTCGGCCAATCCCGGGCGTCCGGGGTCCTCCCCCAGGCCCTGGAGCAGCTGCTGGATCAGGCCCGTAAGTTGGAAGGGGGGCTGGGGAGCGCCATCGCCGGTGGCGGTCGCGAGCTGGGTGGCAGGGGAGTCGGGACACATGCCGGAGATTGTCTCAAGCGTCCAAGGTGCCGGGAGTGGCGCCGTGCTCGCGGCCGCCCCCGCGCCGCCAGACCTTCTCTGCCGCAAGCCTGCCCTGCTCAAGGCAGGCGGCCACCCCAATTCCCCCGTACGCTGCCCCAGCGAGTTCCACCTGGGGCAGCTGCCGCTCCATCTGTCGCAGCAGTTCAGCCCGCCAGCCCAGGGTCCCGACCCGGTATTGGGGCATCGAGCCGTGCCAGCGTTCCACCCGGGCCTCCAGCGGCACCCGGCCGAGGCCCAGCGCGGGACGCAACTCGCGGTGGACCGCGGTCACGAGGCTGGCGTCGTCAAGGGCCAGAGGCCACTCCTGGCCGTAGCTCCCCACCGAAGCCCGCAGCAGGGTCCTCCCCGGGCGGCGCAGGTGAGCCCACTTGCGGTCCAGGAACGTGCAGGCGGTCGTCACCCGTCTTTCTCCGGCTGGGACCAGGAAGCCGCTGCCTTGTGGCGGCTTGCCGACGGCGTCGTCGGCGTAGGCCAGGGTCACGGTCGCGACCGAGGCATACTCCAGCCGCCTCAGGAGCTGGCCTAGCTCGGGGAAGCTGCCAGTCACGAGGGACGCCGCCTCCGGCGCGGGGACGGCCAACACCAGCCCGGCGAAGTCTTCGCGGGATCCGCCAGCGACGGTAAGCCGCACTCCTTGCTCCAGTCGCTCCAGCCCGGTCACCCGGGCTCCGAGCCGAACACTGCGGCGCTCCAATCGGCCGCAGAGGGCCTCGACCAGCCGTGCCAGCCCCCCGGGGAAGGTGACGAAGGGTGTCTCGCCCGCTCCGGCCGGCGGCATTCCCTGGCGCAGCCGGCGGCCCATCCCGGAGCCGGGCTGGGCCGCCGCCAGAAGTTGCGGTGCCACCGCGCCAAGGCTCAGCTCCTGGGCCGGCCCGGCGTAGATGCCCCCCAGGAGCGGGGCCACGAGCCGTTGCAGCACCCGCTTGCCCTGGTGGTCGGCGACCAGCGGCCCCAGGGCGCCGTCCGGATCGGGAACCGGGGCCCGCATCCAGGGCTCCAGCGCCGCCCGCGCAGTGCCCCAGGGACCCAGGATGCGGAGAACGTCCCGGTGCCAGAGCCGCGTCGGAACCCCCAGGACGGTGCCCTGGGGGATGGGATCCAGTCGGCCACGGCGCCAGATCGAAGCCCTCGTCGTCTGGGGTCGGAGCACCTCGCCGTCCAGTGCCAGCTTGACCAGCAGGGCAGGGACCTCGTCACCTCGGACCAGGAGGCTCTCCGCGCCGAGGTCGAGCGAGAGTCCAGAGAACTCCTGGGAGAGGATCTTGCCCCCCGCGCGCCCCTCGGCCTCAAAGACCGTGACCGCCACCGCGTCCGCCGGCGCCGCCGCCGCCAGCCTGGTGAGCTGTGCGGCTGCCGCCAAACCGGCGACGCCAGCCCCGACCACGGCGAGTCGCCGCGGCTGGCTCAACTGTCGGGAGCGGAGTTCGCCTGGACCAGGTCCGCCAGGGCCGCGATGAACTCCGGGTCAGCGTTGGGCATGGGGGTCCGCTCCAGTCTCACCCCCAGGGTCCGGGCCACCTCCATGGCCTCCAGGTCCAGGTCGTAGAGGATCTCCAGGTGGTCCGCTGTAAAGCCGCAGGGGCAGATGAGGAAGGCGCGCTCGCCGGCGTCGGCGCGCTCGCGCACCACATCAAGCAGCTCCGGCCCCAGCCACGGCTCGCCGGTCCGCGCCACGCTCTGCCAGGCGGTGGTCCAGCGCCCGACCCCCGCCGCCGCGGCGGTGCTGGCGGC
>JBOHUL010000010.1:0-41023 GCA_050734425.1 Candidatus Dormibacteria bacterium
GTGGTGAGCTGGACCCGGGTGGCTAGACGCTGCGCCAGGTCGGTCATGAAGGCGGAGGCATCGGCGGTGTCGCGGCCTCCCACAAGCCAGGTCGGGACCAGCTTGGACTCCGCGTCGATTGCCACCCAGGTCCAGACGTCCCCGTAGCCGAACTCGCCCTTATGGTCGTCCGGGACGTTGGCCGCTTTGGCGTGGCAGAAGCTCCAGATCTCGTCGCACTCGATCCGGCGGCAGGGCAGGCCGCGAAGCATCTCGTCCTGGTAGGCGCTGCAAGCCTCGCCCAGCTCGACCAGGAGCTTGATGACGGTGTTCTTGGCCACGCCCGTCATGCGGACGGTGGCCCGGATGGAGTTGCCCTCTACGAGAGCCTTGACCACCTGGACCCGCTTGGCTTGGGGGAGTCGGTTCATATTGACTATTATGCTTGCCCGATAGGGGATTGTCAACCCCTTCGGGGAGGTGCTTGGCGAAGTAAGCATGCGTCGACAACCTCCCGTCTGGGGGATCTGATGGAGTTCTTCGCTGATCGTGGATTCTGCGTCGACGTCTCCAAGGCGCGCGAGGGCGGCCCGAATACGATACACTTGTGCTTGGTCGGCAAGCATGAGGATGTGCGATGAAGACGACTCCAACCGATATTGATCGGGGCGCCGAGGCATCGGGACCAGCCCGAGGGGGTCTGCGGCGCGCCTCGGCGCTGAGCCCGGACGAGAGACAGACGATCGCGCGGGAAGCGGCGCTCCTGCGCTGGGGGGACACGCTCCCGAGAGCAACCCATACAGGGTTGCTGCAGATCGCCGGACTGACTATCGCGTGCGCCGTCCTGCAGGACGGCACTCGGCTACTGACTCAGCAGACCTTCCTCACGGCCCTTGGGAGGTCACGAACCGCCAAGGGCGGGACCGGCGGCGCGAGTGAGCCAGAATTGCCCGCGTTCTTGGCTGCCGAGAACTTACGTCCCTTCATTTCGGACGAGTTGCAGAGCAAGGTCAATCCTATCGCGTTCCGATCTGCCAAGGGCGTCAGGGGCTATGGCTACGACGCTCTCCTTCTTCCCATGGTGTGCGATGTGTACCTCCGCGCTAACGACGAGCACGTCCTTCTGCAGAGCCAGATGCACATCGTCGGCCGGTGCTACATGCTCATGCGCGGGTTCGCCATGGTCGGGATCGTGGCGCTGGTCGATGAAGCGACGGGGTACCAGGAGCAGAGGGCGCGCGACGAGCTAACGCGGATTCTTGAGCACTACATTAGCCCTCAGCTGCTGCCCTGGACAAAAACCTTCCCCGATGAGTTCTTCCGGCAGCTCTACCGGCTGCAAGGCTGGGAATATCGCCCGGGGTCAGCCAAGCGGACACCGTTTGTTGGCCACTTGATCAACAAGTACATCTATGAGGAACTGCCTCCCGGAGTGCTTCCAGAATTGCGTCGCCTAAATCCCGTGGTAGATCACGGGCGGAGGCGGCATAAGCACTTCCAGTATCTCACCGTCGACACTGGCAACCCGCACTTAGACAGGCAGATCACCGCCGTGACGACCCTGATGCGCTCGGCTCGAGATAAGGACGATTTCATTCAGCACTTTGAGCGCGCCTTCCTGCACAACGTCCAGGAGCGCTTACCCCTGATAATCGAGGTGCCCGAGACGTCCATAACCATCGACGGTAGTGCAGAGCATTTATAGGCCGAGGTTGTAATTTCTCACATCCAGGCATGCCCGATAGACGTGCTCTGGAAGTCGGTGCTGGCGTATCCGAAGTCCACCGGCGATGCGTAGCGGGGGATTCGCGCCTGGTGCCTCCCACGCAGCCACCTCGACCATCTCTGGCCCCTTCTCTCTGGCGATTAGCTCAAGGGCCGGCAAGAGGTCGGTATCAACCGAGAAAAGTATCGCAACATCGCAATCCGGTTCGAACGCCGCGCACCTGACCAGCTCGATCGCCACGGCGACGTCTATGCCCTTTTCCACCGGCATTCCGCTTCCGTATCTGAGGGGTCGCGACACAAGGTGGATCCGGTCAGTCAGGCTTCGCCAGTGTTGCATCTGGCGTTGTCGCGCTCCGTGGGTCTTGGGATCGCGCTCCGGGGAAGCCACGCCAAAGAAGACCGAGACCGAGGTCAGATCGACGCTCACACCTTTCTTGAGATCGCGGTCCCTCGCCAGGAACTGAGCGACCTTCAAGGGATCCGGCTGGCCCCAGATCTGCGGGAACGCCTCTAGTCCCCTCTCATAGACATTTTGCCAATCGAGGAGCACCGAGACGCGCAACTGACTGCTCAAAGCGGCACGGATTATAAGAAAGGCCCGCCACACCGGGAGGTCCCGGTGGGCGGGGAAGAGTCAGGGTTGGAAGGTAGCACCGGCTTCGGCGGGGCGTCAAGGACGGTAGTGTCACAGCCCCGTCAGAATGAGGAGCGGATGTTTGGCTAGGAGTTCCCCCACCTAGCCGCCGCTGCCTTCTTGGCGATCTCCGACCGCTCCTCCGGGGTGAGCTTGGCGGCCCTGGCCTTCCCGCCCTTCTTGCCCCCCAGCCTTCCTAGCTCCACGGCGGCGGGGTTCTTGCCCTGGTAGGGGTCGAAGGCGGGGTCGGTAGCCTCCTCCAGGATGGCGGCGGCCAGGCGGTTGAGGTCGGCGGGCTTCCTTGAGCGCTTGGGCATGGCCTCAGTCTACCCGCCCGGCCCAAATCAGCTTAGCTCAAACTGACCCACTACCCTCAGGCGAGGACCGTTGACATGGTCCGCCATGGCTCCGAAGGCAGCAGCCTCGCGCCGCCTCCGAGGTCCGAGCGGGACCGCCCCGAGGCTGGAGTCCCGGTCCGCTCCCGCGGATGGCGGCAACCTCGAGCCTCCTCCGCGGCCCCTCCGCTCAGGGCACTCGTCGGCGAGGGTCGGAGCGCTCTCGCTGGTCAGAGCGCTCCGTCAATCCACGTCGCGACCAAGCTGCCAACCACCTGCAGCGGCACCGCCCCCTGGCTCAGCACCGCGCCGTGGAAGCCCCTCAAGTCGAACTTGGCCCCGAGCCGCTCTTGGGCCACAGCCCGCAGCCGGCGGATCTCCTGGCACCCGACCATGTAGGCCAGAGCCTGGCCCGGCCAGGCGATGTAGCGCACCACCTCGTTCTCGATGTTGGATCGGGTCGTGGCCGTGTGCTGCCACATGTAATCCACCGCCTGTTGCCGGCTCCACCCCAGGTGGTGCATGCCGGTGTCCACCACCAACCGGGCCGCCCGCCAGGACTCGAATGAGAGCATCCCCAGGCGCTGCAGGTCGGAGGTGTAGAGGCCCATCTCGTCCGCCAGGCGCTCGGCATAGAGCCCCCAGCCCTCGACATAGCCGCAGACCTCGGCGTCCAGGTACCGGCGGTAACGCGGGACATCGGCCAGCTGCTGCGCGGAGGCGAGCTGGAGATGGTGGCCGGGGGTGCTCTCGTGGAAGGCCAGGGCCTCGTACTCGAAGCGGAACCGCTCCTCAGGGTCTGTCGTAAGGACGCAGTGGGCCCCGGGCCGGGAGCCGTCGGCGGCGGGGGGTCGGTAGTAGGCGAGTGCGGCATTGCCCGCCTCCACCGGGCTGATCTCCTCGATGACGCAGGGCGCCAGCCGGTAGGGGGGGAAGTAGCGGTCTCGGGCGGCCTCGGCCCTCTTGAGGGCAGCCCCCACGGTCTCCAGAATCTCCTCCCTCCTCTGGAAGCGCAGGCCGCGGTCCTGCCGCAGCCGGGCCCGGACATCCGCCGGATCGCCAGTCCCGAGGACCCTTTGGCCCAAGTCGGCCCACTCCCCCTCCAGCGACTCCATCCGGTCCAAACCCATCTGGTGGATCGCCTCGGGGTTGAGGTCGGTCGTGGTGTGGCGCCGGACGGCGTCACGGTAGCCAGCCTCCCCGCCGGGGACGAAGCGGATCCCGACCCGCTGGTCATCCCGGGCCCTTGGCAGCATCTCCCCTCTCAGGTGTTCCAGGAGCCGCCGCATGGCCGGCCGGACGCTGGTCTGGACCAGGTCTCCCGCCTGGGAGCGGAATCGCTCCGAGTCCACCCCGGACGGCGGGGTTGGCATGAGGAGCACGTCCTGCGCCAGCGGCTGGGCCAGATGCCCATCCAGCTGCGCGATCGCCTGCTCGACCCCGGCCCTGGTCGAGACCCGGCCATCCCGGTCCGCCTCCAGGAAGCGCTCTCGGATCGCATCCAAGCAGCCCGCGAGCTTCGAGAGCCGTTCCAGGTAGCCGTCGACCGCCGCCGGGTCGGGAAGCGGCGTGGCAGGGACGGCCTGGAAGAGGATCCCCTGCGGCGCGACGTAGGCCGCGGCCGAGGCGTTCGCCTCCCAGAGTCCGTGCTCCAGATCGGTCCGGGCCCCCCAGGCCAGGGTGGTGAGCACCTGGTGGTTGACGCGGTCCTGGGAGGAGAGCCGGGCCGGGTCGATCTGGGCCAGCCCCTCCTCGATGGCCAAAAATCGACGCGCGTTGCGGCTAGCCGCCACCCGGCTGGGATCCATCACCTGGCCGTCGAACCCGGGGACTCCGAGCATGGTGGCGCCGAAGGGGTCGGCCGAATTCATGGCTTGGAAGAACTCCTGGCCCAGGTCTTCCAGGATGACCGCCGGGGCCCCGGGGGTCATCAGGCCGCCTCCGCGCTGGTTGGGGCCGAGAGCCGGTGCGGTCCCGCGGCCAGCTCGCGCAGGAGCCACTCCCAGGCGCGCATCCCCTCTCGCAGGCGCCTGACCCGGAAGAACTCGTTGGGCGCGTGCAGGCGCTCGTCGGCGGTGGAGAAGGAGAAGAAGAGCGTCTTGAGCCCCAGCAGCTCCTGGAAGAGGGCAGCGGCGGGCAGGGTGCCGCCGATCTTGGTCAGGAGCACCCTCTCTCTGGGATAGACCGCCTCCAGAGCCGCGACCGCCGCCCCCAACGCCCGGTGATCTTCGCCCAGGGTGTAGGCGGCGGCGCCCCCCGGGTGGGGTGCTATGGAGATCGTGAGCCCCGGCGCCGGCTGGGCCCGCAGGTGCCCCGTGATCGCCGCCAGCACCGCCTCCGGTTCCTGGCCCAAGACCAGACGGCAGGTGATGTGGGCCCGGGCGCGGTGGGGGATGACGGTGTACGCTCCTCCGCCCTCAACCCCGTTCACCTCCAGCGTCGGCCGCTCCCAAAGCCGCTCCAGGGGCGAGTAGCCCGGCTCGCCGAACAGGGCGGGCAGACCCAGCTCCCGGCGGTATTCGTCCTCGTCGAAGGCGATCGCGCGGATCTCCAGGCGCCGCTTCAGGGACAGCTCGGGGATGCCGGCGTAGAAGCCGGGCACGGCGACCCTGCCCTCCTGGTCGTGCAAGCCGGCGATGAGCCGGGCCAGGGCGTGCAGGGGATTGGCGACCGCGCCCCCGTAGCGCCCGGAGTGGAGGTCGCGGTTGGCGCCGGTGACCTCGAGCTCGAGCTCCAGCAGTCCCTTGGAGCCGGTGGCGACCGAGGGCTCGTCGGGGCGCCACATGGCACCGTCGGCGGAGATGACCAGGTCGGCGCTGAGCTCGGCCGCGTGGTCCTTCAGGAAGTCGGGCAGATGGGGGCTCCCGATCTCCTCCTCGCCTTCGAAGAGGAACTTCAGATGGAGCGGAGCCCGGCCTTCCTGGGCGGCGAAGGCCCGTGCCACCTGGACCGCGATGTAGCTCGGACCCTTGTCGTCGCTGACCCCGCGGCCTCTGACCAGCTCTCCGTCACGGGTGAGCTGGAACGGCGGAGCGCTCCACTCCTCCAGGGCTCCGGGCGGCTGGACGTCGTAGTGACCGTAGACCAAGACCGTGGGCGCGCCTTCGGGCCCCCGCAGCTCGCCGCGAACCAGAGGGTGCCCCCCTGTACCCACCACCTCGGCATTGGCGAAGTCGAGCTGCAGCCTCAGCCACTCCGCCGCCCGGCGCATGGTGGCGGGCGGGGCGTCGCGGCTGACGCTCTCGATGGCGACGAACTCCGCCAGGTCCCGCAGGTAGCGATCGTCGCCGGGATCAAAAGAGAGCATGGCCACCGTCGATGGAGAGGACCTGACCGGTGATCCAGCCGGCGGACTCCGAGACGAAGAAGAGGACCCCGTAGGCGATGTCCTCGGCGTGGCCCAGGCGCCGCATGGGGATGCCGTCCACCAGCTGGCGCTGGCCCTGCTCGCCGTAGCCCTCCCACTGGGCCTGGGTCGTGGGGTTGGAGAGGATGAACCCGGGGGCAATGCAGTTGACGGTCACGCCGTGCGGTCCCAGCTCGTGGGCCATCTGCCGGGTGAACCCGATCTGGGCCGCCTTGGCCGTGGTGTAGGCCTGGATCCCGGTCAGGCTCACGCTCCGCCCGGCCCCGGAGGAGATGTTGACGATCCGGCCCCAGCGCCGGTGCTTCATCCCCCGGGCCACCTCCCGCGTGCAGTTGAAGGTGGTCTGCAGATTCGCCTGGAGCACCGCCTGCCAGTCGCTGTCCGGGACCTCGTCGATGGGCCGGTGGACCTGGCCCGCCACCCCGCCGGCGCAGTTCACCAGCACATCGACCTCGCCCATCTCGGCGAAGAAGGCCCGGGCCGACCCGGGATCGCTCAGGTCGCAGCGATCCCGGTCCACCCCCACCACGGTCATCCCCTGCGCCTCCAGGGCCTGGGCGATGGCCCGGCCGATCCCGTGGGCGGTGCCGGTGACCACCGCCCGCCGGGCGGCCCCGGGCCCCGGTGCAGGGGTCGCCGTGCTCACGGCCGGGGCTCCCAGCTCTCGGTCATCAGCCGCAGCACGTTGCCCCCCAGGGCGAGAAGGATCTCCCCATCGCTGTAGCCGTGCTTGACCAGCCAGCGGGCGACGTTGCCAAGGGCCTCCGCCGGGCTCTCCAGGCTGTCGACCCACTCCACCCGCTCGAATTCCAAAGGCGGCTCCGGGGCCGGCAGCCCCGAGCCCAGCCGCTCCTCTACCACCCGGTGCAGGCCCACGTGGTCGCCGAAGGTGGTGTCGGGACCGAAGGCGACGTGCTCTATCCCCACCAGCTCGCAGCAGTACTCGAAGTGGGCCATGTAGCTCTCGATCCCGTGCCGCCGGTCGTCCTTGGTCAGGGTGGTGTGGGGGGCGGCCTCGATCCCGATCACCCCACCCCTCTCGGCCAGGGCCCGGAGGACCTCGTCCGGCTTCATCCGGGCGGTGGGCCAGAGCGTCCGCGCCCCGGCGTGGGAGATGGAGATGGGGGACCGGCTGGCCTTGATGGCATCCAGGGTGGTGCGGTCGCCGGCGTGGGAGCAGTCGATCATCAGCCCCAGCTGGTTCATCCGCCTGACCGCCCGCTCGCCGAAGCCGGTCAGCCCGCCGTCGTGGCGTTCGGCCAGCCCCGCGCCCAGCTGGTTGGCCTCGCTGTAGGCGATCCCCACCGCGCGGACCCCGAAGCCGTAGAGGATGTCGAGCCGGTCGAGCTCGTTCTCGATCGGCGTCGCTGACTCCACCGCCAGGACCAGCCCCAACTGGCCCCGATCCCTGATGGCATCCAGCTCCGAGACGTGGCGCAGCACTTGGACGAAGTCCTGGTGCGAAAGGTCGCAGAGGCGCATGCCCAGGTCGTAGAGGGTGTCGTCCCACTTCCAGCCATGGAGGGACGTGATCTGCCCTTCGCCGTCCGCCAGGTTGTCGAAAACCAGGTCCAGCGGCGAACGGCTCAGCCCCAGATACCCGGTGCTGTCGCGGCCCTCACGGCGGTAGTCGAAGAGCTCCTCGATCCGCTGGGGCAGAACCGAGGGGTGGTCGTGGAAGGAGACGATCGGCCCCTGCTCGAGGAGGCGCCCAACCCGCGCCTCCTCCGCGGCCGAGACCGCGACCGCCGCCGAGGGCACCCGCTCCAGCTCCCTTGCCAGCTCGAAGACCCGGAAGTCCGCCCCGGGCTGGAGATAGCCATAGGAGCGGTAGCCCCTGAAGGCCTTGTGCTTGCGGGCGGCGTCGGTCGCCTCCGCCCCCAAGCCGCTCATACCAGCATCGCCTTGACCGAGCGTCGCTCCGACATCGCCCTGTAGCCCTCGGCGACCTCGGCCAAAGGCAGGGTCAAGTCGAACACCGGAGAGGGGTCGTAGGTGCCCTGGAGCACCCGCTCCATCAGCTCCGGCAGGTAGCGTCGCGCCGGGGCCACCCCCAACGCGATGGTGTGGTGGTGGACGAAGGGGGGGTACAGTTCCAGCTGGGGCATGGTGTGGGGCACCCCCACCACCCCGATGGTGGCCCCGTCGCGGGCCATCCCCAGGGCCATCGCCCAGGCCTCGGGGGTGCCCACCGCCTCGACCACGTGGGCCACCCCCAGGCCCTGGGTCAGCTCCCGCACCTTTGCCGCCCCCGCCTCGCCCCGCTCCGCCACCACCTCCGCGGCCCCGAAGCCGCGACCGATGCCAGCCCGGTCAGGGTGGCGGCTCATCAGGATCACCCGCTCAGCCCCCAGCACCTGGGTGGCGCCCAAGACCGCACAGAGGCCGACGGCGCCGTCCCCGATCACGGCCACGGTGGCTCCCGGTCCCACCGCCGCCAGCTCGGCCCCGTGGAGGCCAGTGGCGGCGACATCGCTAAGCGCCAGGAGCGCCGGCAGGAGCTCCTCGCCGGTGGCGTCGAGCCCCCCCGGGACCTTGACCAGGGTCCCGTCGGCCAAAGGCACCCGGACCGCCTCCCCCTGGCCGCCGTCGCTCCCGGGCTGGGCGAAGGTGCCCCCCTGCTCGCATGAGGTCTGGAGGCCGTCGCGGCAGGCGGGGCAGCTGTTGTCGGACCACTGGAAGGGGGCGATCACCAGGTCGCCCTTGGCGACCGAGCTCACCTCGCCTCCCAGCTCCTCCACCACCCCCAGGAACTCGTGACCCAGGCGGGCCCCCAGGGGCCGCTGGATCACGCCGCGGTAGGCCCAGAGGTCGGAGCCGCAGACGCAGGAGCGCACCACCCGCACCACCGCGTCCCCGGGTTCGACCGGCCTGGGGTCCGGCACCTCCTCCCAGCCGACGCGGCCCGGGCCCCGGTGCACCGCCGCCCTCATGCGGCCGCCTCGGGCGCTGCTTGGGGAGCCCGGGCCGGCACCGCCAGGATCGACTCCACCAGGGCCGCGGCGGCCAGGAGCGGAAAGTCCTGGCCGCGAGGGGCGGAGAGCTGGAGCGCGAGGGGCAGCCCATCCCGGCTCCAGCCACACGGAAGGGCCAGGGCCGGTGCGCCGGTGAGGTTGTGGACGGCGGTGAAGCGGCCCTCGGCCCGGCCCTCGGGAGTGTCGGGCGCGGGGCTGCTCGCGGGGGCCGGGAACGGGACCGCCGGCGTGAGCAGGACGTCGATCCCGCCATAGATCGCCAGGGCCGCCGGCAGCAGCCGGTCCCTCTCCGCCAGCGCCTCTCGGTAGGCACTCTCCTGGCAGAGGGAGGCCTCCTCCAGCATCCGGCGGGTTTCAGCTCCGAAGTGTTGGGGCCGCGCCCGGTAGCGCTCCTTGTGCACCTGCCACATCTCGTAGAGAAGGATGGGATCGAAGACGGGATCGAGCGCAGCGAGGGGGCTGGTGTCGACCGGCTGGGTCCTGCAGCCAGCCGCACCGAGCCGCTCCAGGCTCTGGCGCAGCCCCTGAGCCACCTCGGGCTCGACCCGCCCCAGCTCGGACCGGTCCCAGCCGACCGTGATCCGGGCGGGGGTCGGGAGCCCGGGCTCCCCGGTCAGGGCAGACAGGGCCCGGGCGACCAGGGGCACATCCGTCGCGATCAGGCCCACGTGGTCCAGCGAGGGGGCCAGCGGTTGCACCCCCTCCTCGCTCAGCCGCCCCCTGGTCGGCTTGAGCCCCACCACCCCGCAGTAGGCGGCGGGGACGCGGACCGAGCCGCCGGTGTCGGTTCCGAGCGCCAGCCGGCAGACGCCGGCCCCCACCATCGCCGCCGACCCGCCGCTGGAGCCCCCCGCGGTGCATCGCGGCAAGTAGGGATTGCGGGTCTCGGGCACCTCGGGGTGGAGCGCCCCTGCGGCGTACTCCAGAAGCTGGGTGGTGGCGAAGACGTCGGCCCCCAGCCGCCGCAGCTGGGCCACCACCCTGGCGTCGGCCGACTCCGGGCTGGCGCCCATGTCCTCGGGATTGCCGTTGCCCCGGGGCAGGCCCGCGACCGAGATCAGGTCCTTGACCGCCACCTGGACGTCGTGCAGCGGTCCCTCGGGCGCCCGCGTGGGGGCGGGCACCAGCTGGACCAGGGCCTGCAGCGGCCGGGCCAGCCGCTCCGCCCGCTCCAGTGAGGCGAGGAGCTCCAGGTTGGCCACCTCGCAGGTCCGCTCCCCTCTCTCGATCGCCTGGATCAACTGGCCCACGTACCGGGTCAGGGGACCCTTGAGGTCGGAGAGCAGGTCCCCGACCTCGGTCTGGCGGTGACGCACCATCAGGTCGCGGTAGATCCCGCTGCGGGCCTTGGCGCTGCTGCGGTTGAACCGCACCAGCCGCTCCAGCGATCCCTCCAGGTCCTGAGGGTCGAAGCCGTCGAAGCCGAGCGGCGGAACCGGGGCCTGGACCAGCACCTCACGGGCCAGGGCCAGCATCAGAGGGCGCCAACGCGGATCCTCGAGCGAGTCGGCGATGGTCAGATCGGATACCGCCCCCGCGTAGAGCATCGCCCCATAGGCCTCCTTGCCCCAGAGGTAACCCATGATGTTCTCCGTGGGCTCGGCGTAGGGCAGCGCCTGGGCCAGCTCCCGGACCCTCTCCGTGATCCGCCCGCCGCGGGGCTCGCCCACTCGAAAGGTGCCGATGTTGCCCTGGAGGATCCGTCCCGGGGCCATGACGTCGGCCCCGAAGTTGACGAAGCTGACGATGAGGCGCTCCCAGCCCACCGCCTCGGCCAGGGTCTTTTGGGTCAGGCCGTTCTGGAAGCTGACCAGGTAGCCCTCTTTACCGAGGCGGGGCCCGACCAGCTCCGCCGCGCTCTTGGTGTGGTGGCTCTTGACCGCCACCGCGACGTGCTCCAGCCTCCCTGGGAGGTCGCGCGGAGTCACCGCGCGCGCCGGTACGGTGAAGTTCTCCACCGGTCCCTCGATGGTCAGTCCACGGCGGTTGATCGCCGCCACGTGCTCCTCGTCGGCATCGCAGAGAAGAACCTCGTGACCCGCCCGGAGCATGTGGGCACCGATGGTGCCGCCGATGGCGCCGACGCCGACGATCGTCAACTGCACCGAGCCCATCCTCCCTTGGCCGCCGCGCCGGCAAGACCTACCGCCTCGTTCCCAGTGTCGGGGGCCGGGAACTGGTCCCGGCCCCCTCGCATCAGCCCGCCGACTCGAGGTGCCGCTGCCACCAAGTCAGCGGGAAGGCACTAGCTGAGGGAGTAATCCTGCGGGTAGATGATGTCGTAGACGTCCTGGGGCAGGAAGCCGTTCAAGTTCTTCTTGAACATGGTGA
Organism: Candidatus Dormibacteria bacterium; assembly: GCA_050734425.1. Lineage (GTDB taxonomy): Bacteria > Chloroflexota > Dormibacteria > Aeolococcales > Bog-877 > Bog-877. Next base: position 11,350 of record JBOHUL010000010.1, read on the forward strand.
ACTGCTGGGGGACGTTGGGCAGAAAGAGGCAGGGGAGATTCTCCGCCAGGAAGTTCTGGTAGGTGTCCAGGTCCTTGATCTCCTGGTTGTTGTTGGGGGCGGTGTTGGTGGCCACGATGTTGGAGTCGTTGGTGGGATTGGAGTAGTCGCCCACGTCACTGGCGGCTCCGGTCTCGAAGATCTCCTCGCCCGTCGGGAAGAAGTCGGGGTCGTAGCTCCAGCCGCCGATCCAGTTGTCGATCTCCCACTGCGAGCACGGGGTCTTGGGGCTGCAGCCGTCGCCGATCTCACCAATGATGGTGGCGAACGGCTCTTGCCGGACCGACAAATCGATGCCCGCGACGCTCTGGTAGGTGGACTGCATGGCCGCCATCTCATTGGTGGCCTCGGCGTTGCCCGACGCCAGATGCAAGGAGAAGCTGGCCTGCTGGCCCTGCTTGATGCCGGCCCCGCACTGGTTGCTGGCGGTTCCGGGATCGGAACAGTAACTGGTGCCGCCGGGGACCACCTTCCAACCGTGGTCCTTGAGCAGGCTGACCGCCTTGGTCGGGTCGTACGGGTACACCTGACCGTGCGCCTCCAGCGAGCTCTCGTCGGGATTGCCCGGGGGATAGGTTGGCACCGGGCCGTTGTCGGGGGCGCCGATGCCGTCGTCGAAACGGTCGATCCACTGCTTCTGGTTGATCAGCGATTGCATCGCCTGACGGAAGTAGAGCTGCTTGAAGATCGGACCCACCGTCGGATTGGTGAAGTTGATGCCCGCGTAGACGAAGCCGAAGAGATACCAGGGGTTGAGTTCGTAGCCCGCCTTGGTAAAGCTGGCTCGCTCGCTGTAGTCCTCAGCCGGCAGGTAGCCGATCGTCACCTGCCCGGCCCGGAGTGCGTTGACCTCGGCGGCGTTGGTGGTGAAGGGAAGCAGCTCGAAGGCGCTGAGCTTGGGCTTGGGCGACCCAGAGTAGTTCTTGTTGGGGACGAACTTGCAGTATCCGTCCGTGGTGAACTGGGTCAGCTGGAAGGGCCCGTCAACGGTCTTCCAGAAGGGGTTGCTGGCGTAGGTGTTGATGGTCGAGGCCTGGATGTTGATCGCCTGGGCCACACCCAAGGCGCCACTGGTGGCGGTGCCGGGGTCGACCGGGAGGTACGAGTCGGCGGGGAGGCCATCGCTGGCGGGCGCAAGCTCCCGGGCCTCGGCGCCCATGTCGTAGTTGCCGATGCTGCCGCCCGCGCTGAGCTGGTCCCACTTGGCCGTGGGCAGGGGATAGACCTGGCTCAGCTCATTGAAGAGGAACCACTTGGGGTTGTAGGAGCGGTTCATGTGGAAGACCATGGTGTAGGTCCCGGTCTGCTGGTAGCTGACCACGTTCTGGGGAAAGCCGCCTGGCACCGAGGCGAAGTATCCGGGGCCGGGCGCGCTGGCGCTGCCGATCGAGGGGATGGTGGGATCGGTGACCGCGCTCAGGAGGTTCATCCAGAAGATGACGTCCCGGGCGGTTATCGGCTGCCCGTCGGACCACTCCCAGTGCTTGAGCTGCACCGTGGCCACGGTGTTGTTGTCGCTGAACGTTGGTGGGTCGGCGACCGAAAGGTCCTTGTTCAGGATCGGCTCGCCGTCGCCACCGAACCAGTACAGCGGCAGGTACATGAAGTTGGAGAACTGATAGAGGTTGGCGTTGGACTCATGCGCCGCCGGCATCAACGGCGAGATGTAGGTCGGTGGGGTCGACGCCAGCTCGGCGAAGCTCACCACCTGCTGTCCTGATCCTTGCGTCGGGCTGTTGCCCTGGCTGGCACAACCACTGAGTGCCAAGCCGACCACGGCGAGAAGGGCGGCCACACTGCCCAGACGCCAAGCGCCCCCGCTTGTCAACAGCTTCACTTGACTCCTCCCATCCCCATCGCCACCTGCAACCGCCCAGCGCGGAACGTGACCGGACCCTGTGCTGGACTCGAACCGACCCAAGCGCAGCCGGGGCCTGCACCCAAGCGCCCGCCCCGGGCACCGCCGCCTCTCGCACTCGCTACCTGCCCCATCACGCCCCAGCAGTTGGCTGGTTGTCTGAGATATTACCAGCCGACGGTGAGATGTTAGCAGGCGGATAGAGCTGTGGTCACCGCCACTCCCTCAACGCAGCGCGGTGAGCTGCAGCTCGACGCAGGCGTCCCGGGGCAGTTCGGCGACGCCCACCGAGACCCGCGCATGGCGGCCCGCCTCCCCCAGGACCTGCAGCAGCAGCTCCGAGGCCCCGTCGACCACCTCGGACTGGCGGGAGAAGCCGTCAGCGGAGCGGACGTAGCCGGTCAGTTGAACCAGGCTCCGGACCCGGTCCAGATCCCCCGCGGCCCGGGCCAGCACCGCGAGCAGCGAGAGGGCCGCCAGCCGCGCCGCCTCCGCCCCCGCCGCCACCCCCAGGTCGGCGCCCAACCTGCCGCTGATCACCCGGCCCTGGCGCACCGGCAGGACGCCCGAGGTGACGATGAGGTCCCCCGCCAACGCGAAGGGGACGTAGCTGGCGATTGGTTCGGGCGGGGGCGGCAGGGTCAGCCCCAACTGGGCCAGGCGGGACCTGGCGCCGCCGGTCTCCTGGCTCACGGCGGCGCCTCAGCGTCGAGTCGGAGCCGGCGCCGGTGGGCGGCGACGCTGCCCAGGATCAGCAGCAAGACGATCGCCAGGACCACGACCACCACCAGCCACACCGGGATCCGCAGCGGTCGGCCCTGGGCGACGGGATGGCGGTGGGGGTGGCCGGCCGGCCGGGGGGTGGCCGTGGGCACGACCGAGATCGGGGTGCCGGAGCTGGAGCTGAGAGCCACCGGCGGCGGGGCGGCGCTGTCGAGGGCCCGGACCAGCCCTCCCTGCTCCAGACCCGGGTTCCAGGTGGCGGCCAGGACCGTCGGAGGCGAGGTGGGCAGGACGGCGAGGCCGGTGACGTCCTGGGACCGGGACTGCAGCCCGCCCTGGAAGGCGGCCCAGCTGTGGCCCCCGTCCTGGCTGCGCTGGATGCCGCCGCCGCTGCTGCCGCCGTTGTCACCGCCGACGTAGATCACGTTGGGGTTCTCCGGGTCGAAGGCGATGGTGTCCACCGACCACAGCGGCGCCCCCGCCAGCGTGTCCGCCTGCCAGGTGTTACCCCCGTCCGCGCTGGAGTACAGGCCCTTCAGGCTGCCCACCAGGAGCGGGGGGCTGGAGGCGCCCTGGGCCAAAGGCCCGGTGGCGACGGCGAAGACCGGCGCCCCCCCGGGGTCGCCCTGGGGCAGTTCCTGCCATCCCGGGCTGACCGCAACCGAGAGCGAGCGGAAGAGGTTGGCCCGCTGGGCGGTCTGGTCCGAGCCGGCGACCACCCCGAGCGGGTTCTGGGCCACGATGGCGACGGCGGAGATGCTCATGCTGCTGAGTCCCGCCGCCTGCCAGCTCTCGCCATCGCCGCTGATGTAGATGCCGGCCTGGGTACCCAGCACGATGGCCGAGGCCGAGGTGGCGATGGCGCGCACGTCCAGGTTCCCCAGACCCAGGTCCTCCCGCCGCCAGGTCCTGCCCCCGTCCTGGCTGCGGAAGACTCCTCGCTTGCTGGTACCGGCGTAGAGCTGCTGGCCGGTGCCGCCATAGGCCAGGGTCCAGGTGAACTGGTGCAGATCGCTGAGGCTCCAGGTCTTGCCCCCGTCCCGGCTGAAGAAGACCCCCTGGCTGGTGGCGGCGGCCAGCTGCTGAGGGTTGCCGGGGTCGCCCACAACCTTCCAGGCCATGGCCGGCTGATGCCGGGCCCAGGGAAGTGGGGCGAGCGAGGACCAGGGCCCGGTGGGGGTCGCCGTCGCCGCCAAGGCGGCGCTGCCGAAGAGCCCCAGGGCCAGCAGGGAGGCTAGGAGAGCAGCCCCCCGCCGCCAGCGGCAGAGGCGCCCTCCCCTCACCAGACCGTGGGCTCGATGGTCTGGTCGCGGCCGGCGCCGACCGAGACCCAGTCCACGGGTGCGCCGGCCAGCTCCTGGATCCGCTCCAGGTAGACCCGGGCCGCCTGGGGCAGGTCCTCGAGGCGGCGGGCCGTAGTGGTGGCGCGGCACCAGCCCGGCAGCTCCTCGTACCCCGGCTCCAGGTGTTTGAGGTGGGAGATGTTGGCCATGGGGTGATCCTGAGGCACACCCTTGCTGCGGTAGCCAGTGCAGATCCGGATCGTTTCCAACTCGTCTAAGACGTCAAGCTTCGTCAGAGCGATCGAGTCAATGCCGTTCACGTTGACGGCGTAGCGGGCGACGCAGGCGTCGAACCAGCCTACCCGCCGGGGCCGGCCGGTGGTGGTGCCGTACTCGGCCCCCCGCTCCCGGAGATACTCCCCCAAGGTCCCCTGGAGCTCGGTGGGGAAGGGGCCGTAGCCGACCCTGGTGGTGTAGGCCTTGAAGACCCCGAGGGTGCGCCCGACGTGGCGGGGCCCGATCCCGGCCCCGGCCAGAGCGCCCCCGGCCGAGGGATAGGAGCTGGTGACATAGGGATAGGTGCCCAGGTCCAGGTCGAGCATGGTTCCCTGGGCCCCCTCCAGCACCACCCGGTCGTCCCTTGCCAGGGCCGCCTGGATCAGGGGATAGGGGTCCTGGATGTAGCGGTCGAGCCGGCTGGCGTAGTCGGTGTACTCCTCGAGGATGGCGGCGACTGTGAAGTTCTCGGCGGCGTAGAGGCGCTGCAGGGCCTGGTTCTTGAGCGGCAAGACGAAGCTCAGCTTCTTCTCCAGGAAGCGCAGCTTCTGCAGGTCGCCGACCCGAAAGCCGATCCGGCGCACCTTGTCGCTGTAGGCGGGGCCGACGCCGCGGTAGGTGGTCCCCAGGCGGTCGTCGCCCCTGGCCCCTTCCTCCTCCCGGTCCAGCACCGGGTGGTAGGGCATGATCATGTGGGCCCGCTCGCTGATGACCAGATTGCTGAGGTCGGCGCCGGCCGCCTCCAGCGCCTCCAGCTCCTGCAGCAGCACCCTGGGGTCGAGCACCACCCCATTGCCGATGACGCAGACCGTCTTGGGGTGGAGGATCCCCGCCGGGATCAGGTTGAACTTGAAGGTCCGGCCGTCGACGACCACCGTGTGGCCGGCGTTGTTGCCCCCCTGGCTGCGGATGACCATCTGGGCCGACTCCGCCAGGACGTCGACGATCTTGCCCTTGCCCTCGTCCCCCCACTGGCCGCCGACGCAGATGGTGACGCTCACCCGGCCCCTCTCAGTGCCCCGGGTCGGCGTGGACCCGGTCGACGTCGCGGAAGGCTGTCTGGCCCGCGTTGAAGTAGAGGTTGACCCTGCCCACCGGGCCGTTGCGGTTCTTGGCGATGTCGAGCTCGGTGACCCCGGGGTCGGTGCCCTCCTCGTGCATCCCCGGGCGGTAGAGGAACATGACGATGTCCGAGTCCTGCTCGATGCTTCCCGAGTCGCGCAGGTCGCTGAGCTGGGGTCGGCGGTCGGTGCGCCGCTCCGACTCGCGGTTGAGCTGGGAGACGGCCATCACCGGCACGTCCAGCTCCCGGGCCAGGCTCTTAAGCCCGGCAGAGATCTCGCTAACCTCCTGGGCCCGGGAGTCGGAGCGGGTCGAGGCCCTCATCAGCTGCAGGTAGTCGACCACGAAGAGGTCGACCGGGCGGGCGGCTCGGAGCCGCCGGGCCTTGGCTCGCATCTCGATGACCGAGATCGCCGGGGTGTCGTCGATGAAGATCTGGGCTCGACTCAAGGTGTCCATCGCCTGGGCGATCCGCTGCCAGGCATCCCCGGCCAGCTGCCCGGTGCGGAGCCGGTAGGCGTCCACCTGGGCCTCGCTGCAGAGCAGGCGCTGGACCAGAGCGTCCCCGGCCATCTCCAGGCTGAAGAGGGCGACGCCGTGCTGGCGCTGGACCGCCGCATGCCGGGCCACGTTGAGTGCGAAGCTGGTCTTGCCCACCCCGGGCCGTGCCGCGACCACGATCAGCTCCGAGCGCTGGAAGCCGGAGGTGATCTGGTCCAGGGGGCCGAAGCCGCTGGCGATCCCGCTCACGGAGCGCTGCTCTCTCTGGTTGTAGGCGTTCTGGAGCACCTCCCAGGTCTCGGGCAGCCGCTCCCCGATCAGCTGGAAGTCACCCTTGGCCTTACCCCGGTCCGCCACCTGGAAGACCGTCCGCTCCGCCTCCTCGATCGCCGGCTGGGCCTCCAGCGCCTCGTCGAAGCCGAGGTCGGCGAGCCGGCCCCCGGCGGAGATCAGCCGGCGCTTGAGCGAGTGGTCGGTGACGATCTTGGCGTAATAGGCGACGTTGGCCGCCGTGGGGACCGCCCGGGCCAGCGAGGTGAGCACCTCCAGCCCCCCCACCCGGGCCAGGCTGCCCTGACGCTCCAGCTCGTCACAGAGGGTCAGGGTGTCGATGGGGGTGCCCGAGCTGAAGAGCTGGAGCATGGCCCGGAAGATGTCCCCGTGGGCCGCCAAATAGAAGTCGTCCGCCTCCAGCTGGCCCACCACCACCCCGATCTGGTCCTTGTCCAGCAGGAGCGCCCCCAACACCGAGCGCTCGGCCTCGAGGTGGGGGGGAGGGAGCCGCAGGGGGGGGGCCGGCCGGAGCTCCGGCCGGGCGGTCACGCCGCTACGACCCGGACCTGGATCTTGGCCTCCACCTCGGGGTGGAGCTTGACCACGGCCTCGTAGTCGCCGGTCTCGTGGGCCGGCTCGAACTCGATCCGGCGCCGGTCCAGGGTCACCCCGAGCTGCGTCTCCACCGCTTCGGCGACGTCGATGTTGACCACCGCCCCGTAGAGCTTGCCCGTGTCACCCGCGCGAGCCGGTATCTCCACCACCCTGGCGCCGAGCCGCTGGCCCAGCTCCCGCGCCTGGACCAGCTCATCCTCCAGCTGGCGCCGCTGCCGTTCCCGATGGGCCCGGATCCGGGCCTCAGCCGAGGCGCTGGCCGGCTGGGCCAGGCGGCGGGGCCTCAGGTAGTTGCGCCAGTAGCCATCCTTGACTTCACGAACGTCCCCGGCACGGCCCTTCCCGGCCACGTCCTGGGTCAGGATCACCTTCACCTGGAATCTTCCTCACTCACGCTCGGCGACTCCTGGGCGTCGACCAGGTCCTTGGCCTGCTCCACCGTCGCCGAGGGAGAACGGTACCAGGGAGGGGCAGCCTCCGGATCCTTCTCTGCCACCGTCCTGGAGCGGTCCCGGCCGGGGCGGGGCAACCTGGCCGCCACCATCCCCAGCCGCCCGGCCGCGCCCGTCCCCCGGCGCAGATCCAGGTCGAAGCGGCTCTCCCCCGCACGGATCTCGGCCTCGATCTGGGACCGTAGCTCGGCCGGGGCCTGACCGTTGAAGGTTCTGAGCGCCAACAGAGTCAGAGCGATGGCGTCCATCTGTCCCAGCACCGGCACCCAGGCGGGCAGGTCGATGGCCGGGTTGAGGATCAGGGCCAAGGACCCGGCCAGGGCCGCCTTGAGCGGCGCCGGGGTGCGGGGATCCCGCGCCAGGCAGTAGGCCAGGCGCAACTGCATAGGCAGCTCTAGGACCAAGAGGCGCAGCCGCCTCAGGTGGTTGATGGCGAGATCTCCCTCACATTCGTTCCGGCCCCACCCCCAGGGCAGTCTATCGGCAGCGGCCGAGCCCGACCGGCCGCCTCCCGGCTCCTGGCTTACGCGGGGTCGGCGCCGGCCTTGCCCGCCCGGATCGGAGGCTCGTGCTCCGTGGGCCACCACTGGCTTCGGCGCAACTCGAGCCAGGCGAGAGCGCTGGCCTCCTCCACCTCCGCCGACAGCTCGCCCTCCAGCACCGCCTCCAGCAGCAGCCGCTGGGACCGCCCCACCCAGGGCCCGGGGCCGAGGTCGAAGGCGGCCATCAGGCGGTGGCCGCCCAGCGGTGACGCCAGCCCTGCGGGGTGTTCCTCCTGCACCTGGCGCAGCCGGTCTCGAAGCCGTTGCAGCTGGTCCCCCAGGGGGAAGGCCGAACCCCTGGTGTCGGCCTCGGCCAGCTCCATCAGCGGGGTCAGCAGAGAACCGGCGTCGTGCCAGAGCCGGCGCACGGCGCTGTCGCTCCAATCTTCGCGGTAGCTGATGGGGCGCATGTGCAGCCCCACCAACTGCGCCACCGCCTCCCTCTGCTGGCCGCTGAAGCGGAGCCGCCCCATCACCTGCTGGGCCACCTCCGCCCCCACCTGGGGATGGCCCAGAAAGGTCGGCCCCGAGGCGCCTTCGGCCCGGGTCCTGGGCTTGCCCACGTCGTGGAAGAGAACCGCCAGGCGCACCAGCAGCTCCGCCGGTGCCAGCCCCAGCGCCAGGCAGGTGTGCTCGAAGACGTCCCCCAGGTGGTAGCCGCCCTGATCCACCCCCGCCATCTCAGCCAGTTCCGGCGCGATCTGCCGAAGCAGCCCCGTCCGCAACAGGAGCCTCAGGCCCCGACCCGGCTCGGGAGCGACCAGGAGCTTGACCAGCTCGTCCCGGATCCGCTCCTGGGAGACGATGGCCAGCCTGGGAGCCATTTCCGCCATCGCGGTCTCCAGCCCCGGCGCCAGGCCCAGCTCCATCTGGGCCAGGAAACGGGCGCCCCGGAGCATCCGCAGGGGATCCTCAGAGAAGGTCGCGGCGGGATCCATCGGGGTCCGCAGCAGCCGCTGGAAGAGGTCGGGCAGGCCCATCCCGGTCGGATCCCAGATGTGGCCCCGGCCGTCCAGGAGCAGCGCGTTGACGGTGAAGTCCCGGCGCCAGGCGTCCTCATCGGCCCCCCCTTTGCGCACCTCGGGCTTGCGGCTCTCGGGCTGGTAGGCCTCCGCCCTGGCGACGACGAACTCCACCGAGAACCGCTCCCGCCCCTCTTTGGCGAAGGTCGCCTGGGCGGTGCCGAAGCGCTCAAATGCAACCACCGCCGCCCGGCGGTCCCAACGGCGCCGCAGCCATTCGGCGGCCTCGCGGGCACCGGCCCCCTGCAGCACCACGTCGACGTCGGCCCGGGCCGGCCGGCCCAGGAGCAGGTCGCGGACGTAGCCGCCGACGATCCAGGCGCGGCACCCCAGCCCCCGCTCCAACTCGCCCAGCTCCCGTCGCAGGCCCATGGCGGTGGCGGGCCCGCCCAGCAAGGTCCCGGCCCGCGGCGGCTCAGGCGAAGACGAGGTCATCGTCGGAGCCGGCCTCGCCGGGAACTACCAGCAGGTCGCAGGTGGGGCAATAGAAGCGCAGCTCCATCGTGGTGCCGCAGCGGGAGTGGACCGGGCCCAAGCCGGCTCCGGCCCCGCCCCAGCGCCCCAGCGCCTCCACCACCCCTGCCAGGCCCCGGCCCTGCTGGGTCAGCTGGTACTCGGCCCGCGGCGGCCGCCGAGAGTAGGGACGGCTCTGCACCAGGCCGGACCGCTCCAGGCGGCGCAGCCGTTCCGAGAGGACGTTGGTGGCGATTGCGGGCAGGCGCCGCTGGAGATCGGTGTAGCGTCGGGGGCCCTGGAGCAGGGCCTCCACCAGGAGCAGGGCCCAGCGGTCCCCGACCCGCTCCAGCGCGGCCTCCAACCCAGGCGCCGAGGCTTCCGCCTGCTCGCTCACAGGCCCCATCTTCGCTGCCCCGGGGAGGTACCGCCCACCTGTGGGTCGCGTATAGTTGCCACTTGCAAGTGACAATCTAAATGGAGGCAGGTCATGGCACTGGCAGAGGAACTCACCGAGGCCGCGGCGCAGGTCAGGGAGCTGGGGATGCCCCACCTGGTGGGGGTGGGAGGGCGCTGGCCGTCGGGCAGCGGCTTCGTCTTCGCTGACGGTCTGGTCGCCACCAGTGCCCACAACGTCTTCGGAGACGGGGCTGGGACCCACGTCCACTTCGCCGATGGCACCCATCAGGAGTCGCGGGGTGCCCGCCTGGACCGGGCCGGCGACCTGGCCTTGCTGGAGGTCGACAGCGGAGGCCGGGGAGGACTGGCCTGGGCCGAAGGGCCGGCCGCGCTCGGCGCCCCGGTTTTCGCAGCCGCCAACCCCGGGGGACGCGGGGCCCGGCTCAGCGTTGGAGTGGTGGCTGCGCTGGACGGCGACTTCCGCGGTCCGCGGGGCCATCTGATAAGCGGGGGCTTCGAGCACACCGCCCCACTTCCGCACGGGGCCTCCGGGGGGCCGGTCTTCGACTTCTCGGGACGGCTCTTGGGGCTGAACACCAAGCGTCTCGGGGAGGGCTTCTACGCCGCTCTCAGCGCCGACTCCCAGCTCCATGAGCGGCTCCTGGCGCTGGGGCGCGGGGAGCAGGTGGTCCGGGCGTACCTCGGCGTGGGGCTGCTGCCCGGCGAGGCGGCCCGGCGGTTGCGCGCCGCGGTGGGCCTGCCCGGGCGGTCGGGCGTCCTGGTCCGGCACGTGGACGAGGAGGGGCCGGCGGCCAAGGCGGGGGTCACCCGGGGCGACCTGCTCACCTCCCTGGGAGACGTTCCGCTGGCCCGGATCGCCGACCTGCAGCGGGCTCTGCGGGCGACCCGGCCGGGACAGGAGCTGTCACTGGCCTTGGTTCGGGGCGCGGACGAGCTAAATCTCCAGGTGACCCTAGCCCAGGAGCCGGAGGGCGACCCGAGCCCACGCTTTGGACCCCACCGGCACCACCGGCAGGGCCATCCGCATCAGGACTGAGGCGTCGACCGGCGCGAACCAGGCGCTGTAGCACTACTCAGCCAGGCACTCGCCAGCAGACAAAGGATTACGGTGGTGGCGTGGACAAGGGGCACGTCGCAGCCAACCCCGCCGACGGCCGACCAAAAAGTCGCGGTCGCGATCGCGGCGAGTTGGCACCGGTGCGCATCCAGATCTGCCACGTCCCCGATTGCCCGCTGACGGAGCGACTGATGGCGCGGGTGGCAGCTGCGCTCCAGCAATGCCAGATCCAGGCGGAGGTGGAAGAGTTCGAAGGGGATCTCCCGTCCCCCACCCTCCTGATCGACGGGAAGGACGTCCAAGAAGGCTTAGTGGAGCCAGGCATCGCCTGCCGCCTGGAGCTGCCAACGCAAGAGCAAATCGTGGCGGCGCTGTCGGTCCGGGCACAGTACTCGCAGACCTCCTGAGACGGGCGGCTGGCGGGGATGACGGGCCGTCTGGGACGCTGCGGCGGGAGGAACCCGGCGCAGGCGAGTTAGGGTCGGTCGCAGGAACCGAGTGGCGGATGCGACGACCCCGGGGACAGGCGAATCGTCACGCCAGCGCGCTCCCAGGCTCGCCAATGCCCGAGGCGGTTCCGCGGGGGCCCCGGCCCTCGCCGGGGGCACTGGAGCCGGGCTCGGTTGGCAACCGCCCTGCTACGACGCCCGGGTTCGCGGTCAAGCGCGGGCCAACGGGAGCTCAGCTGGATAGAGGCCTGCGCCCTGGGTGCACCTGGGCTCGGTAACGCCGCATGGGGGCCGCTCCATGGCGCGAGCCCGGGGGCCGTGGTTGGGACTGGGGGAGCGCTGCGTCGGTGCGTGCGCCAGGACTGCGCGGCCCTCATCCGCAACGCCTTCCACGGCTTGATCCCAACCAAGTGGCTAAACGGTGGCAAGCAAGGGCCGGCCCGTAGGGCTCGGATTACCAGAGCACCCGGGCGGCGCCGTGCTGCGAGCCCTCCACCACCAGGGTTCCGCTCCGGCGACCATTGGCGAGCGCGAAACCAACATCCCTGGTCGTGCCACCTATCGGCATACGGGATCTTCGAAGCCGCGGAAAATTCAGCGATGACCGGTCCACCTGCCAGGTGCTCCAGCACCGACCCAGTCCCGTGAGCTGGTCCATCGCACCCAGGTATCGATCCGTCGGTCTCTCCCTGTTTGGAGCTCGATCAAGCGTTCCTGCAGCCACACCTGAGGTTCCGTCCGCTGCCCTGGACTCCTGAAACCTGTCCAGATGCGCAAGCCGAGATCGGCAGTGACTGCTAGCGACACCGCGGCAGGCAACGCACCCCTGAGCGACATCCGATCTCATTCGCCTAGTCGTCGATCCGGACCCTTGACCAGGTGCCCGAAGCCCCTGGAGGCGTCGGACTTGAGCCCCTCAGCATTCCCGTCATGTTCCATCGAGGCACAATCTCCAGTCGCAGGCTGGGGCCGCAGCCCGGACGGCATCACGTACTCCAGCCAGCGTGGTGCCTGCGTGCACCGCCACGGCCACCGGCCGCCAGACGCTTTGGCTTGAGACTCGGGCGGTTCCGGCCAGGGGGCCGTCGCGCCTTTGCCGCGGAGAGAAGCCTCGGAGCCAGTCGCCGCATCCGGTGCTGGTCTCCAAACCCTTGCTGGGCCGCTGCGGTAATGCTTGTGGGATTGGCGGTTCCGGGCGCCGGCGCACCAATCCCGCACACATGGCCGGAGGACGCGCCGCGTGCGGGCATCGGCCGTAGCCGGCCGGGTGCCGAAGCGGTTCCGAGAAGGCACGTTCATCCCTGCGGAACGCGCCCTATACTGCCCGGGGAGGAGTGCTCGTGAAGGTATGTCCGAGAGGGAGAGGGCAGCCGTGGCGCGGCTGCTGAGTCGCCAGCGCAATCCACTGGGGCGGACCGTGCGGCTCCTAGGCTGGATGGCCGACCGGGGCGCCGAAGATTACGGGGTGCGCGAGCTGGCCGGGGCCGTGGCCATGGCCCCCTCGACCGTCCACCGCTCACTGGCGGCCCTGGAGGAGGAGGGGCTGGTGGACTCGCTGCCCAGCTCCGGGCGCTATCGCCTCAGCCTGGGCTTCTACCGGCTGGCGCTGCGCGGCGCCGCGCGGGCCCCCCTGGTCGAGCAGGCACTGCCCAGCCTGCGCCGGGTCGCCAGCACGTCCGGCGAGACCACCCTCCTGGCCCTCTACGGCGAGCCCCAGATCGCCATCCTGTATGCGGCCGAGGTCCCCTCGCGCCATGCGCTCCAGGTCAGGCCAGCGCTGCACCAGTGGACGCCCCTCACCGGCTCCGCCGCGGGGCTGGCGGTGCTGGCGGTTCTCGCCGAGAAGGCGGTGGTGGCCGCCTTCGGCAAGGCCCGGACGGGCCTGAGCGCCTCGGACCTCGCCAGTCGGCTCGCCAAGGTGAGGGAGAGTGGCTTCGCCTCCTCCCCCGGAGAGCCCGGGAGCCCCTGGAAGGAAGTGGCAGCGGCCTTCGCCACCGCCGGCGGTCGCCCGCTCGGCGCCCTCAGCGTGGCCCTGCCGGGGCAGAGGGCCGACCCGGTCCTGGAGGCCACGCTGGGCCAGCTCCTGGTCAAGGAGGCGGCAGAGCTGGCCAAGCAGCTCTGAGCTCGCAAGGACAGTGCGGGGCTCCGGCTCTCGGTCCCAGCCTTTACTAGCGGGTCGGTGGGTCGGCAGCGCCCGACCCCGGGGCGGCGACCGCCTCCAAAGCCGTGCGCGCCAGGCTCTCGATCTCCTCCCAGCGGTGGGCGCTCAGCAGCTGCGGACGGAAGAGGTCCGCGGTCAGGCCCACCACCTGAGCCCCGGCCTTGAGGTAGTCGGCGATCTCCGTGACCCGGATCCCCCCGCTCACCCAGAGCGGCACCTCTGGCATCGGGCCGCGGATGGCGGCGATGTAGGACGCCCCGCCGATGGGACCCGCCGGGAACACCTTGACCAGGTCAGCCCCCAGCGCCTGGGCCCGGGCGATCTCGCTGGGCGTGGTCGCCCCCATCACCAGAAGGACGTCATGTGGGCGGGCGACGGCGGCCACATCCTCCGAGAGGTAGGGCGTGACCAGGTACTGGGCTCCGCTGGCCAGGGCCGCCCGCGCCAGCTCGGCCGTGGTGATGGTCCCGGCTCCGACCACCCGGGAATCCCCCAGCCGCTGACGGAGCTCACGGACCAAGTCGAAGGCGCCCGGGGTGCCCGAGGTCACCTCCACCGAGGCTATCCCGGCCCGGACGGCTGCCAGGACCGCCTGTCGCGCCTCCTCGCCATCCTTCCAGCGGATGACCGCCGCCAACCGCTGCGGGAAGGCCCGGCTCAGGGGACCGCCGGGCTCAGGAGGCAACTCTGCCACGGGAACGGTTCTGGTCGCGGATGAAGTCAAGGCCGAGCTCGATGGCGCCGAGCAGGCCCTGGTCCTCGTCCAGGGCCGCCTGCACCAAAGAGCAGCTGGCCCGGCTCGAGGGGAAGGAGGCCTCCGGGACCGCCTCCACGATCGACTCCCAGAACTGGGGCGACGCGGCCACCACACCCCCGCCCACCGCCACCACCTCGGGATTGAGCAGGTTTATCAGCCCCCCCAGGGCCAGACCGAGGTGGCGCGCCGCCCGCCGCAGCACCTGCTGGGCCCTTGGGTCCCCGGCGGCCGCCCGGCGGCTGGCCGCGGCAGCACTGGGGGCGCCGGCGTCCCGGGCGATGGCGGTGCCCGAGGCGACCGCCTCCAGGCAGCCGCGGTTGCCACAGTTGCAGCTGGGTCCGTCCGGCTCCACCACCATGTGGCCGAACTCCCCCGCGCTGCCCCGGTGGCCACGGTAGAGCTGGCCCCGCAGGATCAGCCCGGCGCCGATGCCGGTGCTGACTGTGATGTAGGCGAAGTCGCTGCTGCCCCGGCCCCGGCCCCGGCGGTGCTCCGCCAGCGCGCCCAGGTTGGCGTCGTGCTCGACCAGGCACTCGCAGCCGAAGGAGCGCGCGAGCAGGTCCCGCAACCTGACCCGGTCCCAGCCGGGCAGGTTGGGGGACCCCACCACCACCCCGCCCGGCTCCAACGGCCCGGGGACGCCCACGGCCAGGACCAGGCCCGGGGGCCGGCCCCGCGACTCGGCCGCGACCGCCTGTGCCACCAGCCTCTCGATCTGGGCGATCACCGCCTTGGGCCCCTCCTGGGCCCGGGTCCGCTCCCGCCGCCGGCGCCGGAGCCGCCCGTCCTGGCGGGCGACCCCCACCCGCAGCCAGGTCCCGCCCAAATCCACGGCGGCCAGCAGAGGCAGGCACTCGTCGGCCATCAGATGGGCTCCAGCGCCGGGCTGGGCAGTGGTGGGACCCCGGCCAGCTCCCGCAGCCGCTGCACGTTGGCTCGGTCCGGTCCCTGGCGCTCCAGCCCGGGCACCTCGAGGATGAAGGGGACCCGGTCCAGCTCCCTGCGGCCCAGAAGACGGCGGAAGCCCTCCGCGCCGATCTCCCCGTCGCCGATGTTCTGGTGCCGGTCGAGGTTGGAGGCGAAGGCGGCCTTGGAGTCGTTGGCGTGGATGGCGATGAGCCGCTCCAGGCCCACGTGCTGCCCCAGCTCCGAGAGCAGCCGCTCCAGGCCGTCTTCGCGGCGCAGGTCGTAGCCGGCGGTGAAGGCGTGGGCGGTGTCGAGGCAGAGTCCCAGGCGGGGACTGCCGACCGCCTGCACCATCTCCCCCACCTGGGCCATGGTGCTGCCCACGTTGGCGCCGGAACCGGCGCTGTTCTCGATCAGCAGCAGGCTCTCGCCCCCCGACTCCTCCAGAGCGTAGGTCATGGCCCGTGCCATCTGGGGCAGCACCGCCTCGAAGCCCTGACCCTTGTGGGAGCCGGGGTGGAAGACGACCCCTTTGGCCCCCAGCAGGTTGGCCATCTCCAGGGAGTGGCGCAGCGAGCCCCGGGACTGGGCCAGGAGGTCCTCCCTGGCCGTGGCCAGGTTGATCAGGTAGACGGCGTGGAAGAAGAACTGCTCCAGCCCGCTCTCGGCCATCCGCCCCCGGAAGGTGGAGACCTCGTCCTCGGTGGGATGGAGCCGGCGCCAGGTCTGGGGCGGGGTGAGGTGGATCTGGACCGCCTCGGCCCCGATCTCCAGCGCCCGGTCGAAGCAGGTGGAGATCCCCCCCAAACAGGAGACGTGCGCCCCGATGGTGACCACGGCTAGCCCGGGTTGGCCTGGGCCGGGGGCACGTAGACCTCGGCGGCGGGGGGCGGCGCAACCGACCCCACCTGGCCGAAACCGCTGTAGTCGAGCGAGATCCGCGCCCGGCCGGCGATCGACAGCTGCAGGAGGCGGTCGTTTCTGGGAGCCACGAGCATCCGTAATGATGACCCCCCACCGCGCTCCTCCACCAGCAGCACCGGTCTGTGCCCCCGCCGGCCCCGGCTCACCGTCAGCCGGCCTCGCAGGGCCTGGGCCAGGGTGCTCCCCAGGCCCCTGCCGACGAAGGGCCGGACGCTGCGCCGGTAGCCGGCCCCCACCGCCTGCGGTTGGAGCACCCAGGTGGTGCTTGGGTCGAGGTTCCCCGGCAGCGAGGTGATGCCCAGCTCGGCCAGCTCCTGGGGGGAGCGGACCCAGACCTTGGATCCGGTGGCGACCACCCGGCTGGTGAACTGCTTGGCACCGGGAACTCGGATCTCCAGGGCGCCGCTGAAGTCTCCGTTCCTGAGCGCCACCAGCTGGAAGGCGGTGGTGATGCCCAGGGCCTCGCTTTCCCCGCTCAGGTGGTACCCCTTGAGCTCCGCCATCGCCTTGGCGGTGCGCTGGACCAGGGTGTGGGCCTCCGGCAGCCCCTGGCCGCAGCCGCCGAGCGCCAGGGCCGACAGCGCCAGCGCGCCGAGGAGGGCAGTGGAGCAAGTCCGCGGGCCAGGGCGCATCGGCGCCACCCTAGACCCTCCAGACCAGGACCGCCAGCACGTAGGCCAGGTACAGCGCCCCACCCATGCCGGTGAGGACGTAGACGTTGACTCCACGGCGGGTCGCGGCAAGCACCGCCGCCGCCACCCCCACCGCAGTCAGGCCGGCGGAGAGGTAGCCGGCGTTGGAGAGACGCCAGGTGGTGAAGCACAGCCCCACCACCGCCGGGAAGCTGGCCTGGAAGACCATGGAGCCGGTCACGTTGCCCAGAGCCAGCTGGTCCCGGCTGCGCCGGATCCAGAGGGCGCCGGCGCTCACCTCGGGCAGCTCGGTCGCTATGGGGACCAGAAGCAGGGCCAGCACCAGCGAGGACAGGTGGACCTGGGCGGCGAAGAGGTGCAGCGCGTAGAGGAAGAGCTCGCTGGCCAGGGCCAGGCCCACCAGGCCCACCACCGCCTGGAGCAGCGGCAGCCCCAGCCTGCTCCGGCCCTCCGGGCTCCAGCCCCGGGCCAGGCGCGAGAACCAGAGCGGCTCCAGATCCCCCTCCACCGGCTCGTCGGAGCGCATGGTGCGGCGGACGAAGGCGACGTAGAGCAGGACCAGGAGCGCGGCGTCGGCCCAGCGCAGGGGAGGGGCGACGAAGGCGCCCCCGATCAGGAGGGCGAAGCTGACGATGAAGGTGAGCAGAACCCGGCGCGCCGGACCTGGGCCTACCCGGAGGTGGGTGCGGTGGCTCAGGATCCCCACGAGCCCCACCACTCCCAGCCCGAGAGTCGCCAGCATCAGGGGGGCGCCCAGGATGGCCCCGGTCGCGGTCTGGCTGGCCTCGCGGCCCCCGGCGATGACCGCCACGATGGGGACGATGGTCTCGGGCATGGCGGTGCCCATCGCCGCCAGGACGCTGCCGGTCATGCCGTGGCCCAGCTGCAGGCTGCGTGCTCCCCACTCGATGGCGTTGGTGAAGAGGGTGGCCGCCACCAGCATCAGGACCAGGCCGCCGGCGAAGGCGAGGCCGATCAGCGCCAATTCAGGGAGAGGCTCGCGGCGACGAGGTGCGCCCAGGCCAGCGGACCAGGTCCTGGAGGATGGCGCGGCCGTGGCCCAGCACGGTCCCCAGGCCCACGTACTGGATCCGGTCCGGGGCCGGGCCCTCGGGGTCGGCCAGCGCGTCTTGGATCCGCTGGCGGTACCAGGGGAAGATGGAGCGGGGCAGGCGGTCGGGGAGGAACCAGCGGATCCGGACCGCCTCCCGAGTGCGCCGGGGCCGCCCCCCCACCACCTGGGCCCGGAAGACCAGGTCCCAGTCCTGGCGCAGGCCTCTGAAGCGGTAGCGGCCGCACAGACGCTGGACCTCGATCTCCAGCCCGGTCTCCTCCCGGGTCTCCCGCACCACCGTCCGGGCCGGGTCCTCCCCGGGGGCCACGTGTCCGCCCGGCGGCTCCCAGCCCAAGGGCCAGAGCCGGAGCTGGAGCAGCACCCGGCCCCATCGGTCCAGCACCACCGCCTCGGCGCCGACTCCGCTGGGCCGGGCTAGTAGAGGGATAGGCACGGGTTGGAGAGGGCTGAGGCCAGCCCGGCGTTGGAGGGAGCGATCAGGTAGCTCAGATTCGGGAAGAGCTCCAGCGGCGGCCGGCCGGTGACGACGATGCCCCAGAGCCAGTCCGCGGCCCCGGTGATGGGTGTCCCGACCGAGATCCCGGTCTGGAAGAAGTTGGGCAGGACGAAGAAGATCAGCAGTGCCACGATCAGGATCCCCATCCGGTTGCGGTCGATCCACTGGAAGAGCGCCGGGGCGCGGCTGCGGAAGAGGCCCTCCGCCACCCCATAGCCATCGAGGGGTGGGATCGGGATCAAGTTGAATACGAAGAGGATCATGTTGACGAAGAAGGCCTCGACCAGAACCCAGTAGAGGTAGCCCGCCAGCGGCAGGTCGAAGCTGGGCAAAAGGCAGGTCTGGACCTGGGGATCGGCCAGGATCAGGAGCTTGAGGGCGAAGGCCAACAGCGCCGCCATGACCAGGTTGCTCAGCGGACCCGCCGCCGAGAGCCAGGCGCGCTGGCGGCCCCGGCGCACGTGGTACGGGTTGTACTGCACCGGCCGGGCGAAGCCGATCCCCACCAGGACCAGCGCCGCCAGGCCGAAGGGGTCGATCTGGTCCGCCGGGTTGAGCGACAGCCGGCCCTGGGCCCGGGGGGTGGGGTCGCCGTAGCTCACCGCCACCCGGGCGTGGCAGTACTCGTGGACGGTGAAGCCGATGATGATCCCGGGGACGGCGAAGAGCAGCAGGACGAGGTAGAACTCGACCCCGGTCCCCAGCAACTTGGCTCAGTCCAAGGTGATCTTGCGCGCCCGACGCCGGCCCTTGGACTTGCCTCGCGGGCGGCGGCGGTGTTCGATCGCGGCCTGGGCGGCGAGCAGGACCTCGCGCTGGGCCTTGAGCAGGTGGTTGCGGGACTCGGCCGGCACCAGCTCCCCCAGCTCGCCGGCGGCGCGGGCAGCGGCATGCCCCAGCTGCCTCGCCGCCCACTCCCCCAGCTGCTTGGCCTCCTCGGAACGCATCAGGCGGCGCCTCCGAAGTGGATCGCGAGCCGCCCCGCCTCAAGGCTGGCGCGGGTGGTGAGCCGGCCCCGCAGCACCCGGGGCAGGCTGATCTCGCGCTTGTAGGGGCCGACGCTGACATAGAGCTCGTCGTCGCGCTGGGACAGGTCGACCTGCTCCTTGCTGGTGAAGGGCAACTCCAGGGTCAGCACGTAGCCGTCCTCCTCCTTGTGCAGCTCCTGGGGCCGGCTGCTGTAGAAGATGGCGCTGGGATCCCGCTCGCCAAAGAGGGACTCCCCCAGAAGGTGCAGGTTCTCCATCCCCACGATCTCGTGGTCGAAGAGCTTGCTCTCCAGGATCGGGACCGGCGAGAAGGCCGCGTCCACCTGCTCCCGATAGCGCTCCTGGGAGCGGCGCCAGTCGGCGAAGTAGCCCTGGCCCGCGACCTCGGGCAGGACCCTGTTCACCAGGACTCCGTCCACCTGGTAGTCGTAGAGGTTGAGGTAGGTGTAGGCCCGCTGGGCCTCCTTGATCACCATCTTCTCCAGGTTGAGCACCAGGCGGACCGTGCACGACCTGGAGTCGCTCAGGACCTCCTTCATCGAGTCCAGGTCGAGCAGCAGCTCTTTGATCGAGCCGTAGATCTCGTCCGCGGGCAAGGGGATCTTGATCAGGGGCTGGAGCACCGGCCGCGCCACCCTCATCACCCGCCGCTCCAGGGGGAAGATCCGGTCGAGGTACCAGCGGGCCACATCGGGGAAGGCCAGCAGCTGCAGGGTCTCCCCGGTGGGGGCGCAGTCCACGATGAGGACGTCGTACTCGCCCCGCTGAGCGTGGCGCCGGATCCAGATCAGGCTCGAGATCTCCTCCATCCCCGGCGGGGTGGCCAGCTCCTCGGCGACGATCTCGTCCACCCCCTGGCTGTTGAAGAGCACCGCCAAGTAGCCGTGGATCCGGTCCCAGTGACCCTCCATCTCGTGGAGGGCGCTGACCTCCTGGGCGAAGAGGTTGGGGGCCACCTCGAGCGGGTCGGGGCCCAGCTCCCGGTCCAGCGAGTCCCCCAAGCTGTGGGCGGCGTCGGTGGAGATCACGAGCGTCCGCAGCCCCCGCTCGGCGCATCTGAGCGCGGTCGCCGCCGCCACCGTGGTCTTGCCCACACCCCCCTTGCCGGTGTAGAGGATGACCCGCATCGGGCCGAGTATAGGGTGGGGGGAAAAAGGGCCGCCCTCAGTGGAGGATGAAGGCGGCCAGGATCACCAGGGCCACCATCACACACGAGACAAAGATCACCTTGCGGACGTCGAGCCGGAGGTAGGGGACGCGGTCCTCGGGGATGGCCGAGGAGGTGTCGTCCAGGGGCTCCAGGTTCTCCTGCTCCAGCCGCCGGCGGGCGGCCTTGCCCAGACCGCCACCCTTCTTGGGCAGGAAGGAGTCAGTGGCGGCGGGGGGCAGACCAGAGGCCTGGGACGGCTGCCCCGGCGCCGCCGGTGCCGACTCCCCCACCTCGGTCGGCGCCCCCTCCCGGGCCATGGTCGCGGTCTGCGCCTGGCGCCGGGGCAAAAAGGAGCCGCTCCCGCTCGCGTCCGCGGCCCGGGTTGGCGCGGCGTCGGCAGGCTCGGCGGGGGTCGCCACGTCGGGCGGCGCGGAACCGTTCCCCACCGCCGCCTTGGTCGGCGGGGTCGGGCTCGGGGGTCGCTTCTGACCACCCGCCGTCTGGCGGCGGCGGTTGCGTCTCGCCAAGGGATGAAGGCTCCAAAGGGGGGCGCCCGGCCGGGCGCCGGACGAGGGCGGGGCCAGTGTATAGAAGCTGCGCGGGGGCGGCTCGGCCCGGGACGGGTGCAGGCAGCGAGCACCGGCTGGGTGGGGGGTCAGCTGGGCGAAGGAGGGGACGAAGCGGTGCCAGCGCCCACTGCCTGCGTGGGCGATGTGTGTGGGGCCACATCTTGTGCCCGACGAGCATTCTAACCACCGAATGTTGTGGAATGCAAGGCCTCTGAGGCACCAACTTGTCCCCAGCTTTTCCACCCCCGGCAACCAAGGGCTACCACGGCGCTCAGGCCGAGGGTCTCTCAGACGTTGAAGAGGAAGTGCATCACGTCGCCGTCGCGGACCACGTAGTCGCGGCCCTCGAGCCGGCGCAGGCCCCGCTCCCGGACGGCGGCGTACCCGCCCGCCTCGACCAGCTCCCGCCAGTCGCACACCTCGGCCCGGATGAAGCCCTTGGCGAAGTCGGTGTGGATAACGCCGGCGGCGTCCTTGGCGCTGGCCCCCTGGGGGACGGTCCAGGCTCGCACCTCCTTCTCGCCGGCGGTGAAGAAGGTCAAAAGTCGAAGCGCCCGGTATCCCGCCCGGCTCAGCCGGGCCAGGCCGCCCTCGGCCAGCCCCAGCTGACCCAGGTACTCCCGGGCCTCGTCCAACTCCAGCTCGGCCAGCTCCGCCTCCAGCCGGGCGGAGACACGCACCAGCTCGGCACCGCGCGCCTCCGCCCGCGACCGCAGCCCCGCCATCTCCTCGCCGGTGGGCTCGGACCCCAGGGCGTCCTCGTCCACATTGGCGACCAGGATCAGGGGCTTGGCGGTGAGCAGCTGCGCCCCCCGGAGTTGCTCCGCCTCTTCGCGGCTGAGGCTAACCTGGCGCGCGGCGGTCCCCCGTTGCAGTGCCTCACGGGTCCTCTCCAGCCCCGAGACCTCCGCCAGCTGCTCCCGGTCGGCGGCGCCGGCCCTGGCCGTCCGGCCAACCTTGTCCAGCCGCCGCTCCACCGTGGCCAGGTCGGCCAGGCTCAGCTCCAGCTCCAGGATCTCTAGATCGCGGAGGGGGTCCACCACGCCCTCCACGTGGCCCACGTCCTCGGCGCTGAAGGCTCGCAGCACCAGGGCCAGGGCGT
Organism: Candidatus Dormibacteria bacterium; assembly: GCA_050734425.1. Classification (GTDB taxonomy): domain Bacteria; phylum Chloroflexota; class Dormibacteria; order Aeolococcales; family Bog-877; genus Bog-877. The sequence continues at coordinate 33,157 of JBOHUL010000010.1, forward strand.
CGGCCTGGCGGACGTGCCCCAGGAACTGGTTGCCCAGCCCCTCTCCCTGATGGGCGCCCCGCACCAGCCCGGCGATGTCTGTGAAGGTGACCGTGGCCGGGATCCGCTTCGGGGGCAAGAAGACCTGGGCCAGCTGCTGCACCCGGTCGTCGGGGACTGGCACCACGCCGGTGTTGGGCTCGATGGTGGTGAACGGAAACGCCCCCACCGCCGCCTGGGCCCTGGTCAGGGCGTTGAACAGCGTCGACTTGCCGGCGTTGGGCAGCCCCACGATGCCCACCGAAAGGCTCAGGGGGATGCCCTCAAGCCGCGCTGGCCGGGGTCTGCAGCACCCGCCGCACCACCTCCGCCAGCCCCCCATCTCCCGGGCCGGGGACCACCCAGTCGGCGGCCCGGCGAACCTCTTCCGCAGCCGACTCCACCGCCACCCTGGTCCCGGCCGCCGCCAGCAGGGGCAGGTCGTTGGGGGCGTCCCCCACCGCCAGCACCCGGTCGGGGTCCACCCCCAGGTGAGCGCAGAGCCGGCGCAGGGCGCGGCCCTTGTTGACTCCGGGGGCGGTGATCTCGCAGAAGCCGACCAGGGAACGGGTGACCTCTGCCCGATCGCCGATGCGCCGCTTCAACTCCCCCAGCGCCTCGCGGAAGCGGGCCTCGTCCTTGACCACCGCCGTGAGCTTGGTGCTGCCCCGCTCCACACGCTCCTCGAGGCTGGGGTCCCGGGCCACCTCAGCCTCCACCTGGGCGATCCCGGTGTAGAAGCGGATGTCGTCGGTGATCTCCTCCACGAAGAGTCGGTCCTCCTGGTAGACGTTGAGGGCCCAACCCCGCTCCCGGCAGGTTCTGAGCACCTCCAGGCCCAGCTCCCCCGGGACCGGGTCCTGGCTCAGGACCCTGGCCCTCGCCATCTCCTCCTCGTCGGTCGAGGGAGCCATCTCCTTGATCAGGGCCCCCTGGTAGCAGATGAGCGGCAGGTCGGCCCCCAGCCGCAGGGCGTGGGGCAGGCCGGAGCGGTACATCCGGCCCGTCGCCACGCCCACCCGCAGGCCCGCCTCGCGGGCGCGCCGGGCGCCGGCCACGTCCAGGTCAGAGACCCGCAGGCTCCGGTCGAGCAGAGTCCCGTCGAGATCGAAGACCAGGAGCTCAGGCCTCAACGCCGCCCCCCGAGCTCGGGGTTGGCCCAGGCCTCGGGGACCCCTCCATCCAGGACGCGCAGGATGTTGCGCGCGGCCAGCTCGCCCATGGCGGAGCGGGTCTCGACGGTGGCGCTGCCCAGGTGGGGCAGGAGCACGGCGTTGGGGAGCCGGGCCAGCCCCGCGGCCATCAGGGGCTCGTGCTCGTAGACGTCGAGGCCGGCCCCCGCGATCTCCCCCGCGATGAGCGCCTGGACCAGGGCCTGCTCATCCACCACCGGCCCCCGCGAGGTGTTGACCAGGATCGCGCTCCGGCGCATCAGGCGGAACTGGGGCGCGCCCAGCAGATGATGGGTACTCTCGCTGAGCGGGACGTGGCAGCTGACGAAGTCGGAGTGGCGCAGCAGCTCCTCAAGGGGCAGGGCCTCGACCGGAACCCCCTCTTCCGCGCTGACGCCCAGCGGGTCATAGGCCAGGACCCGCATCCCGAACCCCAGATGGGCTCGGTGGGCGACCGCCCGACCGATGCGGCCGAAGCCGACCACCCCCAGGGTGGCGCCGGTCACCTCGCGGCCCAGGAGGTAGTCGGGGTGCCATCCCAAGTAACGGCCCTGACGCATCTCCCGGTCTCCCTCAACCACCCTGCGGGCGGTGGCCAGGATCAGCGCCAGGGCCAGGTCGGCGGTGGCGTCGGTCAGGACCAGTGGGGTGTTGCCGACGTAGATCCCCCGGGCGGTGCAGGTGGGGATGTCGACGTTGTCCAGACCGACGGCGTAGTTGGAGACAACTCTCAACTGGGGACCGGCGGCGTCGAGGGCGGCGGAGTCGATGCGGTCGCGCAGCTGGGGCAGCAGGGCGTCGGCGCCGGCGATTCGCTCCTGATAGCGCTCCGGCGACAGGATCTCACCGAGCGTCTCGACCTGGCACCGCTCCCGCAGCAGGGCCTCGGCCCGACCCGGAAGGGGCAGCGTCATGATCACTTTGGCCACCGGTAGGCCATTCTCGCGGATGGCATCTGAGACTCGGACCGCGAGCTGGGGAGGGCGATCGGCAGAGCGGGTCCAGGCGGCACGTCGGCCAGGGGCCCGCCCCGCACCCGCGGCCACCGCGTTGCCTCGAAGTGGAGCTATTCTCCAGACCGTGCGACCGCGGCGCCATGCCGAGCCCGCCAAGAGCCAGGTCCGCTGGCGAGCGGTGAGAGGCGGCATCATCCGGACCGCCGCTGTGGTCCACGGGCCTGGGAGTCGGCGTCCCAGGGCAGAGACCGGGAGGTACTGCACGTCGAAAAGCCTGGTGCCTCGCTCCGCGCGGTGGTGACCCTACAGGATCCCGTGGCGCCCCCACGCGCCACTGGGCCTCTCATCGAGGGGATTCTGGCTGGTCGCCGGGCGTTGGCCGGCCACGTCGAGGTCCGTGGCAGTTGCCTCCGCCACGCCACCACTCCCCCAGCCCCGAATCGGCCGGCGGGCATGTCCCTCTCGCTGAGAGCCGGCGCTGGCATTCCTTAGACGGCAAGAGTGGCAGAGCCAGAGAAGCGACCCGACGCCACCCCCGACGGGGATGCCGCCGTACGTCCGGCTCGCCCCAGCGAGGGGGAGGCGATCCGCGACCTCCTGGCCGCGGCCGGCGCCCATGCCCGCAGCCTGGGCTTCGACCAGTGGCCGACCCGGTTCTCAGCTCGCTTCGTGGAGGCCGGGATCGCCCGAGGCGAGGTCTTCGTACTCGAAGCGGGCGGCGCAGCTGGTGACGGCCGGGCCATCGGAGTGTGCTGGCTTCTCTTCGAGGACAAGGAGTTCTGGGGCCCGGACGACGGCGAGGCCCTCTACCTCCACCGGCTGGCGGTGGCGGCAGAGGTCCGGGGCCAGGGCCAGAGTCCCCGAATCATCGACTGGGCCCTGGCCGAAGTGCGGCGCCGCGGCCGCCGCTGGCTGCGGTTGGACTGCCTCCAGGCCAACCTGCGTCTGCGGGCCTTCTACGAGAACCAGGGCTTCGTACATGTCGGCGACCGGGAGGTGGGCCATGGCGCCAGCCAGAGCCACCTGCCGGGACTCACGGTTAGCCTCTTCCAGCGGGACGTCGGCGCCGGCTGAGTGGACCGAATCTCCCATCCCGAAGTTGAGGGTTCAACTCGGGGATGGGGGCCATCATCACGACTTAGGTTATATTGAGTTCGTTGCCTACCCGCTCCAGGCGTCCTTTCCGGCCCAGCCATCGGATCGCCTACGACACTCCCCAGGTGGCTCCGGCGCCGGACCCCGCCCCCACTGTGACCTTCGCCGAGCTCGGCCTCTCCGAGCTCGCCCTGCGGACGCTGGCGTCAATCGGCTACGACCAGCCCACGCGGATCCAGGGACTGGCGTTGCCGGTAGCGCTCTCAGGCAAGGACCTGATCGGCCAGGCCCGCACCGGCTCAGGCAAGACCGCCGCCTTCGCCCTGCCCATCCTGGAGCGGCTCAATCCTGAAGGGGACGAGGTCCAGGCCCTGGTCCTGTGCCCCACCCGGGAGCTGGCGGCCCAGGTGACCAAGGAGTTCCAGAAGCTGGCCCAGGGCGGCCCGGTGCACATCCTTGCCGTGGTGGGCGGCGACCCCATCCGGGGCCAGCTGGAGGGTCTCAAGCACCATCCCCAGGTGGTTGTGGGAACTCCGGGTCGGGTCCTGGACCACCTGCAGCGGCGGACTCTGTCCCTTCGCGCCATCGGCTTCGCCGTCCTCGACGAGGCCGACCGGATGCTGGACATGGGCTTCGCCCCCGACGTGGAGCGGATCCTCTCCCAGTGCTCCAAGGAGCGCCAGACGATGCTCTTCTCGGCGACCGTTCCGGGCTGGGTGCATCGGCTCGCGAGCCGGCACATGCACGACGCGGAGACGCTGTCGGTGAGCGGCCGCACCGAGCTGGTGCCGACGGTGCGCCAGTGGTGCATCGAATGCTCCTGGTCGGAGAAGGAGGAGGCGCTGGAGATGCTCCTGGACAGCCCCACCGTGACCTCGGGGCTGATCTTCAGCAACACCAAGCGCAACGCCGACCAGCTGCACCAGTCGCTGCTGCGGCGCGGCTACGACGTGACCGTGATCCACGGCGACCTTTCGCAGCGGGAGCGAGACGAGGCGATGCAGCGCTTTCGCAACAGCAAGGTGCGCTTCCTCATCGCCACCGACGTCGCTGCCCGGGGCATCGACATCGAGGACATCAGCCACGTCATCAACTACGACGTTCCCTCGACGGCCGAGGACTACGTCCACCGGGTGGGGCGGACGGCGCGGGCGGGCAAGGACGGGGTGGCCCTGACCCTGATCACCCCGATCGAGATCCTCAAGATCCGGGACATCGAGCGCCACACGCGGCGCCGGATCGAGCACCACGCCCTGGAGGACCTGCGGCAGTTGGCGGGCACCGAGGTCAGCGCCCTGGTCGGTTGACAGGGAATCCTGCCACCCCCGAAGGTGGCCCTCCGTGGCCACCCCGAGCCGGGAGGAGGCGGTTGTCGAAGTGGAAGGCCTCCACTCTCAGTTCCGCTCCCTTTTGCGGCAGGTGGCGGGGAGGGAGCTGGAGCGTGAGGGAACGATCGGGGGCGGGGATTGGTCGGTGCGGGACCTGGTCGGGCACGTCATGAGCTGGGAAGAGCTGGCGCTGGGCGCCATCCGGGGGCGCAGGGCGGGACGCGGCGCCACGCCTCCCGACCTGCCGCTGGACGACCTCAACGCCAAGATGGTCCTGGAGAAGCGCGAGCTGGCGCTGGCCGACCTCCTGGCCGGAGCGGAGGACACCCACGCTCAACTCCTGCAGGCCATCCGCGAAGTGCCCGAGCCGACCTGGTACTCGCGGGCCGAGGAGGCGGAGAGCGGCGGGCCCTCCCTGGGGGAGCGCGTGGGGCAGTTGCTTGGAAGCGACGAGGCGCTCTACCACCATCTCGACGCCCACCTAGGCGACCTCCGCGACTACCGCGACCGAGGCGCCGCCGGCTGAAGGCGTCCCGACCAGGGGCTGGATCTCCAGCTGGCGCAGTTGCTCTCCGGCTGGCCCGCTGACCTCGCACCATGGCCGGAGTTGCTACCAATGTTGCGGGATGGTATAGTGCGCCTCGCACTATGTCGGAAAGCATCTGGACGAGACCGGGTCAGGACCTGACCACCCTGGCCGCCCTGGGACTGCTCTGCGAGCGGCCACGTCACGTCTACGACATCCAACGGGAGCTCCGCGACCGCCACAAGGACTTTGCTCAGGGCAGCGCCCGGGCCATCTACCGGGCGGTGGAGCGGCTGGTGCGGGGAGGGCTGGTCGAGCTGCTGGAGACCTTCCGGGACGGCCACCGGCCCGAGCGAAGCGTCTACCACGCCACCGACCAGGGCCGGGAGGAGTACCGCAACTGGCTGATCGACCTGCTCTCGGACCCGGTCGGCGGCCCTCGGTCCTTCAGCGCCGCCCTGAGCCTCATCGGCTCTCTCAGCCAACGCGAGTCGGTGGTGGCTCTGGCGCGGCGGGTGGTCCACCTCCAGGGGCGGATCGCCGCCATCGAGGCCGCGAGGTCGTCGCTGATCGAGCAGTTCGGCATGCCGCGGCTCTTCATCCTGGAACGGGACTACGAGGCCTGCCTCTGGCGGGCGGAGCTGGACTGGGTCCTACGCCTGGTTGCGGAGCTGCGCTCCGGGGAGCTGGCAGGAGACCCGGCCTGGCTCGAAGGCCATGCCCAGTTGCAGGTCCCGGAGCCCGGGGAGGCGCCGCTGGCGCTGCGCCGGCCGAAGGGAGCTGACCGCAAGCTCCGGCTGGAGCAGGGAGGCAAGTCATGACCGTGGGCCGCAGCGAGAACGTGATCGAAGTACACCAATTGCGGCGCGTTTTCAAGTCGCGCAAGTCTGAGGTTGAGGCGGTCAAGGGGATCGACCTCGAAGTCCACCGGGGCGAGATCTTCGGGTTTCTCGGGCCCAACGGCGCCGGGAAGACCACCACCCTGCGGATGCTGGCGACCCTTTTGCCGCCCACCTCGGGCGAGGCCACGGTGGTCGGGCAGGACCTCCGCCGCCAGCCAGGCGAGGTGCGCAAGCGAATCGGCTACGTCGGCCAGAAGGGGGGTTGCGACCTGGAGGTGACGGGTCGCAGCGAGCTCGTTTTCGAGGCCTGCCTCTACGGCATGAGCACCAAGGAGGCGCGGCTGCGGGCCCGGGAGTTGCTGCAGCGGCTGGAGCTGGAGTCGTGCGCCGATCGCAAGATCTCGACCTACTCCGGCGGCCAGCGCCGCCGCCTCGACGTCGGGGTGGGGCTGGTCCACAGGCCCCAGCTGCTCTTCCTGGACGAGCCCACCACCGGCCTCGATCCCCAGAGCCGGGCGCGGATGTGGGACGAGGTCCGCCAGCTCCGAGACCAGGGCACCACAGTCTTCCTCACCACCCACTACCTGGAGGAGGCCGACGCGCTCTGCGACCGACTCGCGATCATCGACCACGGCCAGATCGTGTCCGAGGGTACCCCCGACGCCCTCAAGCACGCGGTGGCCGGGGACCTGGTGACCGTCGGGGTCCAAGGCGACGAGGCGCTGGCGTTGCGCCTGCTCCGATCTCAGCCCTTCGTCCGCGAGGCCTCGGCCGAGGCCGGCACTCTCCGCCTCTACGTCGAGCGGGGCGAGACGGCCATCCCCCAGGTGATCCGGCTGCTGGACGAGGCCAAGCTAGGGCTGGAGGGGATCTCGCTGAGCCGCCCCAGCCTGGACGATGTCTTTCTCCACAGCACCGGCCGCAGCCTGCGCGAGTCCGAGGCCGCCTGAATGCAAGAGGGAAGAATCCGATGAAGCTCTGGCGCGACACCCTGCTGGTATTCCGGCGCTACTTCGGGATCTTCATCCACAACCCCGCCTGGGTCGCGGTGGGGGTGCTGCAGCCGGTGCTCTACCTCCTGCTCTTCGCCCCGCTGCTCAAGTCCGTGGCCCAGGTCCCGGGGTTCCCCCACGGCGGCGCCTACAACGTCTTCGTTCCCGGGCTTCTGATCCAGCTGGGACTGTTCGGCGCCTCCGGGGTGGGCTTCAGCCTCATAGCCGAGCTGCGCCTGGGAGTGGTGGAGCGGCTCCGGGTAACCCCCGTGAGCCGGGTCGCCATGCTCCTCGGTCGAGCGCTGCGGGACATGCTGGTGCTCTTGATCCAGTCGGCGATCCTGGTCCTGGTGGCGCTGCCATTTGGCCTCAACTTCCAGCCGCTCGGAATCCTCATCGCCCTGGGACTGATCGCCATCATCGGGCTCTTGATCGCCTCCATCTCCTACGCCGTCGCCCTCGCCCTCAAGGACGAGAACTCATTCGCCCCGGTGATCTTCACCGCCAACCTGCCGCTGCTGCTGCTCTCGGGGGTGCTCCTGCCCATGAGCCTGGCCCCGAGCTGGCTCAGGACCATCTCCACCCTCAACCCCTTCGCCCACGCCGTCAGCGCCAACCGGGCCGTGTTCCTCGGGCACCTGGGCGACCCCAACGTCTACCAGGGGGTGGTGATAATCGCGGTCCTGGCCGCGGTGGCGGTCTGGTTCGCCGCCCGCTCCTTCGGCCGTGCCATCGCCTGACGAGGCAACCACCTGGCGCCGCTTGCCTAGAGATCCGGCACGGACTCGGCGTGACCGTGATCCACGGTTCGGAGCGCCACACGGACAGCCCCATCGCGGCGCTTGACTTGCCCGGACAGCCTGACAGAATGGGCCGCGGTCCGGAGCGCTCTGGCAGCTCGAGACGAGTTCCATGGGTCGGACGCGGGGCCGAAGTCG
>JBOHUL010000011.1:0-28050 GCA_050734425.1 Candidatus Dormibacteria bacterium
CTGGCGACACCGCCGCCTACAGCCGCTGGAAGGCGAGCGGCGAGGGCCGGCTGGAGCGGGACGAGCACCGCCGGCTGGTCTACGTCGCCATGACCCGGGCCCGCGATCTCCTGCTGGTCAGCACCAGTCGGGCGGGGGAGAAGGGCGAGTTCGTGGAGCTGGCCACAGCGGCCGATGCAGGCCGAGACTGGGTCAGCCGCTGGCCTGGGTTTGGCGCCACCCAGGATCCACCCTGGGCCCCTGGGCGGGGGTCGCTCGAGCCGCTGGCGCAGCTCCCATCACCGAGTCCGGCCATGCCCCTCGCCTGGAGTGCGGTGGAGGAACGGCTGGGGCAACTGGAGCGGCTTTGGGGCGTGCCGGTGAGGACCGACCCGGCGATCGAGCGCCTGAGCTACACCGCGATCCAGATGCTGTACGAGTGTCCCCGCCAGTTCTGGTTCCGCTATGTGGCTCAGTTCCCAGAGGCGGAAGCGCCAGCCGGAGGGGTGAGCGGGATGGGGCTTCTGGGCACTCGGGAGCAGGCGCGCCAGCTGGGGCTCCTGCTCCACTCGACGCTGGAGCGGATTCACAGCCAGTCGCCCAACCGAACTCCCGCCGCCGCCGCGGCGCTGGCGGAACTCGAGCGGCTGGCGTGGCCACTGCCGGCGGCGGTCCAAGAGGAGGCCCGCTCGATGTTGCGCCGCTACCTCGAGACCCCCGTCGCCGCACTGCCCACGGTCGCAACCGAATTCGAGTTCAGCTGGCAGGGTTGGGCCGGCGCCGAGGCCCCGCCGCTGGTAGGACTGGTCGACCGGGTCGCTCGGGTCGAGGATGGCGGGTTGCTGCTGCTGGACTACAAGAGCAACCGCACCCTGGAGCCGGCGGAGCTGGCCGCCTACCGCCGCCAGCTCCAGCTCTACGCCGCCGCCGTCCGGGCCGGAGCAATGGGACCCAAGGGCCCCGAGCAGGAGGTGAGGGCGGCGCTGGTGCTGCTCCGCACAGGCGAAGTCATGCCGGTGGCGACCGGCCCCGAGGAGCTGGCGGCGGCCCTCACCTGGGCCCGCGCCGCCGGAGCCAGGGTGGCGGCCGCTGACTACGGCGCGACCCGGGGATTCCCTGATCGGCCCTGCCTCTCCTGCCCCTACTTCGTCCGCTGCCCAGAGCGGCTCGAGGGCCGTTCCAGGACGGCTTAGACGGCTAGGTGGAAGAGCCCGGAGAGGCGCATGGCCAGGGCCATGTCGCCCTTGAGCTTGAGCTTGCCGGTCATGAAGGCCATGGTGCCGTCGAGTCTGCCCGTGATCAGCTTGACGAAGTTCTCGTCGCTGATGGTGAAGGTGGTGTTGGCCGCGGGGCTCGTCCCCTCGGTCACCTGGCATTGGCCGTCCTTGACCTCGAGGTACCAGTTGCCGCCGCTGTCCCCGCTGATGTCGAACTGGTAGACGGCGCTGAGTCCCTGGGCCTTGTCGGCCTGGAAGGCCTCGGGGATCTTGTCGATTATCTGCTGCGGTGTCCACTCCGTCTCGGCCATCCGCTTCTCCTCCTCTGGGTTGCTCTGGGCCGGGCGATCAGGCCGCCAGCTTGGGCCAGCGGCGGGGTCGCACCAAGTAGTCGAGGTTGCCGTGCATCGGTCGGGGTTCGAATCCGAAATCGACCCGGACCGCATCCACCCTCGTGACGTTGGCCTTGCCCAGCATGTCCAGCTGCTGTGGGGTGACCAAGGGATCGGAGAGGAGCTTGTCCATCAGCACCGCCCCCGGACGCAGCATCCTGGGGTCCAGGTGCAGGGGCTTGCGCTTGGAGATCCCGAACCACTCCTTGTCGGTTACCCGGGCCACTTCCTCGGTTATCTGCTCCAGGCTCACGTGCTTCGGCCCCCCGATCTCGTAGGTCTGGCGGGCGCGCTGGGGCTCCTCGACCGCCATGCGCACGCACCGGGCGACATCCTCGCCGGCGATGGGTTGGAAGACGGTGGTGCCGTCGCCAGGGATGATGAGGAAGGGAGCCGGCAAGGCGATGGCCTTGGCCAACTGGGTGAAGAAGCCCTTGCCCTTGCCGAAGATCGTGGACGAGCGCAGGATGACCCAGCTCATGCTGCTGGCCATCACCGCCTGCTCACCCTGCCATTTACTGCATAGATAGGGGAATTGCGGGTCAGGATCGGCGCCGATGGCCGAGAATTGGACGAAGCGGCTGACCCCAACCTCGGTCGCCGCCCGGACGACATTGGCCGTGCCGTCGGCGTTGACCGCCTGGAAGGTCTGTAGCCCCCGCTCGCGGATAACCGCCACCAGGTTGACCAGCGCCTCCGATCCCTCCAGGGCCCGTTCCAGGCCGCGGCCGCTGACTACGTCGGCCTGGGTTGGGTCCAGGCCGGGTGGCAGGGTGGTCGAGCGCGCCCCGCGCCCGACCACCCGCAGCTCGTGTCCGTGCGCCAGCAGCTCCGGGATCACGTGGCTGCCCACGAAACCGGTGCCGCCGACTACAGCGATGCGCACCTGCGCGCTCCGTCCAAACTCAGCTGCGCCGGCTGCTGCGCCGCCTTGAGCCCGACCTGCCCGCGACTGCCGCCTTGAGGGCGGTCGAGGGATAGAAGCGCACCTTCTGCGAGGCGGGAACCCGCACCATCTCCTGGGTCTGGGGGTTGCGCCGCAGTCCCGCCGCAGTCTGGCGCACCTTCCAGCGGCCGAAGCCTGCGATCGAGACCTCGCTCCCCTGCTGGAGCTGGCCCCCGATGGTCTGGAAGATCAGCTTGAGAGTGTCGTCGGCCAGCAGGAAACTTGTGAAAAAGGGCTCCTGCTTGCCGTCTTCACCCTCGAACTTGATTCGATTTTGCAGGTCTTTGGCTAGCTCGCGGCGATTCATAAGATGAGAACCTCCCTGTGGACAAACCGGGACCGTCACCGGCGACGCGGGAATACTAAGGAAAACGTGGGCGCTTTCGCTATCGGGTAGTCGCTGTCGCAGCGGAGACCTGTGGCCGGGGGCCGGGGCTTGCTGCATCGAACTGATGTTCGTATCATGGGGGGGCTGGCGGGGAGGGGCCCCCGGACAGCCTCCGAGGAGTGGCCCCGAGCCTGGTGGGATCTCGATGCCCTGGGAGCCAGTCGAGCCGGGAGCTGGAGGGGAGGCGAGCGTCGCTGGAGTGGGGCCGCTGGCCCTGGCCCTGGACTCGCTCAACCGCCGCTATGGCTCGGGCACGGTCGGCTCCGGAGCGCTGACACCACCTCCGGGGTTGGCGACGGGGGTGGCTCCCCTGGATGGCATCACCGCCTGCCAGGGCCTGCCCCGGGGTCGGATCAGCCAGCTCCGGGGAGGGCCCTCATCGGGCGCTTTCGAGTTGGGGATGGCCGTGGCCGCGGCGGTCTCCCGATCCGCCAACCTGGTCGTCGTCGACTTCACCGCGGAGCTGGACCCCGGGAGCATCGCCGCCTACCAGGGAGAGCTGGCCAACTGCTGGCTGGTGCGGCCCCGACGGTCCGAGGAGGGGTGGGCGGCCGCGCGGGCCCTGGCCCGGGTGGGGGTGGACCTGTGCCTGCTGGTGGGCGATGACTGGTCTCGGCTGACACCGGAGGCGGCGCCGTCCCAGCTCCTGCGCGCCCTGGTGTCTGGTGGCGCCGCCGCGCTGGTCCTAGCGGGTAGGGGGGTTCCGGCCCAGCTGCGCGAGCGGATCTGCCTGGAGCTGGAGTGTCGGCGGCTGGAGTGGGTCCTGGCCCATGGGGACGTGTGCGGGCTCAAACTGGGAGTGCGGGTCGGCCGCAGCCACCTGGCCGCTCCCGGAGCCGGCTGCTGGCTCCAGCTCGACTTCCCCCGCCCCTACCAGACCCTGGTGGGGGCCCGCCAGCTGGCGGAGGTGGCGGATGGGGAGGGCCGGTCGCCCTGGAAGCGGCTACGGTTGGCGGCCGGCTGAGATGGCTCTGCCGGACGCCAGCGGTCGCCTTGCCTGCCTCAGCTTCCCCCACCTGGCCCTGGTGTTGGCCTGGCGGGCCCACCCCGAGCTGAAACCGGAGCCGGTCCTGGTGAGCGGCGCCGACGGATCGGGCCGGGTGGTGGTGGTGGCGGCCTCCTGGGCGGCCACGAACAAGGGGGTGAGGCCGGGTCAGGACCTGAACCGGGCCACAACCCTCTGCCCCCTGGCGGCCCGCGTGACCCACGCCCCCCGAGACCTGGCTGAGCTGCGCCAGCAGGCCCGGCTGGCGCTGGCGGGCCTGAGTCCGCTGATGGAGTGGGCGGACGACAGCCAGGCCTATGTCGACCTCTCCGGAAATGACCCCCGACTGGCCCAGCCGGGGCAGCGGGCGGCCGCCTGCGGGCGGGCCCTGCAGGCGACGCTGGGGCTCAGCCCCCAGGTGGGGGTGGGTCCGTCCCGCTTCTCGGCCTGGGTGGCGGCGCAGCGGGCGGCGCCCGGCCGGGTGCACCAGGTACCCCTGGGCCGAGTGGTGGAGTTCCTCGCCTCCTGGCCGGTGACCCGCCTGCCCATCCCCGAGGAGATCCAGGAGCGACTGCTGCAGTTCGGGCTCACCACCTGCGGCGATTGCGCCGTCCTCACCCCGGCGGAGCTGCAGCGCCAGTTTGGCCCGGACGGGATCCGGCTCCACCGGCTCTGCCGGGGCCTGGACGGGGCCGCGATCGACCCCTGGCGGGAAGAACCGGCCTGCGGTGTCCGCCGCACCCTGGCGGGTGGGGTGGAGGACTCGGAGGCGCTGCGTTTCGGGGCCCGGGAGCTGGCCCGGGGGTTGGCGCAGGAGCTGAGGCGACAGGGGCGGGCGGCGGGGCGGATCCGGCTGGTCCTGCGGGCAGAGGATGGGTCCGAGACCCACCGGGACCGCCAGCTGTGGTGGGGAGAGGTGGCTCCCAGCCTGCCCATGGCCAGCGTCGAGGAATTGCTCGGGCCGCTGCTCGGCCTCTTCCGCCGCGCCCGTCCCCCGTTGCCGGTGGGGGTGGTGGAGCTGGACGCCCTGGACCTACTTCCCGAGCCCGGCCGTCAGTTCGGTCTCTGGCAGGGCCGGACCGCCGACCCGGAGTCGGTGCAGCGCGAGGTGGACCGACTCCACGACCGCTTCGGCAAGGGACTGGTCTGGCGGATCGAGGTCCGCCCGGGCCACCCCGGGGATCTGCCCGAGGAGCGGCTGGCCTGGCGCGCGGGATGAGCCGGATCCGGGTCAGGGCCGAGACCCCGCGCGGACGGCCTCAGGCGGTCGACCTGGGCCGGGGCTGGGTCGACGTCACCGCGGTGGCGGAGCGCTGGCGAGTGGAGGTGGGCTGGTGGCGGGCAGCCCCGGAGCAGAGTGGGCTCCGGGACTGCTGGCGGGTGCTGCTCAACGACGGGGCCTGCCTGGATCTGCGCTTCGCGCCGGCCACCGGCCGCTGGCGACTTGAGCGCCGATGGGGATAGCCTCCGAGTCCATCTGCTAGCGTGCCCACCATGGCCGATCGAGCCAACCCACCCCCATCCGGGTCGCCCCGACGGCCTCCCCAGGGACCGCCACCCTCGCGCTGGCGCTACCTGCGGGGATGGCTGCCGCTGCTCGTGATCCTGATCCTCAACATCCTCATCGTCAACGTCTTCCTGGCGCCGTCCGGGCCCAAGACCATCACCATCCCCTACAGCACCTTCGTCAAGGACGTCGGCCACAACGACGTCAGCAGCATCACCGCCAGCTCGGGGACCATCAAGGGCAGCTTCAAACACCCCACCGGCGGCGCCAGCGGCAGCAGCGAGAAGGCGACCCACTTCGAGACCCAGGTGCCGAGCTTCGCCGGCGGCAGCCTGGAATCCCTGCTCCAGAAGCACAACGTCACCGTCAACGCGGAGTCCTCGGCTACCCCCTTCTGGGAGGAGCTGCTGCTGAGCTTCGGGCCCACCCTGCTCATCGTCGTGGCCTTTCTCTATCTGATGCGGCGGATGGCGGGGAACGCGGGCGGCGGGCTCTTCAGCATGGGCCGGACCCAGGCCCGTCTCACCGACAGCGAGCGCCCCGGGACAACCTTTGCCGACGTCGCCGGGATTGAGGAGGCGGAGGAGGAGCTGGAGGAGATCGTCGACTTCCTGCGCCAGCCGGCCAAGTACCAGCGGCTGGGAGGCACCGTGCCCAAGGGGGTGCTCTTGGTGGGGCTGCCGGGGACGGGCAAGACGCTCCTGGCCCGGGCCGTGGCGGGGGAGGCCAGGGTGCCCTTCTTCAATCTGTCGGCCTCGGAATTCATCGAGATGATCGTTGGGGTGGGTGCCTCCAGGGTCAGGGACCTCTTCGCCAAGGCCCGGGCGGCGGCTCCGGCCATCATCTTCATTGACGAGCTGGACGCCATCGGCCGGGCCCGGGGGATGGCGGCCAACTTCGGTGGCCACGACGAGCGGGAGCAGACCCTCAATCAGATCCTGACCGAGATGGACGGGTTCGACTCCCGCGAGGGGGTGATCGTGCTGGCCGCGACCAACCGGGCCGATGTCCTCGACGCCGCCCTGCTGCGGCCGGGCCGCTTTGACCGGCGGGTCATGGTCCAGCCCCCGGACCGGGTGGGCCGAAGCGCCATCCTCAAGATCCACACCAGGGGCGTGCCCCTAGCCCAGGACGTCGACCTCGACGTCCTGGCCTCGCAGACGCCGGGGCTGGTCGGCGCCGAGCTACGCAACCTGGTCAACGAGGCGGCCCTGCTGGCGGCCCGGCGGGAGCGCCCGTCAGTCGCCCAGGCGGATTTCACCGACGCTCTGGAGAAGGTTCTGCTGGGGGCCGCCCGGCGGATCGTTCTGACTCAGGAGGACCGGCGCCGCACCGCCTGCCATGAGAGCGGCCACGCCCTCCTGGGCCTCTTGGTCGAGGATGCCGACCCAGTGCGGCGGGTTTCAATCGTGCCCCGGGGGAGGGCCTTGGGGGTGACTGTCCAGTCCCCGGTGGACGACCGCCAGAACTACCCCGAGACCTATCTTCGGGCCCGGATCGTCGGGGCGCTGGGCGGGAGGGCGGCGGAGAAGTTGTGCTATGGAGTGGTCACCACCGGGGCTGAGAACGACCTGCACCAGGTCACCCAGCTGGCCCGCCACATGGTGGTGCACTGGGGTATGAGCCCCAAGGTCGGGCCACTGAACCTCTCCGAGGAGCCTGATGGCCAGTCCTTGGTCATGCCCCAGCGTCCCTACAGCGAGGCCACCGCCCAGGTGATCGACTCGGAGATCAGGCGGATCGTCGAGGAATCCTTCGAGGAGGCCCAGAAACTCCTACTGCAGAACCGGGACAAACTTGACGCACTGATCGAGGCCCTGCTCCAGGACGAGTCCCTTGACGAACAGGAGGTCCTGCGTGTCACCGGGCTCAGTCCCAAGCCCGGAGGCCGGCAGCCCCGCCCCCACGCGCGAGCCGGGAGCCCGAAGGCGTCGGCGCCGGCGGCGGAGCCGGCCTTGCCGACCGGCTGATCGCCACTCACCCCTCGGGGAAAGCGGTGTCGCGGCGGATGGGGGCGCTCGGGGTCCTGGCGCTGCTGCTGCTCGCCTACAACCTCCGGGTGGCGGTCAGCTCGGTGCCGCCGATCCTGGGCGATCTGGGGTTGAGCAGAGGAGCCCAGTCGCTCCTGGTCACGGTGCCGGTCGTCTGCTTCGGCCTGGCCGCTCTGGCGGGGCCGTCGCTGCGGCGCCGCCTTGGGGAGGAGCAACTGCTGCTGCTGGTGGTCGGCGTCCTCACCCTGGGGCTCGTGGTCCGGGCCGTCTGGCCCGGCGCGGGACTCTTCGTGGGCACCGTGCTCACCGGGCTGGGGGTGGCGGTTATGAACGTGGTCCTGCCGGCCCTGATCCGAGGGCGGTTCCCCGGACGGGCGGCCGCCATGACCTCGGCCTACACCGTCTCCCTCAGCGTCGGCGCCGGCATGGCCGCGGGACTGACTGTCCCGGTGCTGCACGCGTCTGGCTCGATCCGCCTGGCCTTGGGCATCTGGGCGCTGCCGGCGGCGCTGGCGGGCGTGGTCTGGCTGACCCAGCTGGGTCATTCGGGATCCCGGTCCACAGCCGATGTCGAAAGGGGTCCAGCTCCGGTGACGGCCAGGCTGTGGTCCAGTCCGGTGCTGTGGGCCGTGACCGGTTTCTTCGGCCTTCAGTCTCTGATCTACTACGCCATGCTCTCCTGGCTGCCCTCGGTCTACCGCGCCCGCGGGGACAGCGCCCAGGCCGCCGGGCTGTTGCTGGCGGTGCTGGCCGTAATTGGCATCGGCGGCAACCTTCTGGGCCCGGCGCTGGCCAGTCGCGGCCGGGACCAGCGGCTGGGGATCTGGGCCTGCGTGCCGCTGACTGTCGTGGGGCTGCTGGGCGTCCTCTTCGGCCCGCTGGGGCTGGCCCCGCTCTTCGTCGCCATCTTCGGCATCGGCAGCGGTGCCAGCTTCTCCCTGGCGCTGCTCTTCATGGTGCTGCGGTCGGCCAACGCCGCCACCGCCGTGCAGCTCTCGGCGATGGCCCAGGGCACCGGCTACCTCATCGCCGCCGCGGGCCCGCTGGTCCTGGGCCTGATCCAGGCGGTGACCAGGAGCTGGACCATCCCCTTGCTGCTGGTGTTGGCGGTGGTGGTCCTGGAGCTCTGGCCGGGTCTGGCCGCGGCCCGCGACCGAACGCTGGAGCTCGCGTCCCCGGCTCAAAACTCCGCGAGCTAGTAATAGATTCGAATCACCCTTCGCAGAAGGGGGTCCACCTCGTCGGGGCCACCGGGGACCCAGCTCGGCCGACCGCGGGCGATCTCCCGGGCGCAGGCGAGGCAGGCGAGGGCGTCCAGGGAATCGGCGCTGCCGGCGCGTTCCGAGTCGAGCTCGCAAGCCAGCTCGAAGTGGGGCGACAGCAGCTCCTGCCTTGCCCGCCGGCCAGCCACGGTGTGCTTAGACCCGATGGGGACTCCCCCTGCCAGCCGCTGGAAGGTCAGCTCCGGGTGTCCCTCCAGACAGCATCCCGGCCCCAGCGCCCGGAGCTGCCGGTCCACCAGAGCGACCCGGGCATGGATGCCATAGGCCTGGCGGGAGACGCCCCGACCGTCGATGGCCCGCTGCAGCCGCTGGGCCTCGGCGTAGGTCGTGGCCCCTAGCGTTCCCCGTGAGGGCGCCGGGAAGACGCTGCTGCCGCGGCCTGGTCCCAGGCGCCGCCGCGCCTCCAGGTCGCAGCGTCTCGGGCCACGCTCCCGAAGGCCGATGGGAACGTCCAGGACCGCGGCCACCACCGACTCCCTGCGGGAGGCGGCCAGCAGCTCGGCCGTGCGCCGGCGCTGCAGCCGGATCTCGCCGCTGGCGCTCTCGGTAGCGACCATCCAGCCCCCGGGGCAGCCGTCCGCCCCGATCAAGCGGGAGCCTTCGCCGCACCCCTCCTGGGCCGCCTCCATGCCGACCCTAGGCTAACCCGAGGTGGGTGGGGTCTCTCGTTGAGACGCTGGGGCGATTCGATCTGCGCCACTCGGTCGAAGTGGCGGGCCTCGCCCAGGGACCTGATGGTGCTGGTGGAGGGGGCTCGGGTCGGCCCCGACCCTGAAGAGCTTGGGTCGGAGTCTGGCTGATCCAAGCATGGGCGAACATCAGTTCGTATGATGGCGGAGTGGGTCGGTTGGAGTTCGCCGAGCTGTGCGCCAGGTCGTATTTCTCCTTTCTGGAGGGGGCCAGCGCCCCCGAGGCGATGGTGCAGCGGGCGGCCCAGCTGGGCATGCCGGCGCTGGGGCTGGTGGACCGGGGCGGCCTCTACGGGGCGGTGCGGCTGGTGCAGGAGGCGCCACGACTGGGGCTGGCAGCGCTGGTGGGCGCCGAGCTGGATCTGGTGGGTGGCGGTCGGCTGGTGCTCCTGGCCTCTGACCGTTACGGCTACCAGCAGCTCTGCCAGGTGGTGAGTCGGGCCCAGCTGGCCGGCACCAAGGGTCTGCACCGGCTGAATCTCTTCGGTCTGGAGCCGGCCCTGGGCCGGGCCGCTGGGGGAGAGGCCCAGTTCCGGGACGCGATCCTGCCCCCGGGCTTGCGCCAGCG
The DNA here is from genome assembly GCA_050734425.1 of Candidatus Dormibacteria bacterium. Taxonomy (GTDB): domain Bacteria; phylum Chloroflexota; class Dormibacteria; order Aeolococcales; family Bog-877; genus Bog-877. The sequence goes on from JBOHUL010000011.1 coordinate 9,946, forward strand.
CCGGAGGTCGGCGGCCCCCGCCTGGACTGAACGGAGCCGGATCCTGCCCCAGGAGCTGGACGGCTGCACCGCGGTCGCGGGAGGGCCGCACAGCCCCATCAGCCGAGCTCTCCTGCGCGGCGACCGCGAGGCGGCGGACCTGGCGGCACAGGCCCTGGGTGAGGTTTTCCCAGAGGGCCGGGCCTTCCTGGCCCTGACCCACCATCTCCATCCCGGGGACGGCTGGTTGGCGGCGGAGACCGCCGCCTGCGCCCAGCGCGCCGGCCTGGGCCTGATGGTGGCGGGATACCCCCGCTACGCCACCAACGCAGAGGCCGAACTGCTCGACGTCCTCAGCGCCATCCGCCACCGCTGCACCCTGGAGGAGGCGGCGGAGCGGGGGCTGCTCCTGGCCAACCACGAGTACGGATTGCGAAGTGAGGCAGAGCTGCTGGAGCTCCTGCCCTATCCCCAGGCCTTCCGGGCCACGGCCGAGCTCGCCTCCCGGGCCAAGCTGGGACTGGACTTCCGCCAGAGCCGCTTCCCAGGCTTCAGCGTCCCCGGGGGCCAGAGCCCGGACCGGTACCTGGAGGAGCTCTGCCGCCGGGGTCTGCCCCCGCGCTATCCCCATCCCGGCCCCGAGGTGGAGCACCGGCTGCGCCATGAGCTACAGGTCATCTCCAAGTGCAAGCTGGCCGAGTTCTTCCTCATCGTCTGGGAGCTGATGGAGTTCGCCCGGAAGGAGGGGATCCCGGCCCAGGGCCGGGGCTCCGCCGCCGACAGCCTGGTCGCCTACCTCCTCGGGATAACCAGGGTCGATCCCATCGCCCACCGTCTGCTCTTCGAGCGCTTCCTGCACGAGGAGATGCAGGGGACGCCTGACATCGACATAGACATCGCGACCCAGGATCGAGAGCGGCTGATCCGCCACGTCTACGACACCTATGGCGAGGAGCGCACCGGGATGGTCTGCACCGTGATCACCTTCAGGGAGCGGATGGCGATCCGCCAGGTGGGAGCGGCCCTGGGGCTGCCCGACGCGGCGGTGGACAAGCTCAGCCGCTCGGTGGACCGCTGGTACGGCAAGGCGGAGCCGGAAGTGGTCGCCCAGCTGCTGCAGCTGGGCGGGGAGAGCCCGCAACGGGTGCTGGCGGCACCGGCCTGGCGCCACTTCGCCCGGATGGTGGAGGCGGTGGTGGGCGTCCCCCGTCATCTCTCCATCCATGTCGGCGGCATGCTGGTAACCGGAGAGCCGCTCTGGGACATCGCCCCCTTGGAGCGGGCGACCATGCCCGGGCGGGTGGTGGTCCAGTTCGACAAGGACGATGTCGAGGACCTGGGCCTGATCAAGATCGACCTCTTGGGGCTGCGCACCCTCTCGGCGGTCAAGGAGGCCTTGGATGAGCTGGAGCGGGTCACCGGGGAGCGCCCCGACCTGGATGGGCTCGATCTCCAGGACCCTGAGGTCTACAGCATGTGCGCCCGGGCCGACACCGTGGGGGTCTTCCAGATCGAGTCCCGGGCCCAGCAGCAGACCCTGCCCCGGAGCAACCCCAAGGAGTTCAACGACCTGGTGGTGGAGGTGGCCATCATCCGCCCGGGGCCGATCCAGGGCCGGGCGGTCCACCCCTATCTGCGGCGGCGCCAGGGACGGGAGGAGGTCAGCTACCTGCACCCGCTACTGGAGCCGATCCTCAAGGACACCCTCGGGGTGATCCTCTACCAGGAGCAGATCCTGGAGATCGCCATGCAGCTGGCGGGCTTCAGTGCCGGCGAGGCGGACCGCTTCCGCCGGGCCATGAACCGCCACCGCTCCCGGGTGGAGATGGGGACCTTGGAGCGGAGTTTCCTCGATGGCTGTTCCCGCCAGGGGGTGGCTGCCGAGGTCGCCTCCGAGCTGTTCGAGGCCGTGCGGGGGTTCGCCGAGTTCGGCTTCTGTCGCAGCCACGCCGCCGCCTTCGCCCGCACCGCCTATGAGACCGCCTGGCTGCGGCTGCGCCATCACCCCGCCTATCTGGTAGGGCTTTTGAACCAGCAGCCCATGGGCTTCTACCACCCCTCGGTCCTGGTCGAGGACGCCAAGCGCCGCGGGGTCACGGTGCTGCCGGTGGACGTCAATTTGAGCCGGGGGCGCTGCCGCCTGGAGAGGATTGCGCCGGGGGTGGAACGGCCGCCCTTCCCCTTCGGGGTCCGCCTCGGCTTCAACTACGTCAGCGAGCTGGGGGAGACCCTCTGCCGCCACCTGGAAGCTGAGCGGGAGCGGGGACCCTACCGCTCCCCCGAGGACTTCTGGGAGCGGACCCGCCTCCCCCGGCCGGCGCTGGAGGCGCTGGTGCTGGTGGGCGCCCTGGACGGCTTCCGTGAGCCCCGGCGGCGGCTGCTCTGGCGGCTCAAGGCGGTGGAGGAGGCCATCGTCGGGAGCCGGGTCCCCAAGACCGAGTCAGGCTCCGACCCGGGATGCGACTCCCGGGCCTGGCAGCAGCCGCTCTTGGAGCTGCCGGCCCCGGCGCCGGAGCTGGCGGAGCTGACCAGCTGGGAGCGGGCCGCCATCGACTACCGCGTGCTGGGGCTGACCACGGGTCCCCATCTGGTTTCCTTCCTCAGACCCGACCTGGAGCAGCTGGGGATGCTGCCCCTGGCGCGGGCGAGGGAGGGGGGCGACGGCGCCCGGGTAAGGACCGCCGGCCTGGTGATCACCCGCCAGGCGCCGCATTCGGCCCACGGCATGCGCTTCTTCACCCTGGTGGACGAGACCGGCCAGCTGGACCTGGTGCTCAGACCCCAGGTGTACAGGGCCCACCGGAGCTGGGCCAACCAGGCCCCTTTCATCTGCGCTGAGGGGGTGCTCCAGGTGGCGGACGGGGTGACCAGCCTCCTGGCCACCAAGCTGGTCAGGCCGCCCGGCCCGGGCCCTGGCTCTGCCCCCCTGCCGGCGCCGTCGGCCCACGACTACCGCTGAGCTCCGCTCCCAGGGCGGTGGCGGCGGTCCGGGCGGCCGCGCCCACCCGGGGCAGCATGCCCTCGAGCCGGCGCAGCACAGCCTCCAGGTCGCCCTGGCCCAGGCTGCGCCGGGAGCGGCGCTGGAGCACCAACGTTCCCCTGCCCCAGCCCGGCAGCTGCAGCGGTATCACCATCGCCGACACCAGCTCGATGCTGGAGCGGGCCTGGGCTCGGCTGGAGGCGGGGAGGGTGGACAGCATCGCGCGGCCTCCCGCGCCGGCGCCCGCCACCAGGGACCGCAGCCAGCCAGAGGCTTCCAGTTCCCCCTGGCCCCGGAAGGCCAGGACCCGGCCCCCCGGGTCCAGGAGGGCGGCCAGCTGCCCGTGCCCGGTCCGGCGCAGCTGCTCTAGGAACTGCTCCAGGCCGACCGGGGTCGCAGGCGCGCGGCGGCGGGCCCGGGCCAACTGCCAGCTGAGGGCGCCATTGACGGCCATTCCCCCGACGGCGGCCAGGAAGCCGTCGGCCACCAGGGGCAGGTCCGTGCCGACCAGCCCCAGGAACAGCACCAGCTGGGCTCCCCCGGCGGTCAAAGTCCCCGAGACGTAGCGCTGCAGGGGGTAGCGCTCACGGCGGAGGTCGTCGAACGTGAGGCGCAGGTTCCAGCCGAAGTTCCACAGCACCGAGCCCAAAAATGCCGGGGCCCAGGCCGCCAGGGCGGGCCAGCCCAGGACCACCCCTCCCAGCTCCAAGAGGAGCAGGAAGATGGCGAGCCCGCTGCAGCCGACGAAGGCGAACTTCCAGCGCCTGGCGCTGCCAGGGACGTCCCGTACCAGGGAGCCCATGTGGCGCAGGAAAAGCAGCCCCTGACCCATGCTGGCCTTGCTGTGGCCGGTGGCGCGGGCCTGGAACTGGAGGGGCACGTCGGCCAGGGTCAGGCGGGGAGAGCAGACCAGGAGCTCGAGGAGGATCTTGAAGCCCACCGGCCGGAATTCGATCCCCTCGAGCAGGGCCGCGCGGCAGGCGAAGAACCCCGCCAGGGGGTCGGTGCTGAGGCGGGCCTCGGCGAAGACGGCTCGGGCCAACGCCCCCGCCAGCCGCGACGCCAGCCGGCGCAGCCCGCCCGCGAGCCCGCTGCTGCTGCCCCCTTTGAGGTAGCGGCTGGCCACCACCAGATCGGCTCCCGCCTGGAGCCGCTCCAGCATCAGGGGGATGGTCTCGGGAGGATGCTGCAGGTCGGCATCCATGACACACACGGTCCGGCCCCGGGCCCGGCGGAGTCCCAGCACCACCGCCGTGCTGAGCCCGCCCGCTCGCTCCCCAGGCCCGCGGTGGTGGACGAGGATCGCAGGATCGCGGGCCGCCTCCTCCTGAAGCAGCTGCCGGGTCTCGTCGTCGCTGTCGTCGACGAAGAGCAGTTCGTATGGCACTCCCCGGAGGCTGCTCCGGAGGCGGCCCAGCAGCGGGGCGACGTTCGCCGCCTCGTTGCGGGTGGGGAGGACCACTGAGAGCTCGGGCCGGGCGCCCCCGTCGCCCAAGGGTGGCGCTGACACAGCAGCCGCAGCTTAGGCCGCGGCCCCCGAGTTGGTGCCCCCCGTCACCGGATCGTCAGACGGGCTCCCTGGCGATGGCCGCCAGGAGCGGCCGCAGGCGGCCCGCGTCGATCTCGCCCTCGGCCAGCACCCGTCCCCGATAGCGAATGACCGGGACCCGGCCCCCGAACTGGCGGGCGAGGCCCGGGTCTTCGTCGACGTCGAATTCGGAGACCGCGAGACCGAGCGGTCCGGCGCTGCTCAGCAGCGCCTGCTGTGCCATCTGGCACAGGTGGCAGTGGCGCCGGCCCAGGAGTTCCAGGCGCTCAGCCGTCCTGGACCCCCCAGGCGGCCATCCGTTGCCGGTGGCACCGGTTCCAGTTCCAGAATGCCCCCCAGGCGGCGAGCCAGAAGAGCAGCTCCAGGGCGACCCCGTCCCAGGTGCCCCGGGCCAGGCGCTCCCCGGCCAGGGTCAGCAGCGAGTAGGCCAGGAAGCGGACCAGGACCACGCCCACGAGCCCGCTCACCACCAAGAAGGCGATCCTGACCAGGTGGCGTTCGCTGCGGAGCGCCTGGCGCAGGGCGTGGGCGCTGCCCCCGTCTCCCCGGCCCAGGCTCAACGGGGGCTCGGGGCTGGCGCCGCCTATCCGCAGCGAGGCCCAGGCCGCGATCAGGGCCGCCGCCGCGACTGGCACCAGGCTCTGCCAGGGGGCTCCCAGGCGCAGGAAGTTCTCCACACCGTTCAGGTGATGGCCCAGGCGGTAGGCCTGGGCGAAATGGGCCTGGAGCAGGTAGGAGGCGATGCTGACCGCGATCCCCGCCGCCAGGCTGACAGCCATGACCGCGGCCACCAGGGCGTGCTCCCGAGCGCGGCGGGCCGCGAGTAGGGGAAGGTGCCGGACCCGCGCCCTCACGGCCGCCGATGCGGGAGCCGTCTCAGCCGCGGGGCCAGCTGCCATCGAGCATGCCCAGGTACCGGGTGGCCGAGCGCAGCACCGCCTGACGGGCACCCGCTCGGATGACGTCTCCGGGCCAGCCCCCGTAGATGCGGTCGAAGCGGAGCGCTGCGACCCGGTCGGCGATCTGGCGAACCTCCGAGGAGGGCAGGGGGATGCGGTTGGGGTAGCTGTAGAGAAAGGCGGTCCAGCGCCGGTCGGCGGCTACGGCGATGGTGTCCCCGGTGAGCAGCACCCCGGCCCCCTCTGCCCCGCCGGCCCAGTGGAGGACGGTGGAACCGGCGAAGTGCCCCCCGAGCCGGAGCAGCTCCAGCCCCGGCAGCAGCTCAATCCTGTCGCCGGCGAAGTGCACCACGTGGGGGCTGGGGCGCACCAGGTTGTCCCGATCTCGCTCACTGAGGTAGATGGGAGCCCCGCCGAAGGCATGGCTCCACTCGACGCAGCTGGCGTAGAAGTGGGGGTGACTGATCGCGATCCCGCTCAACCCGCCAAGCGAGATCACTTCAAGCCGGGTGGGCTCGTCCAGGTAGCTGAGACAGTCCCAGAGCACGTTGCCCTGGGCGGTCCGGACCAGGAGCGCCCGCTGGCCGATGGCGAAGCGGGGATTGGTCGTCAGCTGGAACAGGTCCGGCTCCAGCTCCTTGACCAGGGTCTGGTGGGTCTCGGACATCTCCTCCAAGGTGGTCCAGTGCTGGCCTCGGCGCCCGACGTACTGACGCTCGTCGCAGCATATGGAGCAACTTTGGGGAGGAGCCGCGCTGGGCGGCTGCTGCACCCCGCAGGTCTTGCAGATGTAGGCGGGCACGGTGCCCCTGATTCTGCCGACTTCGGGCCGGCGGAGGGGCATCTCTAAAATCTGAGAGATGGGTTGGACGCCATCGGGGCCTGGCCCCGCGCCCGATCCCGGCGTGGCCCGGCCGCTGCGGGTCGCCACCTACAACATCCTTCTCGGCGGTGGTGGCCGCTGGGAAGAGATCACTGAGCTGCTGCGGGCGATCGACGCCGACGTGGTGGCCCTCCAGGAGGCCGGCAATCGCCAGGCGGTGGAGACCGTCGCCAGCCTCTTGGGATACCAGCTGTGCTACGGCGAGGCGGTAACGCCGCGCCACCAGGCGCTGCTGACGCGCCTGCCGGTGGAGGCCTTCCACAACCACCGCAATCCCGCGATTTTCCTGCGCAATTCGCTCGAGGTCTGGGTGCGCCCAAGACCGGGCTCGACGGTGCCCCAGCTGGCCATCCACACCGTCCATCTGACCGCGGCCTTCCAACGGCGGGCGCGCGCGGAGCCGGAGCGGATGCGGGAGTTGGCAGAGGTGCCCCATTTGGTGATGGGCGATTTCAACTCCCTGGCCCCGGGGGACCGGGTACAGGCGACCGACTTCTTCGCCCAGATCAGCCAGTGGCGCCGCAGTGGGGTGCTCCAGGAGGCGGGGGCGATGGGTCCGGTTCCCCCGGGCCTCAACCGCTTGCGCTGGTGGCAGACCAGCGATGCCCCCGAGGGCGCCGCCGAGGAGCTCCCCGAGGCGGTCCGCACGGGATTGCCGCGGCTGCCCTGGCTGGTGCACCCGCTGCTGGAGGCGCTGCCGCGCGTTGAGGCCACCGACGCGGTGCTGGGCGCGATGCTGCCCCGGGCCGCGGTCCGGGGCATGCTCCGCGCCGGTTACGTCGACTGCTTCCGCACCCTCCACCCCCGGCTAGGCGGGTTCACCTGCCCTTCGTATCAGCCGGCGGTGCGGATCGACTACATCTTCGCCAAGGGAGACCTCAAGAGCCGGCTCAGTACCTGCCGGGTGGCGGGCCGGAGCGGGGAGCTGGCGGAGTTGGCCCGGCGGGCAAGCGACCACTTCCCGCTGGTGGCCGAGTTCGACCTGCGGTCCGCTGCCCACTGATTCGCCGGCGAGCCTCTCCAGCCCCGGCCCCTCTGGGTGACTCCGCCGCCGCCGACTGAGGTGCCAAGGGCACGGTTGGGGCGCTGGCTGCCACCCCTGACTCTGGTGCTGGTCACCGTCGTCTTCGGCTGGACCTTCGTTGTGGTCAAGGACGCGCTGGCGCAGTACCCGGTGCTGCCGTTCCTCGGCCTCCGCTTCGGCATCGCCGGGCTTCTCCTTCTCCTGCTGCTCCGGGTGTGGCCGGGCCGGGTGGACTGGAGGGTCGGCGGCCCGATCGGCGTGGTCCTGGCCCTGGGCTACCTCCTCCAGACCCAGGGCATGGTCACGGTCCAACCGGGGATTGCCGGGCTCTTGACCGGGCTCTTCGTGGTTTTCACCCCGATCCTGGACCGGCTCTGCTTCGGAGTCAGGGTCCGCCCCCCGACTTGGATCGGAGTGCTGGTGGCCCTGATCGGCACCGCCCTGCTCACCGGGCTCTCCATCGGCTTCTCTCTGGGAGACCTGTTCCTGGTGCTGGCCGCCCTCTGCTTCGCCGCCCAGATCCTGCTCCTGAGCCGGGCCCAGGGTTCGCCAGCCCGGCTGGGGCTTGTCCAGATCCTGGTCTGTGCGATTGCCTTCTTGGCGCTGGGCGCCACCGGCGGCCTGCCGTATCCCGCGGTCCCGCCCTCGGTGCTGGGGGCCGTCCTCATCACCGGCGTCCTGGCCAGCTCCCTGGCCGTCTGGGCCCAGACCTGGGCCCAGCAACGGCTTGACGCCAGCCGCGCTGGCCTGGTGCTGGCGGGGGAGCCCTTCTTCGCCCTACTCTTCGCGGTCCTCCTGGCCGGGGAGAGGCTTCAGCCGCCGCAGCTGCTGGGCGCTGTCCTCCTGATCGGGGCCATCCTGGGTCACGAACTCTTCCAGGCGGGTCTGCGTCAGGGGCGCCGGGGACGGGCCGGGCCCTGCTGAGGCCCCCCATATACTCGATTGGTGGCGAGTCAGGCGGCCAGACGGCGCCCAATTCCCAAAGTCGCCCACGCTCTCCTGGGAGGGTCCGGCACCGGCACCCAGGGCTCCCCCGAGCTCGAGAGTTCGGTCAAGGTCAGGGCTCGGGAGATGGTCTTCCAGACCCCCTTCGGCCAGAGCCCTGCCATCACCCATTTCCAGCTGGCCCTGGAGGACGGCGGTCTGAGGGAGCTGCTCTACGCCAGGCCCTACTTGGGTCTCACCGGGGAGAGCGGCGTCAGGCCCAGCCACGAGCGGGCCCAGGTGGCGCTGGCCCTGTTCTGGGTGTTGCGTCAGGCGGGGGTGCGAAGGGTGGTGGCCGAGGCCGGCGCAGCCAGCATCACGCAGCACTTCCACCCCCGCGACCTGGTCGTTCCCCACGACTTCATCGACTTCACCGAGCAGCACGGCGGCCAACTCGATCCCGGCGCCGTCCTGGTGATGCGCGACCCCTTCTGCCCGGAGATCCGCAACGCCCTCTGGCTCCGGGCCCGGCGCTTCGCCGCCGACAAGGCCACTCGGGCCTTCAATCGGGCGGTCCACGTGAGCGTCGAGGGTCCCCGGCTGGAGACGGCAGCGGAGGTCGCGGCGCTGGCTCGGCTGGGCGGCGACATCATCAGCCAGGGCCTGACCCCGGAGATCTACCTGGCGCGCGAGATCGGCGCCTGCTTCGCCTCGGTGCAGATGGTGCTCAACTACGCCGAGGGGGTCAGGCCGGAGTGGGACTTCGAGCTCCTGCGAGCCATCGTCCGGGAGGGGGCGGAGGAGCTGGGCCGGGTGGCCCTGGACGCCGTCCTGGCCCTGGACGAGGAGCCCAGCTGCGCCTGCGCCAGCCAGCGCCAGGCCCTCCCCGAGCGGCAGGACCGCGTAACCCAGCCGGCGTGATGCCGCGCGGGGCGACGCCCACCGTGGGACGTCCCGAGCCCGAGCTGGTGGCGGCGATGTTCTCTCAGCTGGCGCCGCGCTACGACCTCCTCAACTCCCTGCTGAGCTTGGGTCAGGACCGCCGCTGGCGCCGCCGGGCCGCCCAGCTGACGCGCTGTCGCCCGGGCGATCGGGTGCTCGACGTCTGCACCGGCACCGGGGCCCTGGCCCGGCTCCTGCGCGACCGGGTCGGATCGCGGGGCGAGGTGATCGGGGTCGACCTGACCGAGTCCATGCTGGAGCGCGCCCGAGAACGGGTCCCAGGGGTCACCTTCATTCGCGCCGATGCCGAGCGCCTCCCCTTCGCCGACTCCAGCTTCAGCGCCGCCACCATGGCCTTCGGCCTCCGCAACATCCACGACCGTCCTCAAGCCCTGAGGGAGCTGGCCCGGGTGCTCCGGCCCGGGGGCCGGGCCGTGATCCTGGAGTTCAGTCAGGTCCAACCCTGGCTGGCTCCGGTCTACGCCGGCTACAGCCGACTCGGCATCCCCGCCATCGCCAGGCTCATCTTGGGGAGGGACTCCGCCTACCGCTACCTGACCCAGTCCATCTCGGCCTTCGCCAGGAGAGAGGAGGTCTCCCGCTGGTTGCTCGAGGCGGGGCTGGGCCGGGTGCGGCAGCACCGCATGGCCCTGGGCATAGTCGCCCTACACGTGGGGCGGGACGGCGGCTGAGGCGGCCGGGCTCCAGCCCGGCGCCCGGCGTTCGGCCTGACTACTCCGCTTGCGGTGGCCGGTCAAGGTCGCCATGCGGACGAACGCCGCCGCACCAGGCGCAGGTTGTTCTCGTGCGCCTCGGCGAGCCAATCCCTCCCGTAGGTCGCGGCGGCGCCGAGCCGGGCATCTCCAGGGTCTCTCCCGTCGATCAGCGCTTGCAAGTAGGCGCGGTCGGCGGCGATTCGCCAGGCGATCTCCGCGGCCGTGGCCACGCTGCCATGCCCGGGGATCACCACTCTCACAGCACCGGCGCAGGTCGCCTCCAGGAGGTCCAGGGCGTCCAGGTAATCCCGAAGCGGGTCGCCCCCCTTGGGGTCGAGCAGCGGGATCTCAACGTCTGAGAGCATGTCGCCGGCCACCAGCGCCCGACAGTCCTCGAGCAGGAGTCCGGCGTGGCCAAAGGCGTGAGCCTGGTGCTCAATCACCCGGATGCTCCGACCTTGGATCCGGATCGGGGCGGGACCCCCTGGCAGCGGGCGGAGTCGCCCGATGAGCTCGGGAGCCACCCCCGGTGCATATGCGGCCGCCATCTGCCGGAGCCTTGCCAGTCGGGTGCCGGCGGCCTGGGCGCAGGCCCGAGTGGCGTACCTGGGGACGGCGCCGAACCGGGGATGCCAGAGCACGTGATCCCAGTGGGGATGGGTGGCGAAGCCGGCGGCAGGCGCGAGTCCGAGCCGGTCCATGTCGTCGGCCAGCATGGTGAGGTCAGCGCCGTTGATCCCCGGGTCGATGAGCAGGGCGCCACCAGGGCCAGCGACTACGACGGCATTGCTGAGACAGAACTCGCTCTGGCGAACGTGCACCCCCGCGGCCACCTCCGTGAGCACCGCGCGACTATCGCACGGAGCGCTGGCGCTCCTTGGGCGCGTCGGTGCGGCGACGGGGCAGGCATGGGCGCAGGCCGACTGGGCGCGGGCAACCCGCCACCTCACTGGCCTCAGCTCTGCAGCTCCACCCCGGGGACCCCTGCGCCCGGTCAAGGTCCCGGGGCTGTGGTCAGGGCCGGCCCCGAAGGCCACCCGGTCGCGCCGGGGCTAGTCCGCGACCTCCTGGCCGCCTTGGGGCAGAAGGAGGCTCAGGGTCTCCGCCAACAGTGCGGGCCGCTCTGAGCCCTCCAACTCGAACCGCAGCTCGTAGGCCACGAGCACGCCTCCCTGAGGTCGGTCCTCGATCCGCACTACCTTGGCGTGGAGCCGGACCCGGCTGTCGACGGGCACTGGCGTCAGGAACCGTAGCCGGTTGAGTCCGTAGTTGATGCTGGTCGCCCCCTGGCGGAGGTCGGTGAGCTCGCCCATCAGCATCGGGGCCAGGGAGAGGGTGAGGTAGCCGTGAGCGATGGTCCGGCCGAACTTGCCCTGAGCCGCCCGTTCCCTGTCGACGTGGATCCACTGATGGTCTCCCGTGACTTCGGCGAAGGCGTCGATCTGCCCCTGGTCGATGGTGACCCAGCGGCTGGGGCCGAGGGTGGTTCCGATCGCCTGGCGCAGGTCGTCAACGCTCCGGAGGCTGGAGGCCATCGTGGCCGTAGGTTACAGTGATTTGGTCTGGGGTCCGGGGCCGGGACGTGACAGGGGCCGGAGGGATCGAGGTGATTCGGACGCTGGTGGTGGCCGGGCCTCGTCAGGCCCAGGACCTGGCTCCCTGGCTGGCGTACCTCGAGCGCAGCGGCAGCGTCAGCGCCGACGTCACCGAGGACGTGAACCGCCTGAGCCGACTCGACGGCTACGACGTGGTGGTCGCCCACCCTCCCCAGGGAGCGCTCCGCCCTGAGGCGGAGGCCGGTCTCTGCGACTTCGTCCGCGGTGGTGGCGGCTTCCTCGGCCTGCACTGCACCAACGCCACCTGGCGGGGTGCCCGCGACTACCTGGAGCTGGTGGGGGGCGGCAACGAGGGGCGGCTGCCCCGGAGTGAGATCGTGGCCGAGGTCCACGCTCAGACCCACGACATCACCCGGCGCCTGGCAGGCGCCCTCACCTTGACCGACTCCTGCTACGCCCTGGCGGAGCCCCAGCCGGACTGTCTGGTCCTGCTGGATACCACTTGGCAGGCCAGGCGCCTGCCGGTGGCCTACGTCCGCCAGCCGGGCGCCGGCAGGGTTTTCTTCTGGGGCATGGGGGAGGCACCGACCACCTTCCGCCACCCGGAGGTCCAGGAGCTGCTGTACCGCGCCGTCCGCTTCGGCGCCGGCCGGGTGGAGGCCAAGGCGGTGGGCGTCGGCATGCTCGGCTTCGGCGCCATCGGAGCTGGTCACGCCGAGGCCCTGGCGGAGGTCTCGGGGCTGGAGCTGAGGGCGGTGGCGGACACCAGCCCCGCGCGTTTGGACACCGCCCGGACCGTCGCGCCCGAGATCAGCACTTCCGCCGACCTGGAAGGGCTGCTGGAGACGCAAGGGGTGGAGTTGGTTGTCATCTCCAGCCCGCCCAACAGCCACGCGCGCCTCGCGGCCCAGGCCCTGGAGTCTGGTAAGCACGTGGTCCTAGAGAAGCCGTTCTGCCTCAGCCTGGCTGAGGCAGACCACCTGATTGCGCTGGCCCAACGCTCGCGGCGGACCCTCACGGTCTATCAGAACCGGAGGTGGGACGCCGACTTCCTGGCCTTGCAGGCGGCCGTCCAAACAGGGGAGCTGGGGGCTCTCTTCCACCTCGAGGCATTTGTCGGCGGCTTCGGCCACCCCTGCCACTTCTGGCACTCCCACCAGCCGGTCAGCGGGGGGGTGATCTTCGACTGGGGCGCCCACTACCTGGACTGGATTCTGGAGTTGGTGCCCTCGGAGGTGGTCCGGGTCGCTGCCAGCCGCCAGAAGCGGGTCTGGCACGACGTCACCAACGATGACCACTTCGAGGTGAGGATGACCTTCGCCGAGGGAGAGGAGGCCGTCTTCCTGCACTCCGACATCGCCGCCGCCCGCAAGCCCAAGTGGTACGTCCTCGGCACCAAGGGGGCGGCGGTGGGCTACTGGCGCCAGGGGACCCTCACCCGTCGGGGTCCCACTGGCATGGTGGAGGAGGAGCGGCTGCCGGTCACCGACTTCCCCTGCGAGCTCCACATCCTCCGTCCTGATGGCGCCGGCGAGAGCCACGACGAGCTGCGCTCGCTGCCGACGCCGCCCCGCCATGCCTTCTACCGCAACCTGGCCGGCCACCTTCTGGCGGAGGAGCCCCTGGCGGTGACCCCGGAGTCGGCACGACGTAACATCGCCGTGATGGAGGCTGCGGTCCGGGCCGCAGACGGGGGCGCCCCGGTCGACCTCAGAGTTTGAGCCGGGACCGCCTGCGCTGGGGGATCCTTGGCACCGCCGCAATCTCCCGCAAGGCCCTGATACCCGCCATCCGAGGCGCGGGCGGCGAGGTGGTGGCGGTGGCCTCCAGGGAGGGGAGGCGGGCGCAGGAGTTCGCCGCCAGCTGCGCTGTGCCGCTGTGGTTTGAGGGGTACGAGGGGCTGCTGGCGGCGGACCTGGACGCGGTCTACATCCCCTTGCCCAACTCGCTCCACCGCCACTGGACCCTTGAGGCCCTGGCGGCCGCCAAGCATGTGCTCTGCGAGAAGCCATTGGCTCTGACCGCGGCTGAGGCGGAGGCGATGCGAGAGCGGGCAAGTGAGAGAGGACTGGTGCTGGCGGAGGCCCTGATGTACCGGTACCACCCGCGCTGGGCCTTGGTCCGGGAGCTAATTGGGTCCGGGCGCCTGGGCCAGATCCGCCACATCCAAGGGGTCTTCACCTTCCCCCTGGCGGTGGGGGAGAACATTCGCTGGCATCCCTCGCTCGGGGGCGGGGCTCTCTACGACGTCGGCTGCTATCTCATCGATGCCTGTCGCTGGCTGCTGGGTGAGCCGGAGTCGGTGCTGGCCACGGCCAAGGTGGAGCGAGGGGTTGACACGGAAGCGGCGATGCTGCTCCGCTTTCCGAGCAGCGCGGGGGTGGCGACCGCGGAACTGGCCTGCGGCTTCGGCTCGGCCGAGTGCCAGCAGCTGCTGCTGCTCGGGAGCGAGGGGTCGCTGCTGGTGCCCCGGGCCTTCACCGCCTGGAGCGGTGAGGCGGTGCCTCTGCTGCTCCGGGACAGATCCGGCAGCGACCGCGAGACCATCGCCACCCCCGAGGCTGACCCCTACCAGGAGATGGTGCGGGCCTTCAGCGCCCGGGTGGGCGGCGGGGCCGCCCTCTCGGCCGAGCCGGAGCAATCGGTGGTGGGCATGGGGGTGCTGGACGCCCTCCGGCGCAGCGCTTTGAGCGGCGGCTGGGAGCGGCCCCACCTCAACCCTTGATCTCCACTTGGCAGCTCTTGGTCGTGATCCGGAGTGCCAGGACTCCAGAGCCGGCCAGGTAGGGGTGGGCCGGGCGGGCGCAGGAGCTGAGCGACTGCGGTGAGCCCCGGGACTGGGGCCAGGCCACCAGGGCCAGTCCGCCGCGGCCTCCTCGGATCGTTGCCCGAAGCACGCGCGAGGACCGGTCGAAGGCCAGCTGGGCGAGCCGGCCCGGACTGGCTCTCACGAACGGCTGGGCCAGCTGGGCGAGCCAGGCCCTGTCCGGGGCCCCCGACCCCTGCTCCACTCCCCAGCCGTCAGGGTCGTTCCACTCCCACCAGGCCCAACCGGTCTGGAACCGGTTGGAGAGTGCGATCTCCGCCTCGGCCCAGGCGAAGGCAATGGGACGGGTCTTGTCGATGCCGAGCTCGCTGACCCAGTAGGCCGCAGGCAGCTGCTGCGCCTCCTGCAGTCCCTGGCGCAACTCCCGCTGCAGCGGTTGGCGGTCGCCGGTGTAGCTGGGTGGCAGGATGCTGCCGACATAGAGGTGGGTGGAGTAGACGATGTCTTTGGCCCGGAGCGGCCGGATCGCGGTCGGCAGGTCGCCGAAGAGGTCTCCTTCGAGGATGAACAGGTGGTTGGGGTCGATTCGGGCGATCTCGGATACGCCCTGGGCGTAGAAGGGCCAGAGGAGCCGGGTTTCGAAGATGGCCGGGGGCAGCGGCAGGGGGTGGGGCTCGTTGTAGAGGTCGTATCCCGCCACCGCCGAATCGCCGCGGAAGAGCTGGGCCACCTTGGCCCAGGCCTGCCAGTAGAGACGCTGCCAGTTGGGGTAGAGCCAGAAGTAGGCCAAGTCGGCGTTGACCGCGGTCGAGGTGTGGCGCCGCCAGGCGGCGTCGAGGAAGGGCAGGCTCCAGTTGGGGACACCGGGGAGGTAGAGCCAGCCGGGGGCACCGCTGCCGCCCGAGCCGACGCCGAAGTCCTCGGTGTGCATGTCCAGGACCACGTAGAGGTGATGGCTGGCGCAGAGCGCCACCACCGCCCGCAGCCGGTCCAGGTAGTGGCGGCTGAAATGGCCCGGGCGGGGCTCGAGCAGGGACCAGGAGATGGGCAGGCGGACCACGTCGAAGCCCTCCGCCTGCATGAGGGTCGCGTCGGCCGGGGTCAGCGGCGGCGGCGGGGGCTGCCCCCCCGTCTGCAGCAGGGCGTCGTCGTTGAAGCCGCGCAGGATCACCGTCCGGCCCAGGGAGTCGACGATGCGCCCGTTGCTGGTGGACAGCCAGGGCAGCCCCGGCGCCGCCACCGGTCGCTCGGGGAGGACCCGGCTCCTGAGCGGTGGCAGGGGCAGGCAGACGATGGCGACCACGGCCAGGGCCGCGCCCAGGGCTCCGGGACCCACCGAGAGGCCGCCGCCCCGCTGCCCGAGCTGTGACCGCAGAAGGCGCACGCGCACTTCGGGATTTTGTCGTACCGAGCCCCTGGCCGCGGAGCCGCTCACCGGGTCAGTTCAGAGCGAGCCCGCCTGGGCGAACCCGGTCTCAGTTCTGAATGAGATGAACCCCTCGATCACTCGGCCGGTGCTGGCGTCCACCAGCACCGCCGCCAGGGTCACCTGTCCCGGGGGAGGCTCGCCGTTGGAGCTCACCGAACCCGGGTCCATGAAGACGACCCAGCACAGCCGGCCCCCAGTACCCAGCCGGGATCCGGCGGGTCCGACCGCGGTCGCCAGCACCTCCTTCAGCGGCAGGTAGGTCTGCCGGCCGACAGCGACCCGGGCGGCACTGCGGGCGCTCACCCGGGGCCGGGTGTTGGGGGACTCCAGGACCACGCCGCTGCGGCCCAGGATGGCCCGTTCCTGGGGCAGGACCCCGAGACCGTTGGCCTGGGGGCTGGGGTGAGTCGCGAGCAGAGTCAGCACCACCGCCACGACTCCGGCCAACGCCAGGGCCCACTGGCGCCAGCCGAGGCCCACCGTCACCTGGGGGCGGAGCTGCGACGGCGGGACATCGGCACGAATCATCCATCAGGCGGCCGCCATGGGGCCGGGTGCAGAGTCGCTGGCGTTTGGCGGCCCCGCGGCTGCGGTACCGTAGGGCAGGCGCGGCCCTCCGCGGCGGCGCACAGTTCAAGTGCTACGGAGGTGCGCAGACTTAATGGCCAAGACCGTTGGGATAGACCTGGGAACGACCAACTCAGTGGTGGCCGTCATGGAGGGCGGCGAACCGGTCGTGATCCCCAACGCCGAGGGCGGTCGGACGACTCCCTCGGTGGTGGCTTTCGCCAAGAGCGGCGAGCGGCTGGTGGGGCAGTTGGCGCGGCGCCAGGCCGCGGTCAACCCGGAGAACACCGTCTATTCGATCAAGCGCTTCATGGGGCGGCTCTACAACGAGGTCGAGGGCGAGCGCAAGATCGTCCCCTACCAGGTGGTGGCGGGCAAGGACGGCCGGGCCGAGGTGGAGATCGGCGGCACCAAGTACACCCCCGAGCAGATCTCGGCCATGATCCTGCAGAAGCTGAAGGCGGACGCCGAGACCTACCTCGGGGAGAAGGTGACCGACGCCGTGATCACCGTTCCCGCCTACTTCAACGACGCCCAGCGCCAGGCGACCAAGAACGCGGGCCAGATCGCGGGGCTCAACGTGCTCCGGATCATCAACGAGCCCACGGCGGCGGCTTTGGCCTACGGGCTCGACCGCAAGGAGTCGGAGAAGATCCTCGTCTTCGACTTGGGGGGTGGCACCTTCGACGTGTCCATCCTCGAGGTTGGGGAGGGCGTCTTCGAGGTCAAGGCCACCAACGGCGACACCCACCTCGGCGGTGACGACTACGACCGCCGGGTGGTGGACTGGCTGGCGGAGGAGTTCAAGAAGGAGCAGGGGATCGACCTCAAGAGCGACCGCCAGGCCCTGCAACGGCTGACCGAGGCGGCGGAGAAGGCCAAGATCGAGCTCTCCCAACTGCAGGAGACCCAGATCAACCTGCCGTTCATCACCGCTGACCAGAACGGCCCCAAGCACCTGGACACCCGTCTCTCCCGGGCCAAGTTCGAGCAGCTGACCCAGGATCTGACCGATCGCTGCCGTTCCCCCTTCGAGAGTGCCCTCAAGGACGCGGCGATGAAGGTGGGCGACCTGGACGAGGTGATCCTGGTCGGGGGTTCCACCCGGATGCCGGTGATCCAGGAGCTGGTGCAGAAGTTGGGCGGCAAGGAGCCGCACCGGGGCGTCAACCCCGACGAGGTGGTGGCGGTGGGCGCCGCCATCCAGGCTGGGGTACTAAAGGGCGAGGTCAAGGACGTACTGCTCCTGGATGTGACCCCGCTCTCCTTGGGGATCATGACCGAGGGCGAGGTCAACACCCGCCTGATCGAGCGCAACACGACCATCCCCAGCAGCAAGACCCAGGTCTTCTCCACCGCCGCCGACAACCAGTCCTCGGTCGAGATCGTGGTGCTCCAGGGGGAGCGCCCCCTGGCGCGGGACAACCGCACTTTGGGCCGTTTCATGCTTGACGGCATCCCGCCGGCGCCGCGAGGGGTCCCCCAGGTCGAGGTCACGTTCGACATCGACGCCAACGGCATCCTCAACGTCACCGCCAAGGACCTGGGGACCGGCCGGGAGCAGAAGGTCACCATCACCGGTTCCACCACCCTGCAGAAGGAGGAGGTGGAGAAGATGGTCAAGGAGGCGGAGGCCAACGCCGAGGACGACCGCCGCCGCTCCGAGGAGATAGCCCGGCGCAACCAGGCGGACTCCCTCGTCTACCAGGCGGAGAAGACCCTGCACGACCACGGCGACAAGGTGAGCCAGGAGCTCCGCGACGAGGTCACCCAGAAGACCCAGGCGCTCAAGGACGCGGTCCAAGCCAACAATCAGAGCGACGTTGAAAGGTGCCAGTCGGAGCTCTCGGCCAGCCTGCAGAAGGTGGGCCAGGCCGTGTACCAGAACGC
>JBOHUL010000012.1:0-1638 GCA_050734425.1 Candidatus Dormibacteria bacterium
TCAAGCCGACGATCGAGATCGAGCACCCGCCCGGGGAGGAGATCCAGTGGGACTGGAACGAGCTGCCGAAGGCGCCCTGGGGTGGAACCGCGCATCTGCTGGTGGGGGCGCTATCGCACTCGGGGCAGGCGCGGGGCGTGTTCATGGAGGTGGAGGACCAGGCTCACCTCACCGAGGGGGTGGATGCGGTGCTGCGCCCGCTGGGTGGGACCGCCAAGAAGTGGCGCTTTGACCGGATGGCGACGGTGGTGGATCCGGAGACCGGGAAGTTGCGCGCCAGCTGGGCCCAGGTGGCCAAGTACTACGGGGTTGAGATCGCCCTCTGCCCGCCCCGGCGCGGCCAGCGCAAGGGGGTGGTCGAAAAACAGATCCACTTCAGCACCCAGCGCTGGTGGCGCCACGCCGTGGTCGAGACGCTGGAGCAGGCCCAGAACGAGTACGACCGGTTCTGTGCGGAGCACGGCGACCAACGGGAGCGCCCGGGGGGCACAGTGGCGACAGTGGCCAAGACTGAGCCGCTGCTGGCACTGCCGCCCCAGCCCTATCCCGCCGTGCTAGAGGTGATCCGCAGCGTGGGTCCCAGCAGCCTGGTGGCCTTCCGGGGCAACCAGTACGCGGTGCTGCCGGGAATGGAGGGGTTCACGGTCCGGGTACGGCTGCGGCTGGGAAGCCAGGAGCTCGAGGTTCTGGCCCCGAGCGGGACGATGATCGCCCGGCACCGGCTGCGGCCCAGCGGGTCCCATGCCGTGTGCCGCGACCCCCAGCAACTGGCGGCGCTGGAGAAGGCGGTGCTGCTCGCCTTCAGCTCGGCGGCCCGTTGCGACCGCAAGCTCAACCGTCCCCCGGGGGAGGCCGCCCAGGCGGCCGCTGCGGTGCTGGTCGGCGTGGCCACTCCCGAGGTGGCGGTGGACCTCGATCGGTACGCCGAGTTCGCCAAGGTGGCGCGGTGAGCGAGTCCAGCGTCTACCAGCAGCTCCGCTCCCACCTCGCTTACCTGCGCCTGCCGGCCGTGGCCGAGGCTCTGCCCGCCCATCTGGAACGAGCCCAGCAGAAGAAACTCAGTCCCACCACCTTCCTGGAGGAGTTGCTCCGGGTCGAGGTGGACGCCACCGAGACCAGGCGCCGTGAGGGCCGGCTGCGCTTCGCTTCACTCCCAGCTCCCTGGCGCCTCGAGGACTTCGACTTCGACGCCCAGCCCGCGGTGGACCGCCAGCTGGTCAACGAGCTGGCCACCCTCCGCTTCATCGACGAGGCTGCCAACGTCCTCCTGATCGGGCCCCCTGGCGTGGGCAAGACAATGCTGGCCGTCTCCCTGGCCCGCCTGGCCGCCGAGTCCGGGCACCGGGTCTACTACACCACCGCCGCCGACCTGGCCGCCCGCTGCCACCGGGCCGCCCTCGAGGGGCGCTGGGCCACCACCATGCGCTTCTACGCCGGCCCCCGGCTCTTGGTCATCGACGAGCTCGGCTACCTGCCGCTCGCCGCCGAGGGAGCCTCGGCCCTCTTCCAGGTGATCACCCAGCGCTACCTCAGGGGCAGCATCTGCCTGACCTCCAACCGCTCGGTGGCCAGTTGGGGACAGCTCTTTCAGGACCCCATGATCGCCGCCGCCATCCTCGACCGCATCCTGCACCGCAG
>JBOHUL010000013.1:0-33373 GCA_050734425.1 Candidatus Dormibacteria bacterium
GCTGGCGGCGGCCGACGGCGGGAAGGACGAGGCGGCGGGGCTGGAGGCCGAGGCCGGCGAACTGGAGCGGGAGCTGGCGGCGACAGCCGGGGAGCTGTCCCGCCAGCGCCAGGCCGCGGCCGTGCGCCTGGCCCGGGCGGTGACCAGGGATCTGCATCGGATGCTGATGCCGGGGGCCGAGTTCTCGGTCCGGATCTGGCAGGCCGAGGACGGCACCGGTCTGACCGCGGAGGACGGCAGGCGCCTGGCAATCGGGGAAAGCGGCTTCGACCGGGTGGCCTTCGACCTCGCCGCCAATCCGGGGGATCCCCTCCGGCCCCTGGCCGAGATCGCGTCGGGCGGTGAGCTGTCGCGGGTGGCCCTGGCCCTGCTGGCCCAGCTGAGCCGGGAGTCGGGTGTGGGCTCGGTGGTCTTCGACGAGATCGACCAGGGCCTGGGAGGCGAGGCTGCCAATCGGGTAGGGGAGGTGATGCGCCAGGTTGCGGCCCACCGTCAGGTCATCTGCATCACCCACCTGGCCCCGATCGCGGCCCGGGCCGAGACCCATCTCGTGGTCAGCAAGGAGGAGCGGGAGGGGCGGTCCCTGAGCCAGATCGCCCCGGTCTCGGGTCAGGAGCGAGTCGCGGAGCTGGCTCGGCTGCTGGCCGGGGAGGCCACCCCGGACGCGGCCCGAGCCCATGCCGCCGAGCTGCTGGCCGCGGTCGGCGGCCTCCCCGGGCAGGGCTGAGCCGTGGCCACGCCCCAGCAGACGGCGGAGCTCGAGGAGCTGACTGGGCTGTTGGCCCAGGCACAGCGGGGCGAGCTGGATCTGAACCAGCTGGAGCTGTCCCAGCGCACCGCCCGGCTGCGCCAGCTGACCGATGGCCCCGCCGCCGACCTCGACCTCCTGTGGGCGGCCGAGTCCTTGCAGACCCTGACCCGGCTGGTGGAGCTGAAGATGGGCCGGCAGATGGAGGGGGACGCCACCGCCTCGGCGGAGGAGGCGGCGGAGGAGGCGGACTCAGATCCGGGGCAGCGGTTGGCTGAGTACCGGCTCTTCAAGGCTGCCGCCGGAGTGCTGTTGGCGGACGCCAGCGCTGGACCCAAGGCGTTTCTTAGGGTCCTGGGGCTGCCGGTCGAGCCCAAGTCCCAGCTCGAGCTCAGCCCGCAGGCGCTGGCGCTGGCCCTGGGCGAGCTCCTGGCCCGGCTGCCCGAGCCCACGGAGCTGGAGTTCGCACGTCCCCGGCACTCGGTGTGGGACAAGATGAAAGCGCTGCGGGACCTGTTGCAGATCCGACCGCGACTGACCTTCGACGCGGTCTTCGCCAGCGCCGGCGACCGCTTGGAGGCAGTCGCCCTCTTCATGGCGTTGCTGGAGTTGATCTGGGCGGGGGAGGTTGACTGCACTCAGGCCTCCGCCGGCAGCCCCATCCTGGTGGAGCGCCGACGTGGTGGCTGAGTGGCGCCAGCCCCAGTCTGAGCTGGCAGAAGCCCTGATCGCGATCCTCTTCGTTCGAGCCGAGCCGATCTCCACGGCCGAACTGGCCCGCACCCTGGAGCTCAGCCCACAGGCGGTGGAGGGGCTGGTGGAGACCGCCGTCAGCCGTCTTGCAGGCAGCGGGCTGATGCTGCAGCGCCACAACCAGGAGCTGCAGCTGGTGACCCACCCCGGGGCCGCCTGGGCGGTGGAGCGAGCCCTCCGCCCCGAGGTCGCCGGGCGGCTGAGCAAGCCCGCCCTGGAGACGCTCGCGATCATCGCCTACCGCCAGCCGGTGACCAGGCCCGCGATCGAGGCAATTCGCGGGGTCAACTGCGAGGCGGTGCTGCTGAGCCTGACCCGCCATGGACTGGTGGCGGAGATCGGCCGGGAGGAGAGTCCCGGCAGGCCGCGCCGCTTCGGTACCACCCTGCGCTTCCTCCAGGTGGTCGGGATCTCCAGCATCGAACAGCTGCCACCGCTGGCGGCTGACGGCCCCGGGGCCTGGCTCGACGGCCGCGCCGTGGCCGAGGCGAGAGATGGCGGCTGAGCGACTCGGTCGGTGGCTGGCCCGCTCCGGGGCTGTCTCCCGGCGAGAGGCCGAGCGGCTCATCGCCAGCGGCAGGGTCCAGGTGGGTGGGGCGCGGCCGCCCAAGGGGGGGCGTCTGTTCGATCCCGAGCTGGAGGAGGTCCGGCTGGACGGACGGGTGGTGCGTCCCCAGGTCGCGGCCGGGCATCGCTATCTGGCGCTGAACAAGCCTCCGGGGGTCGTGTCGACAGTCCGCGACCCCGGTGGTCGTCCCACCGTCTTGGACCTTGTCCCCGATTCGAACCGGCTCTACCCGGTGGGCCGGCTCGACCTGGACTCGCGGGGGCTGGTCCTCCTCACCGATGACGGCGACTTGGCGCTGCGGCTGACCCATCCCCGCTATGGCGTGCCCAAGAGCTACCGATTGACTCTCCGGGGCCGGCTGCAGCCCGGCCAGATGGAGGCGCTGCGCCAGGGGCCGTTGCTGGTGGACGGCGCCACCACCCCGCTGGAGGTGAGGGTCCTGCGAGCGGGAGCGCGGCGCACGGTGCTGCTGGTGCTCCTGGCCCAGGGAAGGAGGCGTCAGATCCGGCGGATGTGCCAGGCGGTCGGCGCCCACGTCGACGACCTGGAGCGGGTGGCCATCGGATCTCTCAGGCTGGGATCGCTGGGGGTGGGCCTGACCCGGGAGCTGAGCCCGCGCCAGGTGCTGCGGCTGCGCCACGAGGCGGGGTTGGCATGATCCCGACCCCGCGCCTGGTCACCATCGATGGGCCTGCCGGCGTGGGCAAGTCGACAGTGGGTCGGCGGGTGGCCTCGGAGCTGCGGCTGCCCTTCATCGACACCGGCGTCTTCTACCGAGCACTGGCGCTGGCGGCGTCGCGGGCGGGCCTCCGCGCCTCCGACGCCCCGAGGCTGGCTGAGCTGGCCGGGGAGGTCCGGATCGAGGTCAACACGAGCTCCGCCCCGGCGGACGGCGCCTGGCAGGCCAGGATCGACGGGGTCGAGGTCCGGGACCGGCTCTGGGATCCCGAGCTGGCCGCCATCCTGGCGGCGGTGGCCCGGGAACCGGGGGTGCGCCAGCGGCTGCTGGCGCCCCAGCGCCGACCCGCCGAGCAGGGGGCGGTGGCAGTGGGCCGCGACACCGGGACCGTGGTCTTCCCTGAGGCTCCCTGCAAGGTCTACCTCGACGCCCCTTCCGAGGTGCGCATTGCCCGGCGGCGGGAGGAGCTTCGGCGGCGTGGGCGGGACGCCTCCGAGGCGGTCCTGCGCCAGGACGTGCTCAACCGCGATCTGACCGATCGCACCCGTCCCCAGGCCCCCTTGATGATGCCCCCGGGAGCGCTGGAGGTCGATACCACCGGCCTTCGCGCGGAGCAGGTGGTGGGGCTGGTCCTGGACCAGTGCCGCCGGCTCGGGGTCCTAAGGTGACTGGCGGATGGTGAGCGCAACCCGCGCCGACGAATCGGCCCTGATGGTCAGCTTCGATTTGGAGACGACGGGCCTCAGCCCTCGCTCCGATCGCATCATCGAGATAGGGGCGGTGAAGTTCGACGGCGGGGGCGTCGTCGACACCTACTCCACCCTGGCGGATCCCGGCATCCCAATCCCCCTCGTGATTCAGCGCCTCTGTGGCCTCCACGACCAGGATGTCCGGGGCCAGCCCAGCCCCGAGGAGGCGGTCGCCGGGCTGGCGCTCTTCAGCGAGGGGTGCGCCCTGGTGGGCCACGGGGTTGCGTTCGACCTCGCCTTCTGCGCCGACGTCCTCCCCCAGGCCTTCCGGGAGCGCAAGGCGCTGGACACTTCGGAGCTGGCCCGGGTGTTGCTGCCGGCGGCTCCCAGTCACAGCCTGGAGGAGTTGAGCCGGTCGCTGGAGCTCCTCCACGACCGACCCCACCGGGCGCTCTCCGACGCCCAGGCGACCCGGCTGTTGCTGACGCGCCTGCTCGAGGTCGCCGATGAGCTGCCGGCTTCGCTGCGCCAGCAGGTGGTCCAGCTCTGCCAAGGGGGCGGCTGGGTTACCGGAGAGTTCCTCGCCCAGAGGCTGCGCCAAGGGCTGGCGGAGATGGTCCAAGGAGTGGCCCGGGACGAGGCTGCGAGGCCCCTCCCTGGAAGCGCCCCGGAGACCAGGCGCTTGCCCCAGGGGCCAATCGATGAAGCCGCGATGGCCCGGTCGTTCGGTCCCGAGGGGGGACTGGCTCGCGTGGATCCCGGCTTCGAGCTGCGGGAGGAGCAGCAGCAGATGGCGCTGGCGGTGGCCCAGGCCTTCAACCGGCAGGCGACCCTCTTGGTGGAGGCGGGCACTGGGGTGGGCAAGTCGCTGGCCTATCTCCTGCCAGCACTCGAGTGGACCGCCCGCAACGGCAAGCCGGTGGTCCTTTCCACCCACACCATCACCCTCCAGGAGCAGCTGGCGGGGCACGACGTCCCCCTGGCGGAGAAGGCCCAGGGGCTGGGGTTGCGCGCGGCGGTGCTCAAGGGGCGGGGCAACTACCTGAGCCTGCGCCGGCTGGAGCGCTGGCTCGCCGCGGGACCGGCCGGGCGCCACCGGGACCCGGACGAGACCCGCTTCAAGGTCCGGGCCCTGATTTGGGCCCACCAGAGCCAGAGTGGGGATCGGGCCGAGCTCCGGCTCGCTGGACGGGATGCCGAGTTCTGGGACCGGGTCGGCTCCACCGTCGACGACTGCTTGGGACCCGCCTGCCACAACTGGCGTGACGGTCGCTGCTTCATGGTCCGGGCCCGGGTGGCAGCCCGGGAGGCCGGTTTGGTCATCGTCAACCACGCCCTCCTCCTGGCGGACGCCGACAGTGGCGGGGCCGTCCTGCCCGAGTTCCACCAGCTGATCCTGGACGAGGCCCACCACCTTGAGGAGGCGGCGACCCAGGCCGCCTCCGAGCGGCTCTCGCAGTCCCAGATCCTCGCCGTGACCGAGCGCATTCCAGACTTCGGTGACGAGGAGGTGAGGCGGTCACTGCTGGCGCTGCGCCAGGCAGCCGGGAACGGCTTCGCCGACCTTCGCCACCTGGTCGCCGACGACCCAGGCGCCGAGGTCCGGTCGCGGCGTTTGCTGGTCCTGGATTCGCGCACCCCGAAGTTGGCCGGGTGGACGGCGGCAGGGCGCTCGCTCCTCCGCCTGGAGCGGGAGCTGGGTCGCGCCTCGAGGGCGCTGCTGGCAGCGGCCTCTACCTCGGGGCTGCAGGGATCCTTCTGGCCCCAGCCGGACAACGCCGCGCGGGAGTTGGAGGTGGCCGGGGAGGCCCTGGGGCAAATGGTCTCAAGGCTGCGGGCGTCGCTCGTGAACCTGGCCCAAGCGGAGCAGGTCGAGGGTGCCCCGGCTCCGGAGAGGGTGGCCTGGGTGGAGTTGGAGAGGGGCGACCGGGCGGTACTGCACCTGGCGCCGGCTACGGTGGCGGGGCTGCTCCGGGACCACCTCTTCAACCACGTGGAGACGGCAGTTCTGACCTCGGCCACACTGGCCGTCGCCGGTTCCTTCGCCTACATCAGGGACCGTCTGGGCCTGGAGGCGCCCGAGGAGCTGGTGCTGGACTCGCCCTTCGACTATCGGCGCCAGTCGCTCTGCTGCCTACCCCGGGGGATGCCGGCATCGGGTGCTGAGGGCCGCCCGTTGGCAGTCGCCGAGCTGGTCGCCTCCCTGGCCTCGGAGCTGGGGGGCAGGACCCTGGTCCTCTTCACCGGTTACCAGGCCCTGCGCGAGGTCCACTCCGAGCTCAGGCGGCTGCTGCGGGGCCAGGGATTGGCGGTCTTGGGGCAGGGGCTGGACGGCACCCGCAACCAGGTGCTGCGCAGCTTCCGACGCGAACCCCGGACCGTCCTGTTGGGCACCAGCAGCTTCTGGGAGGGCATCGACATCCCTGGCGACACGCTCCAGTGCGTCGTGATCGACAAGCTGCCCTTCCCGGTCCCCAGCGATCCCATCTTCCAGGCCAGGGCCCGGGGACTCAGCGACTCCTTCGCCCAGCTGGCGCTGCCGGAGGCGGTGCTCCGGCTCAAGCAGGGGTTCGGGCGGCTGGTCCGGGGCCGGGGCGACCGGGGGGCAGTGGTCATCTGCGACCCCCGGATCCTGGGGCGTCGCTACGGCGAGGAGTTCGTCCGGGCCCTGCCCCGGGCCACCTTCGTCGAGGAGCCGGCCCCGAGCCTTGCCCCCATCGTCGCCGCCTTCGTCCGGGGACAGGTCCCGGCCCAGGCGCGGGGCTGAGAGCGTGGCCGAGGATCGTCTGCGGCTGGCGCTGGTCCAGCAGCTACCCGTCCTCGGCGACCTCCCGGCGAACCTGGAGTGGACCTGCCGGAAGATCCGCGAGGAGCTGGCGCAGGGTGCACAGTTGGTGGTGTTCCCCGAGCTGTGCCTCACCGGGTACTTCCTCAAGGACCTCACCTTCGAGGTGGCGGTCCGCCTCGACGGCCCCGAGGTCGCCGCCCTGGTGGAGGCGGTCGGCGGCGGGGCGGCCCTGGTAGGCCTGGTGCTGGAGTCGCCAGATTTCCAGTTTCACAACGCCGCCCTGCTCATCGCCGACGGTTGCGTCCGGCACGTCCATCGCAAGGTCTACCTGCCCACCTACGGCATCTTCGACGAGCAACGTCACCTGTCACCGGGAGACCGTTTTCGGGTGGTGGAGCTGTCCCTGGCCGGGGCCACCTGGCGGCTGGGAGTGCTGATCTGTGAGGACCTCTGGCACCCCAGCTCCGCCTACCTGCTGAGCCGTCAGGCAGTCGATTTGCTCCTCTGTCCCTCGGCCAGTCCCGGCCATGGGGTCCCGGGCTCCGGGGAGGAGCTGGGCAGCGCCACCTCCTACGGGGCTTTGCTGCGGACCTACGCCGAGCTCTTCACCTGCTACGTCGCCTACGCCAACCGGACCGGCTTCGAGGATGGGTTCCACTTCTGGGGAGGGAGCCGGGTGCTGGGGCCGGACGGGAGCCTGATCGCCGGCCCCCTGGGGGACCAAGCCGGGTCGCTCCAGGCCGGGCTCGGCCGGGGGGAGCTGCGACGGGCCCGGATCGCCTTCCCGCTCCTCAGGGACGAACGGGAGGACGTCGTCCGCCGCCAGCTGGGAGAGCGCGACCGTGATTGACCTCGAGGTCAACGCCGCCATCGCCTGCCGGATTCTGGCGAGCTTCATCCACGACGAGGTCTCCAAGGTGGGCAAGCGGGGGGTGGTCGTGGCTCTGTCAGGGGGGGTGGACTCGGCCCTGGCCGCCTGGCTGGCGGTGGAGGGTCTGGGTGCGGGCGCCGTCCTGGGGGTGGCCCTGCCCTACCGCCAGAGCAGCCCCGAGAGCCTGGGGGACGCCCGCGCCGTGGCCGAGACGCTGGGGCTGGAGCTGCTGGAGGTCGACATCAGCCCCCAGATCGACGCCTACTTCGAGACGAGGCCCGAGGCCGACCGGACCAGGCGGGGCAACAAGATGGCCCGGGAGCGGATGAGCATCCTCTACGACGTGTCGGCGGAGCGGGAGGCCCTGGTCCTCGGCACCAGCAACAAGTCGGAGCTGCTCTTGGGCTACAGCACCCTC
The DNA here is from genome assembly GCA_050734425.1 of Candidatus Dormibacteria bacterium. Taxonomy (GTDB): domain Bacteria; phylum Chloroflexota; class Dormibacteria; order Aeolococcales; family Bog-877; genus Bog-877. Next base: position 7,515 of record JBOHUL010000013.1, read on the forward strand.
TGGGGCGACAGCGCCCATGCCCTCAACCCCCTCGGGGATCTCTACAAGACCCAGGTCTACCAGCTGGCCAGACATCTGGGGCTGCCTAAGCGCGTGCTGGAGAAACCGCCGTCGGCCGACCTCTTTCCGGGCCAGTCCGACGAGGCGGAGCTGGGGTTCGGCTACGCCGATGCGGATCTGGTCCTCTTCCAACTGGTGGACCAGCGGCGACGGCCGGAGGAGGTGGTGGCCGAAGGGGCGGACCCGGAGCTGGTGCAGCTGGTCCGGGGGCGGATCCGGGCAACCCAGTTCAAGCGACGGCTGCCACTCATCGCCAAGCTCTCGCAGCGGAGCGTCGGCCAGGACTTCCGCTATCCCCGCGACTGGGGCCACTGACCTGCCTTGGGGACCCTGTACGTGGTGGCCACCCCGATTGGCAACCTCGACGACCTCACCCCGCGGGCGGCCCGGCTCCTGGGCCAGGTCCGGGTGCTGGTGGCCGAGGACACGAGGCTGGGAACGCGGCTGCTGCCTCGGGGGGCGCCTCGGCCCCGCCTGATGTCACTGCCGGCGGCGCGGGAGGCGGCGCGGATCCCCGCCGTTCTGGAGCAGCTGGAGCTGGGGGACGTGGCCCTGGTCTCGGATGCCGGCACCCCCGCGGTCAGCGACCCGGGGAGCCGATTGGTCGACGCCGTCCGGGAGGCGGGGTTCGCGGTACTCGCCCTCCCCGGTCCCTCGGCTGCCGTCGTGGCGGTGTCGGCCAGCGGGCTTCGCGCCGACCGCTTCCTCTTCCTTGGGTTTCTGCCCCGGAGTCCAACCCGGGCGCGGCGGCTGCTGCAGGCCGGGAGGGACTGGGCCCTGGTCTTCTTCGAGTCTCCGAGGAGGCTCGCGGCCACCCTGGAGGTGACGGCGGAGGTGCTGGGGGACCGCCGCCTGGCGGTGGCGCGGGAGATCTCCAAGCTGCACGAGACCTGGTACCGTGGCGGCGCCGCCGAGCTGGCCCAGCGCTTCCGCTCGGAGACCGTTCGGGGAGAGTGCACGGTGGTAGTGGAGGCGCCGCCGCGGCGGCGGCCGGCCGATCGCGGCTGAGGCGGCTCCGAACCTGGTCGACAGCCACTGCCATCTGGACCAGGTTGCCGCCAGGGGCTACGACCCCGCCCAGGTCGTGGCCGCTGCGGTCCAGGCGGGGGTGACCCGGCTGGTCACCAGCGCCGACGATCTCGGCTCCAGCCGCGCCGGCCGAGAGCTGGCCGAGGCACATCCGGAGGTTTACTTCACGGTCGGCTGGCATCCGGTGAATCCTCGCCCGCCGGGGGTTGAGGAGCTGGCCGAGATGCGCCGGCTCCTAGCCCACCCCAAGGCGGTGGCACTGGGCGAGGTCGGGCTCGACTACTACTTCCGCCCCGGCTACCTCGAGACCCCCAAAGCGGTGCAGCAGCAGTCGTTGACCCTCATGCTCAATCTGGCCAGGGAGACGGGCAAGCCGGTGGTCCTGCACCAGCGCCAGGCCCAGGAGGACCTGATCCGGCTGCTGGACCAGGAGCCTCCCTTGACCGGCATCCTCCACTGCTTCAGCGGCGGGCCCGGCTTCGCTTTGGCCGCGGCCGAGCGGGGCCTCTACTGCTCCTTCGCCGGCAACGTCACCTTCAAGTCGGCGCGGGAACTGCAGCAGGCCGCCCGGGTGGTACCCAGCGAGCTGCTGCTGGTCGAGACCGATGCCCCCTTCCTGGCACCGGAGCCCCACCGGGGTCGGACCGCTCTGCCCCAGATGGTGGTCGCCACCGCCAGCTGGTTGGCACTGCTCCGGGGTGACTGCCTGCGCTCGGTCGCCGAGGCCACCACCGCCAACGCCTGCCGGGCTCTGGGACTGGCGGCCCTATGACTCGCCTCGACCTGTGCTCCGAGTCGACCGCCAGGGCCGTGGCTCGCCGCTTCCAGGTGCGTCCCCGCCGAGAGCTGGGCCAGAACTTCCTGGTCGATCCCGCGGTCCGGGAGCTGATCGTCGCCGAGGTGGGGGAGGGGTCGGAGGTGCTGGAGGTGGGGGCGGGCCTGGGAGGCCTGACCCAGGGGCTGCTGGACCACGGGCTCCCGGTGCTGGCAGTCGAGCTGGACCCGAGCTGCGTCCGGGCGCTCGGCCTCCTGAGGCGGGCCCACCCGGCCCTGCGAGTGGTCCAGGGGGACATCCTCCGGCTCGATCCCCAGACGCTGGACCTGGGTCCCGAGGCGGTGGTGGTGGGCAACGTGCCCTATGGCATCACCGGGGCCCTGCTGCCCTGGCTCCTCGGGTGGCGGCCGCCACCGCCTGACCTCTGGCTCCTGGTCCAGCGGGAGGTGGCCCGGAGGCTGGCGGCGCCACCCGGTGACTGGTCGCTGGCGACGCTCGGCCTGCGCGCCCTGGCGCAGGTGGACACGGTCTTCGATGTCGTGCCCGAGAGCTTCTGGCCTCCGCCGGAGGTGCACAGCACCTTGGTCCACATCCGCTCCCGGCCGGACGCCGACCCCGACTGGGCCCGGGCTTTGGCGGACCTGGCCCGGCCAGTCTTCCAGGCCCGGCGCAAGCAGCTCCACCACGGCCTCGCCCGCTCGCTGGCGGTCGACCCCGAAGACGCGTCGGCGCTACTCCGCCAGGTTGGCATCGATCCCTCGCGGCGCCCCGGCAGCCTGGACCTTGAGGAGTGGCGCCGGCTCTTGGCCAGCACCTCGAGCGGAGTGCCGCGGAAGCGGTGATATAGTCCCCGCGATGTCGGTCGAGGCCCCGCCTGGTCCCTCGTCCGGGTTGGCTGGGGACCTTGGACCGACTGGCTTTCGTGAGGTCCTGAAGGGATCGGACTTCCGCAAGCTCTGGGGCGCCCAGGTCGCGGCCCAGCTGGGAGACAAGTTCTTCGCCTTCTCCCTGCTGCTGTCGATCTACTCCCTGACCGGGCGCTACCTAAGCGACGCCGCCCTGCTCCTGGCCTACACCATTCCCGCGGTCTTCCTGTCGGTGCCGGCCGGCATCTTCGCCGATCGCTACGACAAGAAGACGCTCATGTTCTGGACCAACCTGACCAGGGGGATCATGGTCCTGGGGGTGCCGGCCCTGGAGATCACCGGGGTGGCTCAGCACCAGGTGCTGCCTCTCTATGCGATCACCTTCGTCTTCGCCGGGGTGGGCCAGGTCTTCGCCCCTGCCGAGGCCGCCAGCATTCCCCGGCTCGTGAAGCGGGGCAACCTCACAGCCGCTACCTCGCTCTTCACCGTCACCATCATCGTCACCATCGTCCTCTCGGTGCCGCTGGCTTCGTTGGCCCAGGGCATCCTGGGCCTGGAGGGCCCCTACTACTTCGGCGCCGCCCTCTTCGCAGTCGCCGCCGGTGCCATCTGGCTGATCAAGCCCAGCCTGGCAGCCCAGGGAGCGATAGAGCGCCGCAGCATGCGGGCTCCCTTCCGGACCACCCTCAGTGAGATCCGCGAGACCTGGGACGTGGTCCGGGCCAGCTCGATCCTGCGCTTCTCCTTCGGGATGCTGACCGTGGCCCTGGTCGTCGTCTTCACCATCTTTGCCCTCTCAGCCGGCTACATGCAGCACGTGCTGCGCCAGAGCCCGCACAACAGCTACATCGTCCTGATCCCGGCGACCTTCGGGATGGTCGTGGCGGGGATGCTGGTCAGCCGTCGCTCCTTCGCCGCCGGGCCAGGACCAGTGACCGTCGATCGGGGCCTGGGGCTGGCGGGTCTGGCGATCCTGGGCATCGGGGTGGTGCCGCCGATCCTGGACCGGCTCCAGGTGACGGCGGCCTTGGTGCCCTTGGCCGTGGTGCTGGCGGTCATCTTCGGAGTCGGGCTGGGGGCGGTTCTGATCCCCTGCCTGGTCCTGATCCAGGAGGAGACCGAGGAGGCGACCCGGGGCAAGATCTTCGGTGGCGCCTTCCTCGCCATCAACCTGGCCATAGCGTTTCCCCTGATTGTCGCCGGGGCGGTGGCCGACGCCGTCGGCGCCGGCGATGTCATGGCAGCTTTAGGGCTGGCCCTGATGCTGGCGGCACTGGCGGCCTGGAGGCGTCACTGGGGCCGTGGTCGCGCGGCTGGGGGACCGGATCCGGTGACGGATGAGTAGCGAGATGTGGCAAGCCGCTGGCGCCGAGTACAGATGGTCAGGGCCCTGGCCTAAATGGGGGCATGCGCGCGGTGGTCACCTGCGAGAACTGCGGACTTCGCCAGGAGGTGGCGCGTTCCATCCCCCAACCCACCCAGTTCCACATCATCTGTCACCGCTGCGAGCTGAGCCTGCTCGTCACCGTGACCAGGTCGGACATCGAGACCGCAGCCAGCGCCTCCCTGCGGGCGGGCAGCTCCCGGCGTTAGCCGCGCCCACGTCCGTCAGGGCGGCCGAGGGGTTGTCCCGGGGGCACTGGTGATGGGCGGCAGTCGGATCAGGCTCGGAGGCGGGGATTCCCGCTCCTGGCGGCTTCCGGCCCGTGCCCGCTCCAGATCCTCACACTGGCGTTCGCCCCTCAAGGAAGAGCCGCGGAGCCGGTCCACCAAAAGACGGGCGACTGTGCCAATGCCCGCATCGATGTCGGCATGAGCAGCTGCACGTTCTGGCTCAACTCGGGTGAAGACGGCGACCGCAAAGGCCGTGCCGTCGGGGAAGCGGACTACGGCCGCCTCGTTGCGCACGATCCCCATGAGGCCGCCGCCCTTGGCGGCCACGATCACTGGCGGGGCGAAGCCGGAAGCGATCCGGTGCCGGGTCAGCTGCTGGGCCATCAGCGTTCGTACCCGGGCACAGGCCGCGGTCGGTCCAGCGCGGTCGGTCCAGATGACCTGCAGCAGGGCCACCGTCTCCCTGGCGGTTGTCCTCGTTCCCAGAGTCGGGTCCAGGGCAGCGCTTTATCCGAGAAGGTGCTGGATTTCATCGTCCGACGGCGGCCCAGCCACCGCCGGATCGTGCCCCGCCAGGGCGGCGTAGTCGCCGAAGCCGGCCTCGCCGGCCATTCCGTCCAAACATAGTCCGCAGATCGCTTTGGACCGCGGTCTGGGTCAGGCCCAGGCGGCTAGTGGCGCGATTGACCTCCTCCAGGCCGATGGCTGTGATCAGCTCGTCGGTCGCAGGGTTGTCGCTGAGAGTCAGCATCGCCACCACCAGGTCCCGCACCGACACCGAGACCTCGTCTCGCATGAGGGAGATCCCGACAGGACCAGGCGTCGGCCCCCGGCTGCGGAGGAGCCGGCGGGAACTGCCCGGGATGAAGCCGCCCGCGATCAGGCTCTCGGCGGCCAGGGCGACCTGGATTTTCGTCACCGAAGCGGGCGTGACCAGCTCGTCCGCCCGGACTCCGGCACCTAGATCACCGGCGACGGGAGCGGCGTAGGCGGCACCCGTGACCCCCAGCCGCTCGAAGACCTCAGCGATGCCCATGGACCCATGCTGGCGGGCCCCGTCTGCGCCCGATGCGGCGGACCCGAAGCTGACCTGGGTCACTTCGCAACTCAGCCGCGGGTCCAGCCGCGGGTCCACGGGCCACCCGGGACTCAAGGGCCTGCTTCCGGGGCACACCACAGGATGTCCGAGCGGAACTAGAATCCCCCCAGCAGTGTGGGCGGCGCGCCGGATGGAGGCACCAGGATGCGCATCGAATCCTCGGTCACGTCGATCTCCTGGATCCCCTCGGAGGCGGTGGAGGGACTGGTGACCAAGGCGACCTTCGAGTTGGGTGTAGCCCACTACGATCCACCTCCCCCCGCTGAGGCGCCGGACCTGGAGCAGCTTCGCCGCGAGGACCGTTTCCGCTTCGCCAACCAGCTCCAGGCCTACATCGAGGTCGAAGATGGCCGCATCGTCGGCCACGGTCAGGCGGGTCGCGGCCTGATCGGGTCCACCAGCATGCAGCTGTTGGGTCGGCGGGCGACGTTCGAGGCGGCGGCACTGCCCGACATCCGGCCCGCTGCCGAGGTGACCCAGGATCGGGTCCGCTTCCTGCAGACCGCTGGGGGACGGACCGGTGCGCCCCTGCCCCGGCGGGTGAGCCGGCCTCCCTATCTCCAGCTCCGTGCCCCTTTGGCCTGGACCACCCTGGCACTGACCATCTTTGCTGACGGCAGGTCCGAGGGGGAGCTGGTGGGTGCCAGTCCGTTCCCTCGCCACTGGATCTATGACGGTCAGGGCCGTCTGGGTCAGAAGTCGGGGCAGATCGACTACAAGACCTGGACCCTGCGTTCCTTTGGGAGGCACACGCCCTGGGGTGATCGCGACTCCCCGGCGGTGGTGGCGGAGGTGGAGTCGGCACTGGAACGCGAGCTCTCAAGCCGGGTTATGGAGGGCAGTCCCAGCCAGCGGCGCGTTCCCCGTGGGGGCGTGCTGACCCGGCAGGGGGATGAGGCCAGCGAGCTCTACCTGCTGCTCGACGGCATCCTCAAGGTGGTGGTCGACGACAAGCCGGTGGCCGAGGTCGGCCCCGGGGCGCTGTTGGGGGAGCGGGCGGTCCTCAACCAAGGCATCCGGACCGCAACCCTGACCGCGGTGACCCCCTGTCGGGTGGCGGTGGTTCCCGCGGACCGGATCCGCCGGGAGCAGCTGGAGGCGGTCGCCCAGGGCCACCGCCGCGAGGGCGTCAAAGGCCCCGGCTGAGACGGCGGAAGACTGGTCGGGCGAGGCTGTGGGTCAGACCGCCCAGCGGGAGAGTCCGACCGGGACCTCCTCGCGGTCCCGATCCAGCAGCGCCTGTCCCATCTCCTCCGCCTCGAAGTCGAGTCGCAGCTGGCGGGCCAGCGGCAGCACGCGCCCGGATCTGGCGCGCGCGCGGAGCCGGGCCCTGCGATACGGATCCTGGCTGGAGCACTTGACGCTGCAGTAGCGGGCGGTCTGCTTCTTGACCGGCCGCCCGCACCCCTCCCGAGCACAGAGCCGTCGCGGGGCCGGTCGAGGGCGGGAGCTGGAGGGCACGAGGGGATATTAGAGACCACATTCGGTCACCTGTCAATGGTCATGTCCACTTCGAAAATTGGCACATTTTTGCGACCCCGACGGCAGCGAAAGTTGTACCCACAATCCCCACTTCGGCTGTGGATAACGACCCCCGGGCAGAGCCCCTCCCTCCCTCCCTAAGGCCCGCGCGCCGAGTCCGTCCCTGGCTCGGCCACGGGAGAGTTACTGGTCGCCGGCCCGGCAGCGACGGAGCTCGCCGTGGGATCCCGACGGCCGCAGGTCAGGTGCGGGTCGGGCCAATCCCAAGCAGGTCGATGGCCTGTAGGGCCAGGCAGAGTTCGGTCATCTCCCGCGGCTCCGCAGGGGAGAGGCCCGTCAGATCCTGAATGCGGGTCAGGCGGTTGAAGACAGTGTTGCGGTGGCACGGCACCCGTTGAGCGACCTTGGCCACCGACCCGCCCGAGTCCAGATACAGTCGGAGCGTCCGCAGCAGGGGGCCCCGATCGCCGGTCGCGGGATCGAGGATTGGCCCGAGTGCTCGCCGCACCAGCCGCTGGGCCAGGTCAGGGGAGGCCACCAGAAGAACGCTGGCGATCCGGTCGTCCAGGCTGGCCACCTCGACCTTTCCCGGCGGGATTGCCTTCAGGGCCAACTCCGCCAACCGATACGCTGTGGCGACCTGGCGCAGCGACTCGACCTCCGGGCTCAGGCCCGCACGCAGGCTGCCAGAGGCGGCCAGCACAGCCCGGCTGGCGGGACAGCCGGGTCTGGAAGGTGAGAGCAACCCGACCAGCCGATCCTGGCGCGCCAACCACTCGGAGCGGATCCCTTGAGCTCGCAGGGCGGCCGCGAGGGAGTCGCCCGTCTCACGACTGGACTCGGCCACGCCGACCAGAAAGGGACCCGCCGGGCCGAGGCTGAGTATGTCGGGAGCCTGGCTCAGGTCGGTATCGCTGGCGGTGCCTGTGAACAGGGCGTGAAGTAGCGTCTGCCGCTGGGTGGCGTCGCGGTGATGAAGTTCCGCCTGGGCCCGCTGATAGGCGAACGCCACCTCAGATGAGTACAGGTCAGTCATCTCCCAGACCAGGACCGCACCCTCGAGGAGTTGGTCTGACGGCACCTCGGGCCGGCAAGCGGCCTCCCTTAGCAGTGACTCCCAGACCACGATCCCGCCCAGACGGAAGGCCCGCAGCAAGCTCTCCAGGGGCAACCCCTGCTCGGCCCGGCGCTGACCGGTCGCGAGGGCCACCGCCAGAGGGACCTCCCGCTGATCCGGCAGGAGGGTCAGGGCGCAGATGTACTCGCGCAAGTTCTCGCTGCACGATCGCCGCAGGTCGTCGTCCGGGACCAGGCGGTGCTCCCGGTAGTTCTGGTCCCGGCCGTAGATGGCGTCGACCAGGCGTCCTGTCATCTCCGGGATCTGCCGGAGCAGTCCGCGTGCCAGGGAGGCGATGGTTTCGACTGCCCCCGCCGAGGGATCCGGTGTGCTTGAGGGGCCCCGGCCCGGGCCGGCGGCCTTCTGGACCAAAGTGCTGGTTGTCACTACTTGCTCCCAGACGTGGTTGTGCAGACGCTCAATTCGAGCTCTCGGAACCTCGGCCAGCGCCCATTGGCTGCCCCGAGATCTCAATGCCAGGCTTGGGCAGATGCCAGGGTCAATGCCGCTGCACTGGCTGGCCCGGCGGTCTTGCGGGGAGGGGCGGTGTCCCAGGAACGCCGACGCCGACCCACTCTGCCGCGGAGACCGGGACCGTCTCGGCGACGCGCCGTCGGCGCGCAGCCCGGCGGCCGACTCCAGAGTCTCGCGGCGGTGACCCCCCAGGTCGGCCCGGCCGACCTCCAAGTCGAGGGCGTCACCGTCCGGTTCAGCGGTCTGACTGCTCTGGATCAGGTGTCGGTTTCCATCCGTCAGGGCGAGGTCGTCGGCATCATCGGGCCCAACGGTGCCGGCAAGACGACGCTGTTCAACGTAATCTGCGGCCTGGTCCGACCACAGGCCGGCAGCATCAGCTATCGGGGACGGTCACTCTTGGGGGTTGCTCCCCACAGGCTCATCCGGCTCGGGATCGCGCGCACTCTCCAGGGACTGGGGCTCTGGTCCAGTCTCACGGTGCTGGAGAACGTAGTCCTGGGCGCGGGTCGACGCTCCAGCCTGGGATCGGCGCTGCTGGGCCTGCCGTCCTCCCGGCGGGCAGAGCGGCGCCTGGACAGTGAAGCGACCCAGATCCTGACCGAGCTGGGCATCGCCGATGTCGCGGAGGCCCGCCCCCGCTCCTTGCCCTATGGGGTGCAGAAGCGGGTCAGCATTGCCCGCGGTCTGATGTCTCAGCCGTCACTGCTGCTGCTTGACGAGCCGGCCAGCGGCCTCGCCAGGCGCGAGGTGGACGAGTTGGCCCAGTTGCTGAGCCGGGTTCGAAACACCACCACGGTGGCGATCGTGGACCACAACGTCGATCTAGTGATGGAGGCCTCCGATCGGGTGGTGGTGCTCAACCTGGGTCGCGTGATCGCCGACGGTGCCCCGGGCGAGATCCGGCGCGATCCAGCAGTGGCCCAGGCCTACCTCGGTGGCGCGGTGGCCGCAGGTCTAGGCTCCCACGATGCTTGAGGTCAGCAACCTGAGTGTCGGCTATGGGCCGGTGCTGGCCCTGGACCGAGTCTCCATCAGCGTCCCCGAGGGCTCTATCACCGCGGTGCTGGGGGCCAACGGCGCTGGCAAGACCACCCTGGTGCGGACCATCTCGGGGCTGGTCCGTCGGCGCTCCGGCTCGATTCAACTGGCAGGATCTGAGATCAGTTCTCTAGCTCCGGAGGCCGTGGCTCGTCTGGGCGTGGCCCACGTCCCCGAGGGCCAAGGGGTGATCACCGAGCTGACCGTCGAGGAGAATCTGCGACTGGGCGCCCTCGCGCACCGCGGCGGCAACTCCAGGCGTGACCTGGAGGAGGCTTACAGGCTGTTCCCCCCTCTGGTGGCCCGGCGGAATCTGCCCGCGGGCAGTCTCTCAGGGGGCGAGAGGCAGATGTTGGCATTGGCACGGGGCCTGGCGGCCCATCCAAGGCTAATTCTGCTGGACGAGCCGTCGCTGGGACTGGCGGGCCAGGTCCTGGCCGGAATCATGGCCCGGCTTCGGGAGCTGGTTGACAAGGGGACCCTCACGGTCCTGCTGATAGAGCAGAACGCTCGGAGCGCGCTCTCGGTGGCCGATCGCGCGGTGGTGCTCTCATTGGGGCGAGTGGTGCGTGGCGACCCCGTGGTGGAGCTGCGGTCCGACGCCGAGCTCCTTGGTGCCTACCTTGGCTTCTGAGGGCGCGGCTGCCGTCGCCCCAGGGCAGGGCTGACCGTGCACACGGTCCTGGTGCTCACGCTGGAGGGGCTGGTCCAAGGCTCCGTCTACACGGCGGTGGCGCTGGGCCTGGTACTTATCTGGAGAGCCACCCGGGTGATCAACTTCGCCCAGGGGGCCATGGCCATGTTCACCACCTACGTGGCCCTGCTCGCGATCCAGCACGGGCTCTCGTACTGGCTCGCCTTCGTCATCGCCATCTTCTGCGGATTCGCCCTCGGGTCGGTGGTCGAACGGGTGCTGGTGCGGCCGCTGGAGCGGGCATCTCCCTTCAACGTGGTGATCCTGACCCTCGGGATCTACTTGTTCTTGGAGGCCATCGTGCCGATGCTGTTTGGGGGAAGCATCAAGTCGTTCCCCCCGGCGTTCGCCATCACCGGACTGCAACTGGACAAGGTCCAGGTTCCCCTTTCGGGATTCGACCTCTTCACCTTTGGCTGCCTGGCGGGGGCGCTGATCCTGCTCACTGTCTTGTTCCGCAGCACCAATCTCGGGCTGCGGATGCGGGCGTCAGCCTTCGGTCCCGAGGTGTCGCGGCTGCTCGGCATCCGCGTCGGCCGCATGCTCACGGTTGGTTGGGCGCTGGCGGCCGCCCTGGGGTCGCTCGCGGGGATCCTGATCGCCCCAACGGTGCTGCTCCAGCCCACATACATGGACGAGGTCTTCATCTTCGGCTTCACCGGGGCCATCCTTGGGGGCCTGGAGAGCCTCTGGGGCGCCGTCGTGGGGGGCCTGGTGATAGGTCTGGTGCTGACCTACGTCGGCTACGTCAGCCCTGACCTGGAGACTCTGGCAGGGCTGGCCATCCTGGTCGCGATCCTGATGGTGAGACCTCAGGGGCTCTTCTCCCGGCATGGGCAGCGCAGGGTCTGAGCCGGTGAGTAGCGAGAAGGTCGGTCCGGTGCCCCGCACCCGTCACGCGCACCGCTGGGACGCCCTTCTGAGCTGGGTCGCGACGCGGCCGCTGATCCGACACGGCATCCCCGCCCTCGTGGTGTTTGGCGCCTTCCTGGCCTTCAGCTACCAGGTCAGCCCCTACACCAACTACGAGGCGGCGGGAGTGGCCATCTTCGCCATCGCCGCCGCGGGCCTGACCGTGCTTACCGGGGTGAATGGCCAGATCTCACTCGGCCACGGCGCCCTGATGGCGGTTGGGGCCTATACCACAGCCCTGCTGCTGGAGTGGCAGCCCAATTTGGCCATGATCCTGGTGCTGGCGATCTCGGTCGTGGTCACCGGAGTGACCGGACTGTTCTTCGGCGCGGCGGCCGCCCGGCTCCGAGGGCCGTATCTGGCCGGGGTGACCTTGACCCTGGCCCTGGCGCTGCCGCAGCTGGCACTGCACTTCTCCTCGATCTTCGCTGGGGAGCAGGGCATCTCAATAAGCCCCCCCGGGGCCCCTGGTTGGCTGGGGGCGAGCTTCCCCCTCGAGCAGTGGCTGGCCTGGGTTACGGTGCTGGCCGCCCTGGTGACCCTGGTCCTGCTGGCCAATCTGCTCCGGAGCGGGGTGGGCCGGGGACTGAGGGCGGTCCGCGACGACGACGTGGCCGCCCAGCTGGCCGGCATCCACGCAGGCCGCGCCCGGGTGTCCGCCTTCGTGATCAGCGCCGCCTGCGCCGGACTGGCTGGCTCGCTCTTTGCCTACTGGCTCGGCCTGGCGGCGCCGGGGGGCTTCGCCGTGACACTCTCCCTGCAGCTGCTGATCGCCATCGTCATCGGGGGCCTGGGCAGCCTCGTGGGCGCGGTCTGGGGGGCGCTCTTCCTCGTTGTGGTCCCCGACCTGACCAGCGGCCTGGCCAGCACCTACAACCTCCCCAGCTCGGTCAGCAACAACCTGCCCCAGGCGATCTTCGGCGCCGTGCTGGTGCTTGCGATTCTAATCTTCCCCAGCGGGATCCAGGGCGGCCTCGTCCGCCTGGGTGGTCTCGGGCGGTCGCGCTGGCGCCAGCTCTGGCAGCAGCCAGGATCGGGATAGCGCGTGAACTAGCAGCTTACCTGCGCAAAGCGATGGAGCCAATTACGAACAGCATGGAGGAGACGTGATGAAGCCACGGACGGCACTCAAAGGGGTGGCCCTGGCCGGGCTCGCCGCCGTGATGGCGGCCTGCGGCGGCTCAGCGCCAGCCAAGAACAGCGCATCGGCCCCGGGGATCACCGCCCACTCGATCAGCATCGGCAGCACCCAGCCGCTCACCGGGGTGGCGGCACCGGGCTACGACCAGATCGCCCCCGCCTCCAACGCGTACTTCAAATATGTCAACGCCCACGGCGGGGTCTACGGCCGCAAGATCAAGTACACCTACCTTGACGACGGCTACAACCCGAGCGAGACCCCGGGGCTGACCCGACAGCTGGTCCTCCAGGACACCGTCTTCGCGATGTTCAGCGCCCTGGGGACGCCCACCCACCTCTCGGTGGTCAAGTACCTCAACTCGGAGAAGGTGCCCGACCTCTTCGTTTCCTCCGGCTGCAACTGTTGGAGCAAGCCCAGCAGCGAGCCCTACACGTTCGGCTGGCAGCCGGACTACACCATCGAGGGCAAGATCCTGGGCCAGTACGTCAAGCAGCACCTCCAGGGGCAGAAGGTGGGCTACTTCTATCAAGACGACGAGTTTGGCCTGGACGGGGTCAAGGGCCTGGACGACCAGATACCGGCGGGCCAGATCGTCTCGCGCCAGGACTACGTGACCACCAACACCAACGTCGGTTCGCAGATCGCGGCTCTGCAGCAGGCGGGGGCGAAAGTGGTTGTGGCCTTCTCGGTACCTGCCTTCACCGCCCTGGCCCTGCTGACGGCGGCGACGCTGAACTACCACCCCACCTGGGTGGTGAGCAACGTGGGCTCGGATCCGCCCACCCTGACCGGCCTCTTGTCCAGCTACTCCAAAGGGGCGGCCGGCGGGGCCTTGCTCGCCGGGATGATCAGCGACTCCTACCTGCCCCTGGTCCCCGACAGCTCGAACGCCTGGATCAAGCTCTTCAAGGGCATCCTCCATACGTACGCCCCCAGCTTGCCCTGGGACGGGGACGTGCTCTACGGGCTGAGCCAGGCATACACCCTGGTCCAAACTCTCAAGGCGGCCGGTCGGAATCCCACCAGGGCTGATGTGATCCAGACGCTGGAGACCAAGAAGTTGACCGGCGGCCCCGGGCTGATCCCGTTCGGCTTCAGCAAGAGCAACCATCTGGGCTACGAGGGCGCCGAGATCGTCAAGATCGGTAGCAACGGAGCCTCTGAGGCGTCCATCTCGCCCATCTACGTGACCGGCAACACGGGCCCGATCACGGTCTACAAGGGCAAAGCCAGCACACCCCCATCGAACGGGGTGCCCAGCAACTGATTCGAGCCGAAGTCGAGGGGCCGCAGGCACGGGCCTGCGGCCCCGCTACCGGTCCTCTGCTACCGGTGGGAGGCGATTTGCCGTGAAGGCCGTCTGCTGGTACGGGCCCGGGGACGTTCGCGTGGCCGAGGTGCCCCGGCCGTCCCTGCAAGCCGAGGACGACGTCATCCTGCGTGTGACCCGGGCCGCGGTCTGCGGCTCGGACCTGCACGCGCTCCACGGCAAGATTCCCCAGCTAGCCGAGGGCACCATCCTGGGGCACGAGTTCGTCGGGGTGGTCGAGGAGGTGGGCCCGGCGGTGCGGCGCCTTCGCCCGGGCCAGCGCACGGCCGCCGCCATGTTCGTCGCCTGTGGGCGCTGCCCCCAGTGCCTGGCGGGGCAGCATCCCCGCTGCTCCGAATACGCCATGTTCGGCATGGGTCGGTTCATGGGAGGCCTGGCCGGCGCCCAGGCGGAGTTCGTCAGGGTGCCTCTGGCGGACATGACGCTCTTTCCGATCCCCGATGCAATGGAGGATGAGGCGGCCCTTTTCACCGGGGACATCCTGGCCACTGCCTACACCGCCTGCAGGCAGTCGGGCATCGGTCCGGGCGACCTGGTGGCGATCGTCGGTGCAGGCCCGGTGGGGCTCCTGGCCGTGTCCTGCGCGCGGCTCCTCGGGGCCGCCCAGGTCTTCACTATGGACCCGATCGGGGAACGCCGCGAGCTGGCTCAGACATTGGGGGCCCATCCCATCGACCCGGGTCAGGGTGACCCGGTCGACGCTCTCCGACAGCAGACCGGTGGCCCGAGAGCGAACGTGGTCATCGAGGCGGTGGGCAATCAGAGCGCGCTGGAACTGGCCTGGCGCCTGGCCGCCACCGGGGCCACGGTGGCCCTGGTAGGGATTCTGATCGACGAGTCCTGGCCCCAATCCGCGGGCCGGGCCTGGCTGCGGAACCTCACGGTCCAGACCGTGGTTGGCCAGCCCTACCGCCACCGCCAGACGCTGTTCCGGCTGATCGCCAGCGGTGCGCTGCAGCCCCAGGCCCTGATCAGCCAGTCGGTGCCGCTCAGCCAGGCCGCCACCGCGTACTCGGACATGGACTCCCGGCGGACCCTCAAGCCGGTGCTGCGGCTGGACTGAGGGCCGCCGCCATCGGCGGTCCTCAGCGCTGGCCGGGGGGCGCCACCGCGGGGACGAACCGCCGGCGCAGGGCCTTCTTGTCGAACTTGCCAACGCTGGTCCTGGGCAGCTCGGCCACCATCTCCACCCGATCGGGAAGCTGCCAACTGGCCCAGCCGGCCTTGGCCAGGAAGTCTCGCACCGCGGCGAGCTCGATCTCCGCCCCGGGCCGGGGCACTACCACCGCCAGGGGGCGCTCACCCCACTTGGGGTCGGGCGCGGCGATGATGGCCGCCTCGGCCACTCCCTCCATTCCCATCAGGCGGCCCTCCATGTCGGCTGAGGAGATCCACTCCCCGCCGGACTTGACCAGATCCTTGATCCGGTCCACCACCGCGAGGTAGCCTTCGGCCGTCTCCACCGCCACATCCCCGGTTCGAAACCAGCCGTCGGCGGTGAACTGCTCCGGAGCCTGGCCCCCGAGGTAGGACCCGGTCACCCAGGGCCCGCGCACCAGCAGCTCGCCCATCGACTGACCGTCCCGCGGGACCTCGCTTCCGGCGCCGTCGACGATGCGGAAGTCGATCCCCGGCAGTGGCAGCCCGGCCTGATCGCGAACCTCGTCCATCAGCCGCGGCTCATCCCAATCCCGCATCTTGTGCTTGGGTTGGGTCATGGCCGCGACCGGCGACGTTTCGGTCATACCCCAACCCTGGACCAGATTGATCCCGAACTCGTCCCGGTAGCGTTCGATCAGGGAGCGCGGTGTCCGACTGCCCCCGGAGGAGAGGAGCCGCACGCTGGGCAGCCGGGTTCCCCGGCGGGAGAGCTCGTCCGCGACCGCGGTCCAGATCGTGGGCACTCCCGAGGACATGGTCACCTGCTCCTGTTGGATCAGGTCCACGATGGTCGCGGCATCGACGTGGCGGCTGGTGAAGACCTGCTTGGCGCCGATCATGGTGGCGCCGAACGGCGCTCCCCAGGCGTTGACGTGGTACATGGGAACGATGGGCATGGTGCAGTCCCCCGGTCCCAGACCGGTGCAGGCCCCAGAGCTGGTCACCAGGGCATGGAGCACCGTCGAGCGGTGACTGTACACCACCCCCTTGGGTCGCCCCGAGGTCCCCGACGTGTAGCAGATTCCGAGATCGGCCGACTCGGGGATGGTCGGAGGTGCATAGCTGGTTGGGGCGTCTGCGATCAGGTCCTCGTAGGCAACCAGCGACGGCAGGGCGGAGTCGGGCGCCCGGTCGGCCAGGGCGACCAGGTGCTTCACCCGCGCCAGGGCGGCGGGCATCCGTTCCAGCAGCGGCAGCAGCTCCGGTTCGACCAGGATCATCTGGTCGCCGGCGTCCTGGATGATGAACTCCAGGTCGGCCAGGGGCAGCCGGGGGTTGAGTGTGTGGAGGATGCGCCCGCTGCACGGAACCGCGAAGTAGCACTCCAGGTGGCGGTAGCTGTTCCACGCCAGGGTGGCGACCGGGGACCTATGATCCAGCCCCAGGCGATCCAGGGCGTGCATCAGCTGCTGGGAGCGCGAGCTGAACTCGGCGTAGGTGTAGCGGTGGCGTCTTCCCCCGTCCAACTGGGTCACCACTTCGGTATCTCCGAAGTGGCGAGCCGCATGGCCGAAGAGCATCCAGCTGTTGAGCTCGCTGGTCATCATCGGCATTGGAACTGCCTCACGCGGCGGGGCCCGCCGGTTTCGCCGCCACCTCCTGCCTGGCTGGGGCATCGCGGAGCGGGTGGTTCTCTGCGGTCAAACCCAGCTGGAGCGCCACTCGGCGGCGGTGCTCGCTGGGCCTGCCGGCGAAGGCGTCAACCCACAACGCCCGCTTGTAGTGACGATGCAGCGGGCTCTCCCAGGTGAATCCCATTCCTCCCAGCACCTGGATCGTGCGCTCGCAGGTGCCGACGTACGCCTCGGCGGCGGCGGCCTTGGCGGCGCTGGCGGCGAGGGAGGCGTCTTGGTGGTCGACGCTGAGGCACCAGCTGGCCCAGTAGGCGAGAGAGCGCGCCAGCTCCAGCTCCACGTAGCAGTCGGCCAGGCGGTGGGAGACCGCCTGGTAGGCGCCGATCGGCCGGCCGAACTGCTGGCGATCGCGGGCGTGCGCCAGGCCCAGTTCCAGCACTCGCTGGCCGCCCCCCACCGCCTCCATGGCCAGGCCCGCAAAGAGCCGCAGGCGCATGCGTTCGGCGATCCGGGCCGCTTCAGCACCACGGTGAAGTGGCTCGCCGCCGTCCGCTCGGAGTCGTCCCAAAGTTCTGGTGGGGTCTATCGAGGCCAGGCGCTCCCCCCTTGCGTCCATGTCCAGCAGCTCGCCGTTCTGGAGCACCACCACCCGGTCGACCCGGTCAAGGTCGGGAACAGCAAGGTCCCCAAAGCCCAGGGCCGCGGACCACCGCCGCTTGCCAGCGATCACCTCGGCCCGGCGCGTGTCGTCGAGGGCGGGCAGGGCCAGCGCCACCGTCGCGAGGAAGGGGCCGGGGTAGAGACAGCGTCCCAGCTCCTCCAGGACCAGTGCCTCCTCCATGAACCCGAGCCCAGCCCCACCCTGGGACTCCGGCGCGGAGATCGCGAGCCAGCCGAGGTCGACCAGCTCCTGCCAGGACCCGGGGTCCCAGCCCAGCTCGGAGTCGGCCAGCTGGGCCACTCGCTCGAGCGGGAAGCGGGCGTCGAGAAAGGCCCGCGCCTGGGCCTGTAGGTCCCGTTGCTCCGGGCTCAGGTCGAACTCCATCAGCGCGACCGGGGCAGGCCCAGCACCCGCTCGGCGATGATGCTCCGGAGCACTTCCGAGGTTCCCGCCTCGATGGAGTTGGCCCGGCTGCGCAGCTGGAGATAGTGCCAGCGACCGTCATCCAGCGGGAGCTCGCCCTCCAGCGCTCGCGCCAGCTTGCTGACGCGCTGGTTGGCCTCCGACCAGGCCAGCTTGATGATCGAACCCTCTGGACCTGGGCCCCCACGCCGTGCCGAATCGGCCAACTGGCGATGGGTGGTCAGCTTCAGGCCCTGCATCACCATCCACTCACGCGCCAGCGCGTCCTCCATTCCCAGCGCCTGCTCCGGTCGCTCCCTGGCCAGCTGCAGCAGCTCCCGGACCGCCACATCCAGGGCGCCGGTCAGGGCGAAGCCAAAGGTGGCTCGCTCGTGGGCGAGCGTGGTCATGGCGACCCGCCAGCCCTGACCCACCTCGCCCAACACCTGGGTCGTCGGCACTGTGACGTCGGTGAGGAAGATCTCGTTGAAATCGGAGTCGCCGGTCAGCTGCCGCAGGGGCCGCACCTCGACGCCCTTGGTGTGCATGTCCAGGAGCAGGTAGGTCAAACCCTGGTAGCGACCGGCATCGGGGTCGCTGCGGACCAGCAGGATGCACCAGTCCGCGACCTGGGCGTATGAGGACCATACCTTCTGACCGTTGACCACAAAGGTGTTGCCGCGCGGATCGGCCCGGGTCCGCAACGAGGCCAGGTCGGAGCCGGCTCCCGGCTCCGAGAAACCCTGGCACCAGATCTCGTCGGCGTTCAGGATGGCGGGCAGGTAGCGCCGCTTCTGGTCCTCGGTCCCGCAGGCGATGATGGTGGGTCCGGCCATGCCCAGGCCGATCACCCCGACGTGCTGGGGAGCTCCGGCCCGGGCCAATTCCTCCAGCAGGATCGCCTCCAGCGCGGGCGGCGCTCCGCGGCCGCGGTACTCCTTGGGCCAGGTAAGCCCCGCGTAGCCGGCGTCGAAGAGGGCGCGGCTCCAACTCCGACCCCGCTCCAGGTCGCTCATCCGCTGCCGCATACCGGACAGCTGGCCGCGAAGGTTGCTGGCCAGCCAGTCCTTGAGCTCTGTCCGGAAGGCTGCCTCCTCGGCGCTGTCCTCGAGTTTCAAGCCTGCTCGGTCCTGTGTCCCAGACCCGAACTGGGTGGTGCTGCACGCCTCACCTGACACGCTAATCCCACGATGCCCTCATGGTGGGGTGGGAAGGCGATCGCGGCAATGGTCAGCGCCACAGATTCCTTCTGTACTGGCTGTGCAGCTGATCACGACCGGGCGCCGCTACCGGCCCCCGTCCAGGTGCAGCACCGCCCCGTTCACGTAGGAGGCCGCGTCCGACACCAGAAAGGCGATGGCGGCAGCCACCTCCCCGGGCTCGGCGAAGCGCCCCAGCGGGTGGCGCTCGCGGGTCCACTTGGCAATGGACTCGTCCTGCCAGAGCACTGCGGCGAACTGGGTGATCACGATCCCGGGGGCCACCGCGTTGACCCGGACCCCGTCCGGTCCCAGCTCCAGGGCCAGCTGCCGGGTCAGAGAGATCAAGGCGGCCTTGCTGACCCCGTAGGGACCCAACCCGGCGGCGGGCCTGACCCCGGCGATGCTGGCCACGTTCACGATCGAGCCCCCGTGAGCTCCCATCCAGGCTCGGTGAACCAGCTGGCTCAGCACCAGCGGCCCGCGCAGGTTGACTTCCATGGTCTTGTCCCAGGCCCGCAGCTCGACCTCCAGGGTCTTACCGAAGTGCGGGTTGGTGGCGGCGTTGTTGACCAGGATGTCCAGCCGGCCCCACTGCTCCATCACCCGCCCCACCAGGCGCTCCGAATCGGCCGAGCTGCCGGCATCGGCCGGGACCGCCAGCACCGCCTCGGCGAAGTCGCCGTTCAGCCGGCCGGCGGCCGCCTCGAGGCCCTCGGCTTTGCGGGCCGAGATGGCCACCCGGGCGCCCTGGCCGAGGAGGGCGCGGGCGGTAGCCTCGCCGATGCCGCGGCTGCCACCGGTGACCAGCGCCACCCGGCTGTCCAGCTCGCGCGTCGTAGATCCAACCGATGCCCGGGGCACCACTGCAGCGTAGGGCGTGCTTTGCTGGGGGACAAGCCCACCCACCCCCGGCACTACGATGCTCAGATGCGGGCATGGGTCGTCCGCCAAAACGGGCCTCCCCAGACGATGCGCCTGGAGGAGGTGGCGGAGCCGCCGCCGCGTCCGGAGCTGGTGCAAATTGCGGTGGCCGCGGCGGGGATCAACTTCTTCGACAGCCTGATGGTGGCAGGCAGCTATCAGGTCCGACCGGAGCTGCCCTTCATTCCGGGCAATGAGGTGGCAGGAGTCGTGGTGGCGGCACCTCCCGGGAGTGGCTTTGAGGCCGGCCAGCGGGTGCTGGCCCAGGTCACCCAGTCCGGCCTCAGCGGCGGCGGCTACACCGAACTCACCTCGGCCCGTCCCGAGGCCGTGGTCCCGCTACCAGCGGCCATGCCCTTCGACGAGGCCGCCGCCTTCTTCATCAACTACCAGACCGGCTGGTTCGGCCTACATCGCCGTGCCGGGCTCCGCCCCGGGGAGACGCTCTTGGTCCACGCGGGCGCCGGTGGGGTGGGCAGCGCCGCCATTCAGCTGGGGAAGTCCGCGGGTGCCAGGGTGATCGCCACCGCGGGATCGGCGGCGAAGCTCGAGGTGTGCCGCAGGCTGGGGGCGGACCTGTCCATCAATTACCAGGAGCAGGACTTCGTGGAACTGGTGAAGGCGGCAACCGACGGTCGCGGAGCGGACGTCATCTACGACCCAGTCGGGGGCGAGGTCCTGCTCGCATCCACCCGCTGCCTCGCCTTCGAAGGCCGGCTGATCTGCGTTGGCTTCACCTCCGGCGACATCGTCCAGCTGAAGGCCAATCACCTGCTGGTCAAGAACTACTCGGTGATGGGGCTCCACTGGGGCCTCTACTCCCGCCACCGCCCGGAGCTGGTGAGGGAGTGCACGGCCCAGCTGCTCCGGCTCTACGAGGCGGGCCGCCTCAAGCCCTACGTCTCGCGCCGGGTGCCCTTGGAAGGCGCCGCCACGGCTCTGCAGGCGGTAGTCTCGCGGCAAACCACGGGCAAGGTGGTTCTCGACCTGGAGGGCGGCGCCGAAAGTTGAGCCCGGTCCTACCCCGAGTTGCGGCGGATCTGAACCGAGGCGGCCGCCAGCGCAGCAGCGCAGAGCCTGGATGGCCCCCCTAGGATCCTCACCCCGGAGCGCGGGCCAGCTCGCGGTGCGGTCCGGGCCCCGCCTCGCCATCCGCCACAGTGAGCCCCGCCGGGGCGGTTGGCACGCGTTCAGCTGGCGACACTGACCACCATCTTGCCGACGTTTTCCCCCCGCATCATTCCGAGGAAAGCGTCCACCATGTTCTCGATACCGTGCACCACGGTCTCGTCGGCCTTGATCCGTCCCGCGGCGACGTGTCCCCTCACCTCGGCGAGAAAGTCTGACTGCCGTTCCGCATGGTCGCTCACCAGGAATCCCTGCAAACGCAGACGCTTGCCAACCGCCAGCCCGAGGTTTCGCGGCCCGGGGGAAGGGCTCTCCTCGTTGTAGCCGGCGATCGCGCCACACATGGCCACACGGCCGCGGACGTTGAGGACCGACAGCGCCGCCTCCAGTTGATCCCCGCCAACGCTGTCGAAGTAGATGTCGAGGCCGCGGTCGCCGACCGCCCGCCGCAGCGTCCGAGCCAGGTCGCCCACGTGATAGTTGAAGGCCGCGTCGAGCCCCAGGTCGCGGGTCAGGTGGTCAACCTTGCGCTCCGACCCGGCGCTGCCGACGACCCAGGCGGCACCGTGCAACTTGGCCAACTGGGTGGCGACACTGCCAACGGCGCCGGCCGCGGCCGAGACGTATACCGACTCCCCGGGCTGCAGGCCGGCGACGTCGAGCAGCCCCACGAACGCCGTCAAACCGGGCATCCCCAAGGCTCCGAGGTACACCGAGAGCGGAACACCGGGAAGGGGAGTGATCCGCCGGAAGGCTCGAGGAGGTCCGACCGCGTATTCGCGCCATCCCAGGTTGTGGAGGACCGCGGCGCCAGGTTCGAGGTCACTGCCCGGTGGAGCCGACTCCACCACCCCGACCGCCCCACCGTCCATCGCCTCGCCCAGCGCAAACGGCGGGACATACGAGCGCAGGTTGGTCATCCGGCCGCGCATGTAGGGGTCGACCGACAAGAAGTGATTGCGCACCAAGACCTGCTCCCGGCCCGACTCCACGCGGCTCCGGTGCAGGGCGAAGTCCTCCGCCCGGGGCCACCCGACGGGACGGCGGACCAGTTGCACCTCGCGACCCGCTGGGGAACTCTCCATGGACCTCATTCTCCCGGGGCGCAGGGGGCGTGGTGCCGGCGCGCCCAGGATGCCCTCCAAGCTCTGAGCAACTGCCCAGGCGCCGCCCATGGAGGCCGGGTCAGCGATGGCGGAGAATGAGGGCCCGGGGGTTTACCGGGCAGCCTCCGCGGGTGCCTTGGTCGAGCCGAGCCCCTGGTTGGGAATGGCACAGGGGAGCCACGATCGCGGCCGAGAAGTCGACTCGGGCGGAGTTGCTCCGCGCCGAACTGGCGAAGTTCATGAGCGACCTGGTCCTGCCGGCCGAGGCGCGGCACGCCCAGGAGGTGGTCGGTGCCCAGCGCTGGCAGCCTAGTTCGGTGGTGGAGGAGCTCAAGCGCGAGGCGCGCGCCCGAGGACTGTGGAACCTCTTCCTGCCCGACTCCCCTCACGGTGCCGGCCTCTCGACTTCGGACTATGCCCCGCTCTGCGAGCAGATGGGCTGGGTCATCTGGTCCGCAGAGGTCTTCAACTGCTCGGCCCCGGACACTGGCAACATGGAGATCCTGGAGCGCTTCGGCACCCCAGAGCAGAAGGAGCGGTGGCTGCGACCGCTGCTGTCGGGGGAGATCCGCTCCGGCTTCGCCATGACCGAGCCCGAGGTGGCCTCTTCCGACGCGACCAACATCCGGGGCCAGATCCAGCGCCAGGGCGACGAGTACGTCATCACCGGCCGCAAATGGTGGACCTCGGGGGCGATGGACCCCCGCTGCCAGCTCCTGGTTTTCTTGGGCAAGTCGGACCCCGAGAATTCGGACCGGCACCGCCAGCAGTCGATGCTGCTGGTGCCGCGAGACGCGCCGGGCCTGACAGTGGTCCGGCCGCTGACCGTCCTCGGCTACGATGACGCGCCTCACGGTCATGCCGAACTTGACTTCGACCAGGTCCGGGTGCCGGCCACCAATTTGTTGCTGGGCGAGGGCCGGGGTTTTGAGATCGCCCAGGCCCGCCTGGGCCCGGGGCGGATCCACCACTGCATGCGGCTGATCGGGCTGGCCGAGAGGTCGCTGGAACTCATGTGCCGCCGCCTGAGCCGCCGCTCCACCTTCGGGTCTCCGCTGGCGCGCCAGTCGGTCTGGTTGGAACGTGTGGCGCAGGCGCGGATCCTCATCGACCAGGCCCGGCTGCTGACCCTACAGGCGGCCGAGGCGATCGACCGGGTCGGCCCTGCGCAGGCCCGGCAGCAGATCGCCATGATCAAGGTGGCCGCGCCTGAGATGCTCTGCCAGGTGGTCGACTGGTCCATCCAGGCCCACGGTGCGGAGGGCCTCTCCGGCGACTTGCCGCTGGCCGCCGCCTACGCCTACGCCCGCTCGGTGCGCATCGCCGATGGCCCGGACGAGGTCCACCGCAATCAGATCGGCAGGTGGGAACTGGCCCGGCATCTTGAGTGAGGGCCGGGCCCCGGTGGCAAGGGCGCTCTCCAGTCTGGAGAGGTCCTTCCTGATCGGGGTCGACGGGGTAACTGAGGTGTGCCTGGTGCGCCACGGCGAGGCCCTGGCCGACCTCGGGGCGGGACCGGATCCCGGCCTCAGCCAGCTCGGGCAGGAGCAGGCGCTGAGATTGAGCCAGCGGCTGACCCGGCTCCAGCTGGACGCGGTCGTCTCCAGCCCACTTCGGCGGGCCTGGGAGACCGCCCTGGCGCTGGGCCGAGAAGCCAGGCGCGACCCCCGCCTGGTCGAGGCCGGCCTCGAGGTCCGGGGAACGCGGCTGCAACCGGTGGAGCCGGCTGCGGAGGTGGTGGCTCGCGTCGGCACGGCGGTCGCCGAGGGGGTCGCAGCTCATCTTGGGGGAAGGATCGTGGTGGTGACCCACGGGCTCGCCATCCTCCGCTACCTGGAGCACGTCCTGGAGTTGGAACCAGGTCGCTTCCACTTCCTTCCCCAGTGCACCAGCATCAGCGTCGTCCGGTTCCAGGGGAGCCGGCGGCGGGCCGGGCCCCTGGGAGACGTGGCCCACCTGGAGGGGTGAGCCGATGACCCCCGAGGAGGAGCGGATTCGCGCCGACCTCCGGGCCAACCTGGGCTGGCGCCTCGATGAGCTGCGGTCGATCCCGGAGGGTCACTCCGGCTTCACCTACCGAGTCGGGACGGACCATGGCCCGGCGGTGCTGCGCCTGCCGCCGCCGGGCGCCAGGATCGCGGGACCGGCTGACATCCCCCGACAGGGCCGGATCCTGGCGGCGCTGGCGCAGCGGGGGCTACCCGTGCCCCGGCTACTTGCCAGCAGCAGCCGCCCGCTGATCGACGGGCGGCCATTCATCCTGATGGAGGCCAGCGACGGCCTGCGGGTGGAGTCGGTGGCCCGAGCCCTGGGTCCAGAGGCCATGGCCCAGGCGGCAATGGCAGTTTTGCTGCAGCTGCAGGCGGTGCCGATCGCCGACAGTGGCATCGGCGACGAGCCGCCGGTGCCCGTGGCCGAGGAGGTTGCCCGCTGGGAACAGTTGATGGTGCGCGCCCCAGAGGAGCTGACCGGACAGGCACCCTGCCTGCGGCAGCTGCTTGATCGGCGCCGGCCCGAGGCCCGGCCTCCGGTGCTGGTTCACGGCGACTTCCACTACGGCAACATGCTCTTCTCCGGGGGCCGCGTCGTCGCCCTGCTGGATTGGGAGATCGCCGAGCTGGGACAGCCCCACCTGGACCTGGGCTGTCTTTGCGTGGCGGGCCAGGTCGTGGGGGCCGAGCCCGGCACTGGCCGCTGGGAGGTGCCGGCGCGGGGCTTGGCGGAGGCGCTCGGGCTGGATGACCTGTCGCTGACCTGGTACCGGGCCCTCACCTACTACAAGTACGCGGCCATCTTCGGCTACAACCTGATGCTCCACCGCCGGGGCAAGAGGACCGATGCCACCTACGAGCAGCGCACGGAGGTCATCAGGGGATTCATCGAGAAAGGAGTTGCGCTGCTGCGAGCCTAGAAGCGGCCGGGCCACGGCTCTTAGGGCGGCGAGTGTCGGGTCATAGTTGGCGCCGCCTCTGGCAACAACTTCGCCCCTACCTCCAGGCTACCCTTGGCAGGTGCCCGATACCGTGACCGTCAGCGCGGATCTGGATGTCGAGCGCTCTCTGCCCGAGTCTATGCGACCGTTCACCGCAGAGGGGGAGAAGCGCTGGGCTCATGGATCGGCGCCCACCTTCCCGGCGCCGGGGCGCACGGAGGGTCGGGGGGCGGTCTTTGTCGCCGAGGCCGTCGCCACCCGCCTTCGGACCACGTGGGTGATGGTGGAGCAGGAGGAGCGGGTTCTCCGGTATGCCCGCATGACATCCGAAACTAGCGCGGGCACGGTGACGGCCTCCGCTGTTCACGACGACGACAAGAGCACGGTTGTCCTGGTCACCTAAGACCAGACTGTGCTCAGCGATAAGGGAGCTGAGTGGCTCGCCACCTTCGCCGCGGGCTTTGCGGCCCACATCCGGCAGTGGGAGAGTGCCATCACCGGGGCGATGCGCTGGGCTCGGTCGGCCGCCGCGCTGACCCTGGGAGGTGGTGGGCGCACCAGGAGTCGAACCTGGGGCCTCTACCGTGTCAGGGTAGGGCTCTGCCAACCGGTCGAAATTTGGCCCCTCGGGAGATCCGCTGGAGCGCTACCCGAACTGATCCCCCTGCCAAAATGCGCTACCCATGCGGAAGCGCTTTTACAGGGTTGAGGTGCTCTGGACCCGATCCTTGCAGCTCTACCCGGGAGATCCCGCTCTATCGCTTTGGCTGCCATCCTCCGAGCTCGGGGCGATCTGGCCCCCGACTTCGGTCGGACCACCACGCGGCCGCACACCAGGGCCGGCGCGGCCTGAACCACCAGGCCACCTCCCCCCCCCCGGCTGGTCGGCCAGCCGGACACTCTCTGGCGGGTCCCGGTCGGGACACCGGGGCGGAGGTTGGCATGGGGACCCGGGTCCACCTTATCCTTGGCGCCACACGAAGCTCTCAACCAGGGGAGCGGCGAGATCGAGACGAACGTCCTGTACTACGGCGATAACTTGGACGTGCTCCGTCGCCACATCGGCGACGAGATCGTTGACCTGGTCTACTTGGACCCCCCCTTCAACTCGAACCAGAACTACAACGTTCTGTTTCAA
>JBOHUL010000014.1:0-42013 GCA_050734425.1 Candidatus Dormibacteria bacterium
CCCGGAGCTGCAGCCGGTGCGAGGTCCTGGGCCAGGGCTCGACCGCGCAGCACTCGTCGTGGGCCTCGTGCACCACTGAGACCGCCATCAGCTTGCCTTTCTGGGCCGCGCCGAACCGCCGGGCCACCTCCATCAGGTAGTCCTCGTCGAGGATGAGGCGGAGGTGATCCACCTTCATCACCGTGGCGCTCACGGCGGTGGGTCGGCCGCGGGCTTCACCGGCGAGCCCCGGTAGTGGCAGTCGGAGCACTCATTTGAGTTCGAGGAGGGCCATAGGTGGCCGCACTCGGGGCAAACCTCGACGCCTCCCCACCCATACTCCCCACCCTCCCCAACACCCCCTGTCTCACCATCCGCATGGGGAGTATGGGTAGCTTGGGTGGTATGGGGAGTAACGGTACTAGGGGGGGGTTGGTTGGGTGGGGTAGATAGGGTAGTAGTAGTTGGAGGTTGTGCCCCTGGGTCCTCCAGAAGGTCGTCAGCGTCACCCACCACCCATTGGCCGCGGCTCCAGCGGGAGATCAGTCCGGCCTTCTCCATCCGCTGCAGCTGGAACTTGAGTCGGTCGCGGGTGAGTGCAGTGGCCAGCATGATCTCGGCTGGCGAGTAGGGCTTGCCAACGGGTTGCATGGCGGCGATGATCTGGCGCTGCAGGGGCGGGGCGAAGTGCTGGGCGGGGTCGCCCGAGAGCAACGTCCAGATGCACCGAGTGGGATCGAACTCCAGCGCCATCTCCAGCTCCTCGATGTCGCGGCCGGTGACGGTCAGCTTGCCCACCCGCTGCACCCGGTTCCGCTCCACGATCCACCCGGTGTCGGCGGTGCCTGTCTTGGCCGCCGATCCCGATACCGTGTCGAAGATGTCCTCGGCCTCGGCCTTGCGGCGGTGGTCGATCACCAGGATCACGAGGTGCCATCGCTGGGCCAGGGCTTGGAGAGGCATCAGGGCTTCGAGGTCCTCGTGGTACACCGACCGCCCCTGGGCGGGGGCCTCACGGAATCGCTCCAAGGTGTCCACCACCACCAGCCGGGCCGGCTTGCCCTGGTCCTTCATCCGCTGGCACCAGGCCTCGATCATCTGCACCCCGAGCGGCCCCCTCGCGTTGGGGCTCGCGGTCTGGAAGTAGAGCCGCTCTGGCCAGGCCTGCTCCTCCTGCAGTTTGGCGACCCGGCCTTTGAGCCGGCCCTTGTAGTCCTCAAGGGCCACGTAAAGCACCGCGCCTGGCTCGGCCACCACCCGGCCCAGCACTCGCCCCTCGGGGCTGGCCACCGCGAGTGCCGCCTGCAGGGCCAGCCAGGATTTCCCGATCTTGGGCCTGCCCGCGACGAGGCATAGTCCCTCGGGGAGCAGACCCCGCACCACCCAGTTGGGCTCTGGAATCTCCATATGCTGGAGTTCGGCGGCGGAGAAGATGCCGCTCAGGAGGTCGGCCGGGGTCTTGCCGTTCGAGGAGGGCTTGTGGGGCTCCACCCCAGGCACCTCCAGCGCCCACTTGAGCAGCTCGGGCACCCCGCGGTGCTTGATGAACTGGTCGAGGGAGGAGACCTCCCCCTCGGGGTCCGCCGGCGGGCAGCCCGGGGTGACCTTGCAGGAGGCGGCGAAGCGGCGGATCCCCCGGGCCTGTTGCTGCAGGCGGCCGAAGTTGGAGTCCTGGTCGGCGAGAAGGATCACGTGGTGGCCAGACAGCGCCTTCGAGGAGGCGGCGGACCAGCTGCCACCCCCCGATAGGGCGGGGGCCCCCGCCCGCCAGAGTTCATCGGAGGGTGAGAGGTACTCGGAGAGGTAGACGACCGATCCGGCGGGTAGGCCGTCCAGCCTCTCTTTGCCGTAGAGGAGGTCGTCCGAGGGTGTCAACCCATGCCAGGGCGAAGGGGGGCGTTGTGGTAGGGTGACCAGAAGCGGCGCAAGTGAGTATGTGACCTCCGTGTGGCGCTCAGGCCGGGGGGCCTCGAAAGCCCCCCGGCCCTCTGTTTCTCAGAGCCGCCTTAGCCTACTACCCCGTGGGCCGTGGTGGGGCAACTTGCCTAAGCCCACTTATGCGCGTATAGTGCTGCGGCATGAGCGAGCCGAAGCGGACCTACTCGATGCAGGCCAGATGCTTCAACTGCGGGCGGAGCACCGTGCTCCATTTCCCCCGTGGGGAGGCGGTGCCGCAGAGTCCGCTACTGCTCGGGCCCTGCCCCACCTGTGGTGTCGAGGCGCTAAAGGTCACCGGGCCCACGGGGTCCCAGGCCCAGCCAGACCCAGGGTTGAACTGGTCGCCGTGGCCGCCAGGGCAGCCCCACGAGGACCCCTACTGACCATGTGGGGCATCTTCCGGCGGGCGATCTCAGGCTGCGGCTGCTGCCTGATGCCGGTGCTGATCCTGGTGGCCGCCGGCACCGGGTACTTCTACCTGGGGCCGATGGCGGGCCACTGGGTGACCCAGCACACCCCCCAGATCCTCCACGACGCCCACCTGGTCGCCACCTCGATCCACCACCTCGCCCGCCAGCGGTGAGCCGCCAGCCCGACCACTGCCGGGGCTGCGGGGCCGAGATCGTCTGGGGCCGCCACGCCCTCACCGGGGGCCGGATGCCACTCGACGCTCACCGCACCGAGAAGGGGGTCTGGCTGCTCTCGCCAAGCGGCACCGTCACCTACAGCCGGGCGGCGGGCCTCGCCCATGAATCCCACTTCGTCACCTGCCCCAACGCGGCCATGCATCGGAGGCCCCGGGGCATGTCCAAACCACGGCCTGCCGGGGGCACAACGCCCCCGGCCCAAACGGAGGGATGAGATGAACTGGAGACTCGGACTGGGGGCCCTGGCCATCGCCGGGGTCCTGGCGCTGGGGCTGGGCTATGTCAGCTCCACGCCGGCAACGGTGGCCGCCCCGACGGCCGCCCACCACGTCAACAGCGTGACCCTGCCCGACGGGGCGGTGGTGACCGGGGACCTGACCGCGATGGTGGTCCCGGATATGATCTGCGTCCCCAACGTGGGCTGTGGGTCGTACCGGTACTTCAACTACCGCGGGTATCTCACCGTGAGCTTCCGCGGCAGGCGCTACAGGTTCCACGACACACCGTGGTGGTCGCGGGGGATCGAGGGCTGCTCGGAGACCGCCCTCGGCTACGGGTTCTGGGCGATGCTCACCTCGTGGGACCCACCCCTGTTCTTCTCGGGCATGGGGGTGGCCTGCCTGACCGGTGGGATCGGCCGGATCATCATTCCATGAGCAACTTCACCTTCGGCTGGCCGGACATCTGGACGCTGGTGTTTGGCTTCGCCTTCGGCGGAGCCTGGATGGTGGCGATCGCGCCGCGGCTGCGGCGATGGCTGAACCGACGGCGGATCGACTGACCCGGTAAACCCGGGGGGAGGGGCTCGCCCCTCCCCCCTTCACCGACCACCCGACAACCACCAAGGAGGTCACCATGCCCACCGAACTCTGGCACCACTACGAGGTCAAGCTCCGCGTCGATCGCCTGACCGGGGGGATCCCCGCCAACCCCAAGCTCCTCGACGCCTGGCTGGCCGCCAACGGCGCGCCCCCCGAGGCCAAGGTGGAGCAGGCCCGCACCCAGGCCCAGCTCCAGGACCAGGAGGTCGAGGAGCACACCTCCGCCTTCGCCCGGGACGCCGACGGCCACCCCTGCTATGAGTCCCGCTGCTTCAAGGCGGCCCTCAAGGAGGCGGCCAACGTCATCAAGGAGCGGCTGGAGATCAAGAACGCCCGCGCCCGCCTGGCGGAGCAGGTATTCGTGGGGCCGAGGCTGGTCCCCATCGCGGCCCCGGTGAAGGTGGACGAGCGGGTGATCCACGTGATGACCCGGATGGGTCCCCGGGACTCGCTCAAGCGGTTCGAGTACGCCGAGGACGTGCAGCTCGGCTTCGACCTCAAGGCCCTGATCGGGGGGCCGTTCAAGGAGGGGGTGCTGCGGACCCTGATCGAGTACCTGCAGGATGGGGGGATCGGGGCCGACCGCTCCCAGGGCAGCGGGACCATCGCGGAGTGGGAACTCGCCGCCGTTTGACAAGCCCTCCCCTACCCTACCCCGCCGACTACCCTTGCCGACCCCTGCCCGCCGACGAACCCGCCCAGTCCACTCCGGGCCGACAAGCCGTTCCACCCCCCGCCGACAGCCCATGCCCGACCCGCCCGACAGGCCATGCCCGCCCCTGCCCGCCGACTACCCCCACCGGGCCGACCCTTTCCTTGCCGACGATCCACACCATCCCTCGCCGACAACCCGGGCCCGGCCGTGCCCACCCCCGCCGACGATCCACACCGTGCCCCGCCGAAAATCCCGGCCATTCCGGCCCACGCCGACGTGCCCGACCATCCCGGCCCTCGCCGACATTCCCTGCCAGGCCCAACCCGGCCGATCGACTACCCTGCCCTACCCCGCCCGTCCCGACAGTCCAGGCCCTGCCTGCCCCGCCCGACCTTCCGTGCCCGACCCAACCGGCCCGCCCCGACAGTCCACACCGTGCCCCGCCGACGACCCAGACCACTCCCTACCCGGCCGATGGACTGACCAGTCCCAGCCGCGCCGACGAGCCCTTCCGGCCCACGCCGAACCGCACCTAGCCGACAAGCCCAGCCGATCCGACCCGACAACCCGACCCTGGCCCGGCCGACGATCCTTCCCGTCCCGCGCCGTTCCCCTCCGGGGAGGGGGAGCCGATCCTCCTCCCCCCGGGCGGCCGGGGTAGGCTCTAGCCGCGGCGGGCGGGCGGGATAAGGCAGGGACGCCGGATCTCCGACCGGCCAGCTGGCCGCCCGGCAGACCGGGCGGACCCCGTGAGATGGCCGCCCGTCGCACTCCCCCGCCCAAACGGCCGTTCGCCGCGGCGCACCTGGCGCGCCCCGCCCGCTCGCGCTCGCGCTCGCGCCCGTGGGGTTCACGTGCTGCTATGGCACCCAGCGCGCCCGCTCGCGCCCGCGCTTGTAACGGCCAGGCCGACGGCCAGCCCGACGGCCGCCACGGCCGCGCCCCGCCGATTCTCCGAGCGCATGGCGGAGCGGTCGCGCCGCGCTGCGCCGCGGATCCGAGCGCCGAGCGATTCTCTACCGTAGAGAATTGAACTCGAATCGAAGTCGCGCTTGCTTCAAAAAAAAATTTGCGCTTGCAACTTCATGGTGCCGCTAGTTCTCCGGCGGCATGGGCAGGCCGCGGGAGGCCAATTGTGCCCAAGCTATTGACGCGGCTGGGGAAGTGTGTATCATGGCTCGTATGGAGATCGGATCCGGCCCCGCCGTGAGCGCCACGGCGGCAGTCTGCGAAGTCTGCGGCGGCCCCGCGGTCGCCGAGATTGCGGCCGATGGCTCGTGGCTGGTGCGCTGCGGCGGCTGCGGAACTGTCCAGTACGGACTGCCGGGATTCCCGCCGCCGCCCATCTCGGCCGCCGCGGTCGCGCTTGGGTTGGATCTCTAGCGATGGATCGCTCAGAAGTGCTGGAGCTGGCGCGCTATGAGGCCTCAGCCATGAGCGCCCCGCGGCGCGCCCCGGGACAGTCGGCGGCCGTGCTTCATGCCGCGCCCCGGTCGCTGCGGCCGGTCGGCGATGCCGCGCTGGCCGCGTGGGAGCTGGCCGCTAGCGGCGCTGCCCACGGCACCGCGTACCGACTCGCCGATGGCTGGTGGTGGTGCGGCACCGCGGATATGGGCGACGCGGCCGTGGTGCTGACCATCGGCCCCAGTGGCCAACGTAGCGCCGAGCGGTACGGATCGGCCGCCGACCCCGAAGCCACGCAGGCCGATAACTACTTCGCCGAGTTCGCCGAGTCTGAGGCTAGCTGCCCAACCCCGGCCAACTTCGCCGAGATCGTGGCGGGGCGGATCCCCCAGCCCGAGCCGGTCGCCGAGCCCGAGCCGGTCGCCGAGCCCGTCGCCGAGCCGCCCACCGTGGCGCGCCCAGTCTGGCCGCGGCCCCGCTCGCTGGCATGGCGCTACCGGATCGCGCCCCGCCCGGCCCCGCTGCAGTGGGTCGCGGCCGTCGCCGAGCCCGAGCCCGTCGCCGAGCCCGTCGCCGAGCCGCCCACCCGCCGGTCGGTCGGCCGTTGGATCCGCGACCAGGTCGCGGCCGTCATCGGCCCATGGCTGGCCGAGGATCGGCCCCGCCTAGAACTCCCCCGAATCGTTCACCTAGACAACGGCGGGGCGGAACCCGCCACCACCTAAACGGAGGTCACAACCCCATGGCAGAACCCAAGGCACGCGACGAGCGAACCCGGGACCTACTGGCCAAACTCGACCAGGGACTAGCGGGGCTCAAGACTTCGGACCAGTGGCGCGCATGGCTCGATGACCAGGCCAAGTTCCACCGCTACAGCTTCAACAACGTGCTCCTCATCGTGAGCCAACGGCCGGATGCTTCGATGGTGGCCGCGTTCCACGCTTGGAAGGATCACGGCCGGATGGTCAACAAGGGCGAGCGGGCGATCTGGATACTCGCGCCCATGGTGGTCAAGGCCAAGGAGACCGACCCCGAGACCGGCGAGCAGACCGAGCGCCCCCGGGTGGTCGGCTTCAAGTCCGTTCCGGTGTTCGACGTGGCCCAGACCAGTGGGGCGGAAGTGCCAGTACCGGCCCACCCACTGGCGGGGCGCTGCGCCGAGGAGCAACGGGCGGCTCTGACCGCCTACGCGCAGAGTCTCGGCTTCACGGTCGACCCGGCCGCCGATCTGCCGATGGGGCGGAACGGTGACACTTCGCACTCACTGCGGCGTATCAGGATCAGCCGAAGCCTCCCGGGCGCGCAGTGGATCAAGACCACGGCCCACGAGATCGGCCACGCCATCCTTCACGGCCCCGAGTACGACGGGGACCGCGGGACCGCCGAGGTCGAGGCCGAGAGCGTCGCCTATCTGGTCTGCCAGCAACTCGGCATCGACTCGGCCGAGTATTCCTTCGGGTACATCACGGTTTGGGCAGGCAAGGACCCCGAGGCCGCCCGGGCGGCCGTCCGCAAGGCGGGAGGCCGGATCGCCAAGACCGCGGAGACCATCACCAAGGCACTCGACCAGGCCCCAGCCCACGAGCTGGTGGCCGCGTAGGAATCACTGAGAACGGGCGGCCCACCGGGGCCGCCCACCACCCGACACGGAGGTCACAACATGGCGATGGTCTACTACCTGACGGAGAACGGATACACCCTCTGCAGCAAGCACCTGGACGCATGGCGGCCGATCGGTGCCCGGTTGGCCACCCCAGCCGATGAGGTCGGCGAGTGCGCCGACTGCCTGGAGGAGGTCTGCCGGTGCGGCCATGACCGCCACCACCACGCGGCCCGGGCAGCGATCCCGGGCGATCCCGGGGCACCCTGCCTGGAGTGCGAGAGCGACACCTGCCGCGACTTCGTGGAGTGCTCGGCCGACCGCTACCACCTGGGGACAACCCGGGACTGCCCGACCTGTAGCGCGAGGCCCGCGTCAACCGTGCTGATCGTGCGCTATCCCGACCTGGAGACCGACTGGGAGGTGGAGGGCGCGCCGGTTGACGTGATCTCGCTGGACATTGGGAGGTGCCTTGAAGGCAACGGCCCGCTGCCCTTCGAGATCGAGGAGGCGCTAGACATGGCGGACGGCTGGGAGGCGCAGATCGCGCACTTGGCCCCCAGTAGTTCGATCCGGCGGCGGGTGGAGGCGCAAATCTCCGAGCTGCGCGACGACGTGGCCGAGCTGGCCCGGGAGGAGGACCCGGAGTACCTGAACTAGCCGAAACGGCCCCTCGGGGCCGTCCGGGCGGGTTGGCTACCCGCCCGCTGATGAGGCAAGCCAACGGAGGTCACACCATGACGACGATAGAGGAGATCAAGGCGGCGAACCGGGACGCGGGGCAGTTCTTCTTCAGCCCGGCCACCCTGCGATTCTTCAAGTCCCGCGTTGGGCGGCGGATCCACGAAGGGACCGGCGGGGTCTACTTCGTGACTTCGGAGCAGCCCCCCGACGGCCGCCGCGCCTACGCGGTGCGGGTGTTCGACCCGGTAACCGCCCGGATCGGAACGGTTGCCTATCCCTGCCAGTACCCGACCAGCGCGGCGGCCCACAAGGCCGCCCGCGACCTCGCGGCGGCCCCCGGCCCCGGGGCGGACACCTGCCCCGACTGCGGCGGCGAGATCCAAGCCACGGTGGAGCTGTGGCTCTCCTGGTCGGATGGCGGCTGGGCGCTGCAGTACGAGCCCGACGAGGTGCGGCTCTACTGCGAGAACGACCACGAGCAGCACGGCGAGGCCGCCGAGGCGCTCTATCGCTCGGCCCTCCGCTTCGTGGCCGAGAACTTGCCGCAGGCCTTGGCATGACGGCCAACGAGAGCTGCCCAACCTGTGATGCCGACCTGGGGCCGAGCACCACTTACCCATGGCACCACGACGCCGAGGACTGCCGCGCAGTGCGCGACCCACTGCCCGAGGCGATGGGCACGGCCCACCCCGGCAGCGCCAAGGAGTGCTGGACCTGCAACCCACCCAGCGAGTGGGTCGCCATGGTCGGCTTCCGGGAGCCCGGGCGATGACCCCCGCGGAGTTCGCCCTCGCGTTCATCGTCCTGCTGATCGTGCTGCTGGAGTGGGACGACCGCCCCCGACATAGGAGGAGCTGATGGCCACTTGGGACTGACCCGACCCGCCGACAACGACAAAACCCCGGGGCGGACAACCCGCCCCGGGGCCCCTCAAAACTAGGAGATGAAATGGTAACCACAAGGATCGACCCACAAGCGACCGCCCGGGCGATAGTCGGGGCGATGAGCGACGACTTCGTGAGCCTGTACGAACTGGCCCTGGTGGTCAAGGACAGCGCCCGTTGCACCTTCGAGGAGGCGGCCACCGCGATCCGGGCCGAGTGCGAGCCCAAGCTAGGCGGCGGCTGGCGGCGGAAGGGCACCCTGGCCGAGCTGGTGGCGTCCTACCGGCAAGACCTGGCCGCCCAAGGACTGGGGGAGCGGACGACCGACCGGCTGGTGCTGGAGCGGTGGGAGGCCGAACTTCGGCACCTCGCCATGGCGAGCTGGTGACCCTCGGCAACCTGGCCGCCCCCTTCGTGATCGGGCTGGCCGTCGGGCTGATGCTGGTGGTCGGAGTGGCGGTGATGGGTGACGCGCTCTCGCCGATCAAGGGAGCGGTCTGCATCCTCGCCCTCGGCGGGGTCTGCTACCTCGCCGAGAAGGTGGGCGGCTGATGGCCGCCCGCCGCTACCCGGCCGCCAAGGACCCCGACACCGGCAAGTTCACCGGCCCATGGATCTGGAGCGACGAGCGGGGCGAGCGTCCCATCTACTACATCGACCCCCTGACCGCCTGGGAGGACGAGCGCCAATCATGGCTGCCCGGACTCCGAGGCAAATTCGAGCGGCTCGTGGCCCGCCTGCTAGGGCTGGGCCGGGCCGAGGAGGATCAACCATGACGGAGATACGCGAGATCCGGCCCGAGGAGTGGGCCGCCATCGGGGAGCTGGCCGCGGCGGCCCCCGACCTGGCGGCAGTGAAGGATCGGCTGGTGGCGGCCCTGGGAGCGCCGGGGACGCCCGCGGGCGCACAGCCGCGCCCGGGAGCCCCAGGCCTCCAGCCGACGAGCTGGAAGGACCTGCTGGTGGCGGTGCGGCTCGGGGTGCTGACCCCGGCGCAGGCCCGCCGGTTCGCCGCGGTGCCCGAGGCCCGGCCCGGGATCTGGCGGCAGTTCTGGCTACGCACCCAGCGCGGCGGCCGACTCTGATGGCCCTGCTGCGCGGCCTAAGCTACGTGGTGGTGTTCATGGCCACCCTGATCGGCACGAGCTGGCTGATCTTGACCTTGGCCGCGGCGGACCTCAAGTGAGCACCTCGACGGTCGAGGCGGGGGTGTCCCTGGTGGCGGCCTCGGCCCGGCTGGGGATCAGCCGGCACACCCTCCGCTACCAACTGACCCAGGCCGGTCACCCGCCCCACATGGGGCGGGACGGCCGATGCTTCCTGACGGTCTCGCTGGAGGACGCGGAGCGGATCGTGCATGACCGCATCCAAGCCAACCTCAAGGTGGACGACGACCTCCCCGGGCTCTCGGCCCGCAAGGTCGCGGAGTTGCTCGGGGTGAAGCGCGCCGCGGTCTACCACCAGAACCGGCCGGGCAGGCTGCCCGCCGACTACGTGGTCGAGGGACCGGGCAAGCGCCGCCTTCGCTGGTCGATCCCCACCGTCCGGCGCTATGCGGAGCAGTGGGGGCGCAAGGTTGCGGCGGACTCGCCGCTGCGCCATACTGGCGTCGATGAGTAAGGCACCGCTGCACAAGTGGCGGGAGTTCGAGGAGGCTAACCGCAGGCTGGCGGAGCAGGCCTCGCTCCCGGGCGCGCAGTTCACCTGGTCCTGCCCGTGCGGGGTCTCGCTCTCCGTGCCCACCGGGCCGACCGGCCCCGAGGAGGTGCAGAACCTCTCGAACCTGCACATGGAGCAGGCCCACCCCGGGCTGATGGACGAGCTGGCCGACCTGGCCCGGCGGGGCATCCCCGAGGAGTTCGGTTCGATCTTCCTGGAGAACTGGAAGAAGGGAGTCCGGCGCAGCTAGACCGTGAACCTCAGCACCGCCCCGAAGTCAATGGACCTGATCCCTGCCCGGGAGGCGGGGGAGATGCTCGGGCTGCGCCCGGGGATGATCTACCACTACCTCAAGTCCTGCCCCGAGGTGACCGTGGAGCGGGTGGGGCGGGTGCTGGGGATCCGGCTGGAGGACCTGCCGCGGATCCGCGAGGTGGTCCGGGCGGCCCGCCAGCGCCAGGAGATGCAGTCCCGGTCACTCACCGCCGACGGCCGCTGGCTACTGGCCAGCGGGGCCGCCAAGCGGCTCGGGGTGAGCCACCGGACCCTGTACCGCTGGACCCGGGCGGGGGAGATCAGGGGCCGACGGCTGGAGCGCCCGGACGGCCGGGCGATCTGGCGCTGGGACCCCAACGACCTCAGCCCGCCACCCAAGAAGCACCCCGGCCGACGCCGGGCGGACACGCAAGGAGGTTGATCGTGAAGGCCAACACGGAGGTCACAAGGTTTCCCTGGTATCGGGAGCCACTGGTGCGCCAGACCTGTGAGGTCTGCGGGAAGCCATCCCCCTGGTGCGCCGAGATCGGCGCGACGGTGCTCTGGCTGATCGAGCACGAGGCGCGCTGCTGGGCGGCGAGGAGATGAACGTCTGGGAGTGCCAGAGCTGCGGCACCAAGGTCGAGGGCCTCGGCGGGGCGGTCGGACTGCGGGCGATCGGCTGGTACTTCGAGCCCGGGCCCGTGATCTACTGCCCCCGGCACCGGCCGGATGGGACTCTGGAGCGGGGCCCGAATCACGACCCCGGGGTTGGCGGCCCATGCGCGCTCTGCACGGCGGAGCTTGAAGCGACCCGACTGCAGACCATCGTGGAGGCGGCGAGTTGAGCGAGACCCTTGTGCCCGGCCGGTACTCCCTGAGTCGTCACGTGGGCCCGACCGACGACCCCGAGCGCCCGGGCGAGCGGGACCCCCTCCGCTACCAGATCACCACCCTGGGGTCGCTGGTGGTCCTGACCACGGGGGAGATGCTCAAGATCGCCCTGGCCGTGGTCATGGACCAGGGGGTCTCGTGGAGCAAGGCCCCCAAGCAACGCAAGAAGCGCAAGTGGCGGTACTCCCGTCGGTCGATGGCGGGCTGGGTGAACGACCTGCAGGACGAGGGCCGGTTCGCGGTCAGCCGCAAGCTGCTGGAGCGGGAGCCGTGACCCTCGAACTCCGGTACGCCCCGCTGCCCCCGATCTGGCCGGGCGGCGAGCGCATCGCCTACCCCAAGCGATCCAGCTTCGCCACGAGCTGGGGCAAGACCCACGTACAGCTGGAGAAGGAGGTCGCCCACCTCCGCGGTGGGTACTTCACCCGCCCGGTGACCATCGAGACCGGGTACGAGCCCTGGGCCATCCGCCAGGACGGCCAGCCCCGGGCGGGGGTGTCGGCCAAGGGAGACCCGGCGGTGATCCTCAACGTGGACTCGACCTATGGCCCGCTGCGGTACTGGTGCGACACCTACACCGAGCGGGACGCGAACCTTCGGGCGATCACCCTCTCGCTGGAGGCGCTCCGGGCGGTGGCCCGCTGGGGGGTGCTCCAGCGGGGCGAGCAATACACCGGCAACCTGGCCCTGCCCGCCGGCATGGGGCCGACCGAGGCGGAGGAGTTCATCATCGCCCACGCCGGCGACGGCGACTTCACGGTGACGGTCTCGGGCGGCCACAAGTCCATCGACCTGAAACGGGCCTCCCGGGCGGCGGCGGCCAAGCTCCACCCGGACGCGGGCGGCAGCCGGGGGGACTGGGACCAACTCCAGCGCGCCCAAGAGGTGCTCGGGATCTGAACCACGACCAAGCTGGGGCACAACGCCCCGGCCCACACGGAGGGACAACGATGCGACGACTTCTGATAACGGCCCTGGCGGGCCTCGGGGCCCTCGGGCTGCTGGGGGGTGGCGCGGCCACGGCCCTGGCGGCCTCTGGCGGGGTCTCGATCGTGAACGATCAGAGCTACAGCCCGTACTTCGTCCCCAGCGGGGCGAGCACGGCGAGCCTGACCGTGACCACCAGCCAGACCACCCCGGAGGCGGCGGCGACGGTTGACATCACGTGGCCCGCGGGTGAGCTGACCTTCGTGGGCAACGGCGACACCTCGGCGGTCTGCACGGCGACCTCGACCTCGGTGAGCTGCGTCTACACCGACTACGCGCACGGCACGAAGTCGGACAGCTACAACTTCGATGTCGGCTCGGGGGCGGCCTGCCCGCTGCAGGCCCAGATCACGGTGACCACCGCTGATGGCTCTGATACGGCCTCGGCGCTGGAAGCCTGCCTGTCGGTCAGCAAGGTAGCGACCCACCCCACCGCGACCCCGGGAAGCAGCGACAGCTTCACCGCCACGATCACCAACTCTGGGAGCGGCTACGCCCAGGCAGTGGCGATCACCGACACCGAGCCCTCGGGGCTGACTGAGACCTCCGCGACCTACACCCCCAACATCGACCCGAGCAACTTCACCTTGAACCCGGGGGCGAGTGAGCAGGTGGTCTACGACGTGACCGTCAACAAGGGTGACACCCTCGGCCAGGCGCAGATCAACACGGTGGCGGTAAGCGCCGCCAACGCCGCCAGCGCCAGCGCCCAGGCCTCGATCACCCCGGTGGCGGCGGCCACCCCGACCCCGACGCCGACCCCGACGCCGGCACCAGCGACCACAACCGCGACCAGCACCCCGACGACCGGGGCGGGCATGGGCCTCCCGATCGGGGTGGCCCTGGCACTGGCCGGTCTGGCACTGGTGGGTGTAGGCGGAGGACTCCGCTTCGCCCGACGCCGCGCCTAATCGTTCCCCCGGGGGGCGGCACAACGCCGCCCCCCAACCCCGACACAAGGAGACAGCGATGCGAGTGCGACCCAACCACGGGCTCTGGGAGCTTTGGGCGGTGCTGCGGCTCCGGTGGGTGAGGCGGGTACTTGGCCACTGACGGCCGCCACTGTCCGAACTGCGACCTTTCCCGCAACGCCAAGCTGGAGGCGGTCGCTGAGGCGGCGCTGGGACTTCAGGCGTGGGCGGATAGCATCGAGCTCTACCGAGAGGCGAGCGCAAGAGGCCGACTCCGTGGCGCTCTGGCCCAGCTTGGCGCTACCCAGGAGGAGGAAGGGCATGGCTAGTACGACCTTGCGTGACCTGGATCTGGGGCAGTTGGTGCTCAAGTCAGGTGCTCATTCACCAGACGGGGGGTTCTGCGTGATGGAGGCCGTCGCCTACGTTGCGGGAGAGGAGTGGTCGGACAGACCCGAGTGCGCCAGCCCAGTGATCTCCGCCTTCCTGCGCAATTGGAATGACTGCCTCGGTGATGAGGATCGCCAGATGTTGAAGCCGCTCATCCCGCGCCTGGTCGGCACCAGAGGGTCGGCTGAGTTGGAGCTTCGGCGCAGCTACATGGCGCTGGACTGGCTGGTGCGGGTGCAGGCTCCGGCTTGGCTGCGGCTGGCCAAGCTGGAGACGTGGGCCGACCAGTTGCGCGACCTAGGGCCGCTGACGGATGCGAAGTCCTGCAGGGCGGCGCAGCCGCTGCTGGCCGCTGTCGGGGCCGCTACCGGGGCCGCTACCTGGGCCGCTGGCAGGGACGCTACCGGGGCCGCTGCCTGGGACGCTGCCTGGGACGCTACCTGGGCCGCTACCGGGGCCGCTACCGGGGCCGCTACCGGGGCCGCTGTCGGGGCCGCTACCGGGGACGCTGCCTGGGACGCTGCCTGGGACGCTACCGGGGCCGCTACCTGGGCCGCTACCTGGGACGCTACCGGGGCCGCTGGCAGGGCCGCTCTGCGATCCACCGTTGTGACTCTCCAGGAGTCGGCGATGGAGTTGGTCAGTCGCATGATCGAGACCAGCTGATGGCCCATCTTGGCCCTACCCAGAAGGAGGAGGAGTGAGCCAAGCAGCTAGCCGCCTGGTGGTGAACGTGACCGCCGAACACATCCGGGAGGGGGTGCCGCGTGACCCTACGGGCTGCCCCCTTGCCCTGGCGTCGAGACCATGGGGGTCAGAGTGCGGGCAGAGGGTGGACGATTCTGGCGTCTACCTGACTTGGCGCCCCATACGACCGTTTGCGCACTCTCGCCGTTCGCACCGCTTCATGCGGGACTTCGACGCGGGCCTTCCGGTGCAGCCCTCGCGGTTCGTGCTGAGGAGGGTGGGGTGAGCACTGACGGCCGCCACTGCCCCAACTGCGACCTTGAGATCCCCTCGATGATGGCCTTCTGCCGATCTTGTTGGGCCCGGCTGCCTGGGGATACCCGGAAGGGGATCAACTCCAGTTGGCGGGCGTTCGTGAACTGGCCCAGGGGCCTCGACGGCAAGCCCCGGGCGGTGCGGATGCACCAGGAGCGTATCGCCGAGGCCGCCGCCTGGCTCCGGGAGAGGGGCTGATGCCCAGCTACCCCCGCCTCCTCGACCTGGCCCTGCTCGTGGTCACCGCCCTGATCGGGGTGGCCGCCGTGGTATCACTGGGGCGGTGAGGTTGCCCCCAGCACTCTCCAGAGCAGAGAATCTAACTCTGTGAGTCTCCGCACCCAGGCGCTCAACTCGGGCCCTGCCGCGACTCCACTCCCGGTGCTCGGGTACGCCGCCCCGGACGAGGACGAGCCCCGCTCCCCGGTGCCGCCCACCCTTCGCCCTTACCAGGTGGAGGCCATCGCGGCGGTCGAGAAGCTCACCAAGTACCAGGAGCGGGTGGCCACCATCGTGGGGATGGCCACCGGCCTCGGCAAGACGGCCATCGCCTGCCAGGTGCTCAAGAACCGCGGGCCCCGCGGCCTGGTCCTGGTCCACCGGGACGAGCTGGTCCGCCAGACGGTCACCACCTTGGAGACCTTCATGCCGGACTGCTTCCCGGGGGTGGTGCAGGCCGAGGACGACGAGTGGGACGCCGACTGGGTGGTCGCCTCGGTGCAGTCTCTCCGCGAGAGGCGGCTGCGGCGCTGGCACCCCGGTCACTTCCGCACCGTGGTGGTGGACGAGGCCCACCACGGCCGGGCCCTGACCTATGAGCGGATCTTGGAGCACCTCCGCGCCCCGCTGGTGCTCGGGCTCACCGCCACCCCCTACCGAGGGGACAAGCAATCGCTGGAGCCGATGTTCAAGGACAACATCTGCTACAGCTACGCCGCCCCCGAGGGGATTCAGGACGGCTGGCTGGTGGACCCCAAGGGCTACCGGCCGGGGACCGACGTGCTCCTCGACGGGGTTCGTTCGAGGGGCGGCGACTTCGTGGAGGGGGAGCTGTCGGCGGTGGTCGATACCCCCGGGCGCAACCGGATTGGGGTGGAGGCCTGGCGCAAATACGCGATGGGGATGCGGACGGTGGCCTTCTGCGCTTCGGTGGACCACGCCCACCACCTCGCCTTCGAGTTCCGCCAGCGCGGGATCGCCGCGGTGGCGATCTCGGGGGCCACCCCCCGGCTGGACCGGCGGGCCCACCTCGACGCCTTCCGCTCCGGGGAACTCAAGGTGATCTGCAACTGCATGGTCCTGACCGAGGGCTACGACGAGACCTCGATCGAGTGCATCCTGATGGCCCGGCCCACCCAATCCCTCGGACTGTGGACCCAGATGGTCGGCCGCGGCCTCCGCACCCATCCCGGCAAGACCGGCCTCCTGCTGATCGACCTAGCCGACACCACCAACAAGCACAAGCTGGTCGGCCTGCACACCCTGGTGGGGAGCAAGGTGCCTCTCCGGGACGGGGTGACCCTCCGTGGGGCCATCGCCGAGGAGGAGTCGGGGGCCGACACGTGGGTGGCCTACGCGAGGCGGCTGCGGAAGGTGACCGAGGAGGTGGGCCAGATGTGGGTGGCCGCCGGCAAGCAGGCGGTGCGCGCCGGCGGGGCCCCCGAGCTGGACTGGCGGGAGATGGCCCAGGAGTTCGAGGCGCTCCGCGACTTCGAGGGCGGCCCGAGCGGGATCCTCAACCCCTCCTCGGAGGCCCAGCAAAAGGCGCTGCGCGGGTTCGGCTGGCCCGCCGAGGTGGCCGCCAGCCTCAACAAGCGCGAGGCCTCGATGGCGCTCTCCCGCTTCAAGGCGGCCCACCAGGGTTGGATCCGCGACCGGATCCCGATGCTGGCCCTGACCCTGGGGGAGCCCGAGCAGCGGGTGCACGACCAACTGCTGGGGGAGCGCACCGAGGCCGAGGGCGACCGCCGGGGGCTCTGGCAGCTCACCCCCGCCTCCGAGCGCCAGATCCGATTCCTGCAGTACCGCCGGCTGCCCGACATTCCCGGGCTGACGATGGGCGAGGCCTCCCTGCTAATCGACCATTTGAAGCAGGCAGAGTAGGAATTGCCGCGCCCGGTTGAAACCCGTACACTAGCGCGGCATGGACTGGGATGGACCGCCCCCACGGGCCCGGCTGCGGCGCTTTGAGGTACCCGCGCTGGTGCTGATCGCCGCGGCGGCGGGCATCGCCGTGGCCCTGCTGGCCCGGTGACCACCACCCCCGCCGCCCCGCCCCCGATTCCCACCCGCCCGCTCTACCGGAGGGTCTGCTTCTACAGCCCGGGCGGGGCGGAGACCATCGCCATCCTCAACGGCCTTGGCCTGACCACCAAGGGGGACTGGTCGGCGGCGGAGCACGAGGCGATTCAGGCCATGGCCAACCAAGCCCTGCTGCTGGGCGGCAGCCCCACCGGCAACCCGGTGCCGGTGTCGGCGTTTTTCAGCCCCGCCGACGGCCGCCTCTGCGTGGTGCTGCCGACCGTCCCCCAGGTCATCATGGTCGAGACCGGCCCGGTAGTTCAGAGACCCTCACCGATCATGGGCCCCGGGGGCACCGCGATCCCCAGCCCGTCGCAAGCCAACTAGGAGGTCACCAGATGCCCGATACCAAGCTAGTCGATGCCACCACCCCGCCCTCGGGCCACGGGCTGGCCCAGCCGATGCGCGCCGGCCAGCTGACGAGGGACCAGTTCACCCTCTTGAAGCGGACCCTGGGCAACGTCGAGATGAGCGACGACGAGTTCACCCTGTTCATGGTGGAGGCCGCCCGGCTGGGCCTCGACCCGGTGACCCACCAGATCGTGCCGGTGATGTTCTACAGCGCCAAGCGCCAGCGCCAGGAAATGACCATCATCATCACGATCACCGGGATGCGGTCGCTCTGCCAGCGCACCGGCAAGGAGGACGGCACCGACGGCCCGGAGTTCACCGAGGACGGCCTCAACTGGACCAAGCTCTGGATGGACGACGACAGCCAACCCAAGGCCGCCCGCTTCACGATCTACCGCAAGGGGATGGCCCACCCCTACGAGGGGGTGGCCAAGTGGTCGGAGTTCGTCAAGAAGGACCGCAGCGGCAGGGTGGAGCGGTTCTGGCGCGATATGCCCCAGCACATGCTCGGCAAGTGCGCCGAGGCGGTGGCCCGGCGGATGGCCTTCTCGGATGAGCTGCAGGGGGTGTACGTGGCCGAGGAGTTCGGCGGCACCACCCCCGAGCAGGCGGTCGAGGCGGTGAAGTCGCGGGGGGTGGGCACCGCCCCGCCGGCGGCCCAGGCGGCGCTCCCAGCCCCGAGGCCGGTGGAGCCCGAGCCCAGGATCGCCGCGATGGTGGCCCAGCTCTACAACTCGCTGGAGCGGGCCAGCCGGCCCCCGATCGACTACCTGCAGGCGGTGGGGAAGCAGGAGGGGCGTGGGGCCCAGGTCCGGGACCTCATCGCGGC
This sequence comes from Candidatus Dormibacteria bacterium, assembly GCA_050734425.1. GTDB lineage: Bacteria > Chloroflexota > Dormibacteria > Aeolococcales > Bog-877 > Bog-877. Next base: position 18,191 of record JBOHUL010000014.1, read on the forward strand.
CCACCGGCTGGCCCACGACCAGTGCGAGCACGTGACCGACGAGATGCGCGAGGTGGCGGTCGCCTCAGTGGGGGGAAAGGCCCCCGGTGCCGCCGACGATGGCGGTGAGGAGGCCGAGAACGATCTGGTGGAGGAGGTGGGCGGCGATGCCCTTCCGGGGCTGAACTCGGGGGAGCGGCCCGGCCACGGGTCGAGCGGCTAGGGCCCGGGCCGGACGGGCATCAGCCCTTGGAGCAGGCTGACGATCTGATTGGCGATGGTGACCAGGCCCACCATGACGGCCATGGCGAAGCCGAGCCGTTGGCGGGTGGTCCAGCGCGACCAACGCAGCCGCCACCTTGTGCGGGCCTCCAGCCGGGCCACCTCGGCCCGGGCCAGGACCCGTAGGGCGCTGATCTCGCCGCTGGTGAGCGGGGTCTGCTCGCGGAGGACGGCGAGCTGCTCCCGCACGACCTCGATCTCACCTCTATTGAGTCGGGGCTCTCGCTCTAGTCGCTGGAGCCGGTAGTGGAGCGCCTCAAGGGTGAGCGGCTCGGGCCCTGTCCGTCTGGCCGGCATAGGAGGGCTGGGGGCTACTCTTTTTCGGGGCGGGGCTGTGCGACCATTCCCGGAGTATGACCGGCCCCCAGACCGCCCCCAGCGTCGGCACTTGGTCGGTCGCCGATCTCTGGCAGCTGTGCGACCGCTACCCCGGGGGGGACACCCGCCGGGGCCTGTGGCAGGTGCTCTGGGACGCGATCGAAGTGGAGGCGGAGCACCGCGACGAGCCCTATTGGAACGGGTGGCACTGGGAGGAGGTGCGGGCCCAGCCCGGGGTGCTCCAGCAGGCGGTGCTCGCGGATCTGATCCGGGTGCCCTTCCGGTCCCGGAGCCAAACCTGCTACATGGTCAACGATCCCCCGCGGATGCTGGAGGCGCTCACCGCCTACGGCCGGGCACCCAGCACCACCGAGGCCCCCAGCGACGACGCGACCAACCCGAAGCTCCCCGAGGGGGCCTTCGACGTGATCGTCGGCCATGACGGACTCAAGGAGCTGATCCGGCGCTCGCTCACCAGCCCCCGCCCGGTGCACGTGCTGCTCTCGGGCCCGCCCGGCACCGCCAAGACCCTGTTCCTGGCCGACGTGGCCCAGACCCCCGGGGCCCGATATGCCCTGGGGGGCGCGACCTCGCGGGCCGGCCTTCTGGACTACCTCCTGGCCCAGCCCAGCTGCCGGGTGCTGGTCTACGACGAACTGGACAAGGCCTCCCCGACCGACCAGGCGGCGCTCCTCTCGATCATGGAGTCGGGCCTGGTCTCGCGGCTCAAGCACGGCAAGGCCGAGTCGGAGCGGCGGCAGATATGGGTGGTGGCAGGGGCCAACCGCATCGACCACATGCCCGCGGAACTCCTCAGCCGGTTCGCCATCACGGAGATCCACCCATACAGCCCACGGGAGTTCGAGCGGGTGGTCGAGGGGGTGCTGGTGCAGCGCGAGCACACCGACCCCGAGGTGGCCCGGGAGATCGCCCGCCGGCTCTCGGGCCTGACCAATGACGTTCGCACGGCCGTCCGGGCCGCCCGGCTCTGCGGCGGCGACCGGCGGGAGATCCCCGAGACCCTCAAGCTCCTCGGCATCCTGGTCTAGCCGTGGCCGGCGTGACCGGCGAGGACATCGCCTTCCGGGTGTTGGAGCGGACGGGCGGGCAGCTGGTGCCCATGGCGATCACCGCCCCCGACGGCAACCCCGCCAACGTGCGGCTGCTCCGCCAGACCAGTCACGTGTGGCTGCGCCAGGCCAAGGGGGTCGCCAGCGAGAACGCAGAGGCGGCCCGACACGCCTACTTCGCCTCCGACGTGGCCTTCCTGGCCGCCGCCGACCTTGGCGAACCGAACGTCTACGTGCTGGTGGCCCAGGACGAGCCCGGCATCGCCGAGGACACCCCGGGCGGGACGATTCACGGCATCACCATCTACCGCTGGGGGCAGGATGGGGTCTGGCACCTCGACTACCAGACCACCCGGCCCCACGATCAGCCCAACTGGCCGGGGGGCGACAAGGTGAAGGGAGTGGGAACCCTGTTGCTCCAGGCGACCGCCAAGGAGATGGCCAAAAACAACTGCACCACCGTGGAGCTGGAGACCCTCGACCAGTCCGCCGAGCGGTTCTGGCGGGCCCGGGGCTTCACCGGGACCCAGGATCCCCTCAAGATGACCTGCCAGCAGTTGCAGGGACTCGCCGCCAAGCTCAGGGTCCGGCCCCACGACGACCCCGAGCCAGGCACGTGGGTGGCGGCGGGAAGGAAGAAGGACCTGGCGGCGGTCACCGTCGCCGGATCGTACTGATGGCCTGGCTGCGCCGACTGTGGCGGCGGCTCTGGCTTTTCATCGACTCGGATCGGGGAGACTGACCGCTACCCGCTGGCGGCGACTTCGCGCTCACGCCGCGGGTTGGGGTCAGGGGCGAGGGAGATCAGCTCCCGGTCATCGCCCGACGGTAGTTCTCCGCCCACTTGGTCCCCTTGCCGGCGACCGCCTGTTGGAAGTCCGCCGCGCTCACCGCTCCGATCCCACTCTCGTAGGACTGGACGATGTGCCCGGACGGAGGCCCACCCAGAGTCCCCGCGAGGCCCTGACTGTAGCGTTGCCCAGCGCCCGCGGTCCCACGCTTCCAGTTCTCACCGGCCTGCGCGGTCTTGCGCGACCACTTGGCTTCGCCCTGTGCCAACGACTTTGCCACTTTGCTGTATCACCTCCTCTTACCGGCCAGTTGCCGTGGGGGGAGTATAGGTCGGCCCGGCCTAGCCCTTCGAGAAGGTCTTGGCCCAGTTCTCCTCGGCCTCGGGCAGCGCCTTCCGCCAGGCCTTGTCGGTGCGCTTGCCGCCGCCATAGGTCTGCAGCGACCGCTTGAACTGCCCGTCCCGGGCGGCCCGCTGCATCTCCCTCGCGTACTCCCGCTCCGAGGCGGCCCGGGCGCAGCCGTCGAGCCAGGCGGGCGACCCCTGCAGGGCATCCTCGATCAGGCTTTGCAGGGCAGCGTCCCGCTGGGAGGGGGGCAGCCGGTTGGCGAAGGACTGGGCCCACCTGGTGGCCTGCCGGGTCGCCATCTCGGCCTGGTCCTGGGAGTAGCCGTGGGCCACCAACTCCAGCTCCGACTCGGCCAGCCGGGCGGCTAGCTGGTCGGGGGTCATCGCCGGTAGACCGTGGCCGCCGCGTCCCAACCATTCATCTGGGCCACGTAGGCGAGGTTGGCCAGCTCCATCACCTGGTCCGGGCCGCAGCGGCGGGAGGCCAGTGACTTGAAGTGCAGAAGTGCCACCTTGGCCGCCCCGACCGAGTGGCTGATGGCGGCAGCATAGGGCTGGTGCATGGCCCGATCACAGTCAACCAAACCGAGTTGAGCGTGTGTAACGGCCAGCCCGATGGTGCCTCCAAGCCCCTCCGCGATGTAGCCGTTGGTCTCCACCCAGCGGGCCAGCCCCGACATCAGCCCGGCCATCTCGGCACAGTTGCGGTGGAGGCTGCAGACAGCGCAAGTGGAGACCTGGCCGGCGGTCACCGCCGGCGGCCCCGGCCGTGCCGGATCGGGCCGCCACCCCGCACCACGGCGCAGTTCTGGCGCATCTCGAAGGTCTTGTGATCGTAGCCCCAGCGATGGGACAGCTCGTGACGGATCACCTGGGCGATCGTCATATCGCTGTGCTCGATGTTCTCCTCGAAGATCGTGACCGTCGCCGGCGGGGCGGTGTAGAGCCCGAGGAGCAGCTGGTCGGGCGGCAGCTCGGCCCGCTCCCTGGCGCTGGGCCGCCGGCGGGCCCGAAATCGGGTGTCCACCATGAGCGCCCGCTGCCAGGTTGAGACCGAGGTGTAGATGTCCACGGTGGCCTCCTCGGCCGCAAAGACGAACTCGGGGGAGGCGTCGTCGTCGTCGAAGAAGATGTCCCGCTGGGGGCGGAGCGAGGCCCCGAGCACCCCTACCGCCAGGGTGGCGGCCCCCAGCCAAGCGGCCTCGGCCCGGCTGGGAAGGACAAGCTGCACCTGGCGCATGGCGAGAGGTTAGTCGGTGTCGCCGTTGCCGAGATCGTCGTCCTGGTCGAGGTCCTCATCCTCGTCGGGAAGGTCCTCGTCCTGATCGGGGGAGGAGTCCGCCGCCACCTCGGCGGGCTCGGACGGTGAAGGGGATGCTGCCGGCGACTGAGCGGGTGGCTCTACGTCGGGTGGTCCGGCCGGCGAACTGGGCACCTCTGGGGGTGCCGATTGTGGGGTCTCATCGGACTCGGCGAGTTGGGTGCCGGCGAGGGTCCGGTTGCGGAGCCGCAGCTCGCGGTCCATGCAGGAGATGAAGGGCCCCATCTCCTCGCCCTTGGGGTACTCCTCCACCTCGACCTTGCAGGTCTCGGCCGACTCTTGAAAGGCCTCCAGCCGGGCTTGCTGGGCCGGGGTCGGTGGGCGCTCCACCTTGGTCTCGCAGTAGAGGTCGATCTGGGGCTCGTCGAGGGCACCCACGATGCCGTGCTTGAAGCACAACTCCGAGGTGCCACCGGAGCGGCGCTGGATCTCATAGCAGAGGCAGGGGGTGTCCTCGCGGGCCCGGGCCTGATTGGCCACGAAACCCGGGCTGCCCCTGGTCTGGCTGATGAAGTCGAGCGCCCCCGCCCCGCCATCGCCGGTCCACGGCGGATCACCCTCGTGCACCTCGGCGACCCCCAACTGGGCCTCCTTGACCACGACGGAGTGCTTGGTGGTATCGAGCTGGCCCCGGAGAGCCTCCAGCTGGGCCGCCGAGAAGTCAACTGTCGCCATTACCCAACATCTCCTGCAACCGCTTGGCCGCGGTGTCCGGGTCCCAGCCCCACCGCTGCGCCTGTTCATACCACGCCCGGAAGGCGTTGGGCTGCTCCGCCGGCTGCGGGGTCCAGTACGCGGTGGCCAGCCGGTAGCTCTCCTCCCAGCAAGCCCCGACTTCTGAGGCCAGCTTCCGGGCATCGTCGGCCCGGGCCGCGCCGCCCACCGGGACCGAGGCCGCGGCCTCGCGGATCCGCCCCTCCAGTTCCTTGGCCTGCGGGGCCAGATCGGGCCGGGCGGTGGCGATCACCTGGGTCTGCCGGGCGGCCTGGCGCAAGGTCACCTCGACCAGGGGCAGGGTGCCGGACTGGGGATGGGGCAGGGAGCCGTCCGGGGCTGCCGAGGCGGTGAGGCCGTCCATCAGCCCCCTCGCGTCGGCCAGCTTGGCATGGAGGTCGCAAGCCGGGCAGCCATCCTCGGGGTGGTCGATCTCGGTCGAGATCAGGGTCGGTTCCCGCAGCCGGCCGCCGGTGTTCACCGCCAGCGCCGGGCCGATCAGGGGCGGTGGCTTCTGGCTCTCGGGCAGTCCCTTGGAGAGCCCCGACACCACGTGGGCGGAGATCACCCGGATGCACTCTCGGGCCAGCATTTGCACGTCGAACGCGGCCATGGCCCAACCCTAGCACCGCCCGCCGAAATTCTCCGCCCGACCGTCGGCCCCCTACCAGAGGTAGGGGGCCGCGAGCAGCTAGTGAGCAGCTCGGTGATAGGATTCCGCCCGTGGCCGTCGATCTCTCCCGGGACCAAGTTCGCGTGAGATGCGGCTGCGGCAGGATTTTCGCCGGACTCCGACAGATGTGGGGGCACCACGGCAAGCACGTCAGCCCCGAGTGCGCGGGCGAATACACCTTCGTGGTCACCCAGGGGGCCCTCCCGGAGCGCGAGCAGCTAGCGAGCAGCTCGAATGAGATCAATTCCGCCCCGGAGTCCGGTTTTCCTGACGGGAAAGAGGGGGAATCCGACGGATCCGGGCCTAGCAGCTCGGGCGGGCGCGCCGTCCAAGATCCGCCGAGTACCCACGGCCCGCAGCAGACCGAGGGGTACGGGCTGCCCCAGCCCTCGACCGCCCCCGAGGTCAAGCTCTCGTTCCCGGTGTCGGTGCGGTTCGCCTACGACGCTTACCGGATGCAGTACCCCGGCTACAACGAGCCCTTCGGGAAGTGGCTTTTCGACATGCTCGAACTGGCCAAGTGGTCGCTCGGGCTGTGGCCCGCGGCGATCTGGACCAAGCCCTTCGCGCCGCCCCCCGAGGAGTACCTCCAGCCCGCCTATAGCCCCGAAGGATTCGATGAACTCGTAGAGGAGATGCAGGGTGCCGCCACCGCCTGACCCCAACTCGCCGATCTCGGTCGCCCAGGCGCGGGGCCTGCCCCGGTCGGTCCAGATGACCGACCCCGACGGCAAGGCCGATCCCCTCCAGATGGCCGACCAGATGCGGCAACGGCAGCAGATGGAGGAAATGCAGCGGATGCGTATGTCCCAGCTTCAATCGGAGCAGACGCGAGAGCAGGCCCGCCTCCGGGCCGAGACCAGCCAGGCCGACCTCCAGACGTTGGAGGCCGACGCGAAACGGGTCGAGCTGCAAGAGCGGCTGGAGGAGTTTCGCCGGGCTCGGGCGGGCGGTGGTGACGGTGCTCCCTCCCTGACCGACAGACTTCTCGATCAGATGCTCCAGGAGGCCCAGACCGCGAGGCAAGACGCCCAGGCCCTTCGGGAGCAGACCCAACAGGAACTCCGCGGGGAGCTGGCCCGGATGCGTGACGAGATGAGCCGGCAAATTGCCCACCCCACCGAGGAGCGCCCCATCGACGCCCTGGCCCAGAACCTCACCCAGCTCAAGGACCTCCGGGAGCTATTCCGGGCGACCGATCCCACCCCCAGTTGGTCGGGCCCCGCCGGCGACGTGAATCTCACGATCAAGCAGATGGAGATGCAGCAGGACTTCGAGCTGCGCCGCGAGCAGATGCAGATGGAGCGTGAGGAGCGCAACCGCAAGTGGGAGGAGGCCAAGTCCCAGCGCGACGAGGAGCGGGCGCTGCGGCTCGCGGAACTCAACCAGCGGCGGGAGCGCGATCACATGCTGGGCACCGCCCTCAACGACGTGATGCCCCGGATCGGGGATGCCTTCGGCGGGATGCGCCCGGCCCCCGCCCAGGGGGGCGGCGAGGCAGGGCCCCCGGGGGGCACCGAGACCATCTACTGCACCCGCGACGGGTGCGGGGCACCGATCGTGGTCGGGCCTCACGATACCCAGGTGATCTGCCCCAATTGCAAGTACGTCTACGCGATCGGCCGCAACTAGGTGGGCTCGGAGGTGATCGACCAGCGCACCCTCGACAACGCCGTCAGCCGGCTTCTGGGGCGGTTCCAGGCGGAGGACATCGGCCAGCTGATCGCCGAGGACGGGTCGATCTGGGATGCGCTCTCGGCCATGGAGCGGTTTCAGTTCGGCCTTTTTCGGAGGGAGATCGCCGAGGTGCTGCAGGACCTCTCGGGCTTCTACGTGCTGGCGGCGGTGCAGCGGGTGCGCCCCGAGTTGGGCAAGCTCCTCTCGGACGACGTGGGGCTGCCCTGGCTGGGCCAGCAGGTGGACGATCTACGGGAGCGCGCCACGGCATAGGATTCCCGCATGGCCAGCACCTTCCCATCGGGCAGCGTCTACTCGGCCGCCTCCGATCAGTTTGCCCCCGCCGGCTACAAGAAGGTCTGGACCAAGCTCTACGCGACCCCGGGCCCCAACGCCGAGGTCCTGGTGGAGACCATCGACTTCCAGACCGTCACCGTGCTGGGGACGGTCATCGGCAGCACCTCCAACATGGTCAACAAGCTCCAGTCGGAGGCCAAGGCCCACGGCTCACAGATGTACGGGCTGGCGCTCTACCACAAGAAGATCAGCCCCATCAGCATCAGCATCCCCACCTCGTTCCTGGGGATCCCCCTTCCCTTTGGGGGCACCAGCCTTTTCGCCTCTGACGAGTACCGCCTGGTCGGAGTTCACGCCCAGTTCCAATGGGCGCTCGTGGCGCTGGGCTTCGCGGTGGCCTTCGGGATCGTGCTTTTCGTGGTCGAGAACCTGCACAACGAGTGCGGGGTGTTCTCCAACATCGCCCAGGACTTCGCCACCGCCTTCGGGGGAGGTCAGACCCACGCGATAACTTCGGAGCTGATCTGGTTCGTCCTGGCCGGAGGTGTGTTCAGCGTGGGCGCATACCTGGTGCTGCGCGACGTGACCCAGAGCACCGGCCTCTCGGCCAGTTCGGTGAGAGTGCCGGGCACCCCCGGCATCGCCCCGCTGCAGAACCCCCTCAATTACGCCCCCTCCTATGGAGTCGAGACCCCGGCGGGGGGCATCCAGACCAGCATCCGGGGCACCCAGGGCCGGGTCGGGCCGGCCATCGGCCGGGGCGGCCCGCGCCGGCCGCCGGGCCGTCGTCGCGGGGTACGGCCCACCAGCCAGGCCGCCTGAGATGGCGCTGCAGCTGTTCCCCCTTGGGGTTTCCCTGGGCGACGGGATGGTGGACGGCTTCCTTAGAGGGGCCCAGCAGGGTGGGCTCACCGACCACGCCTGGCGCAAGCAGCACGGCAAGGGGTTCACCAACGGGGTGGAGGGCAACTCGATCTCGCTGGCCTATGAGGCGATCACCTTCGCGGGGGCGGCGGCGCTGGAGTTCCTCGGCCACGACGCGGGCTCGCTCGATGCCGTGATCTACGGCTCCGGGGCGCTCCTCACAAGCCACCTGATCTCGCTGGCCTAAATTCTCTGACACGCCCCCCGCACCATCCCGTGATTCGTGGCTATATTCCGCCCTGAGATGGCACTTTCCCTGCTCCCGACCGGAATCTCGCTCCTCGACGGCGGTGTGGACGGCCTGATCCGGCAGAACGATCTCAACAACGGCCGCACCGAGATCCACAAGCAATACTCGACCTGGTACGAGGCCGTCACCTTCGTCGGTGGCCTGGCCGCGGCCCTGCTCGGGGCCCACCCCGACATCGCCGACCCCTTCGTGTACGGCTCCGGTGCCCTTCTCGCCAGCAAGGGCGGGCAGTGGGCGCTCCAGGAGACCCAATCCAGCAGCTCTAGCACCACGACCTCGACCGGCGGGGGCGCGGCCTACGGAGTGATGCGAAGCGGCGCTCGGGCAATCGCCTATGGCGGACGCCGGAACGCGACCGCCGGGGTCCTGTAAGTGGCTGATCTCGATAGCACCAGTTCGATACTGGTCCCCAGCTCTCAGGCGGACATCGCGCTGCTCAAGGTCCTCAAGGACTCCTTGGTCAGCAACCTCAACACCGCAGTCCGCAACGTCCTGGGGCCTGACCAACCACTGATCGTCCGCGACCTGACCGCCCAGGACATCTTCCCCAACGCGACCGGGGGCCTGTTCACCTCGCGGATGAGCAACCCAGTGGCGATGACCGCGCAGACCCTCACCACTCTGATCCAGACCCCGATGAGCAACCAGCAGGCCTTCGGCCTCTACGGCTACGCGCCGCTCTCGGCCAGCCCGCTCATCGACGTGATCCAGTTCGGCAACGGCACCGCGGTCACCTACGCCCGGTTCGTGGTGGACAACATCTTCGCCGACACCTTGGAGACCGTCGGGTACTTCAACGGGCCGGTCTACTGGACCCCGAACCAGACCTTCACCATGCAGGCCATCGCCAACTCGGCCGTCGGCTCGGGCGATGAGACTTTCGCGCTCTACGGCCTGGTGGTCGAGCCCGCCGGACTGAATATCCAGCCCGTAGCGTCGGCCTAATCGGGGGCCTGACACATGGCCGTCATCGCCAACCTCTACCGGGCAACCGGGGTGGGCCAGCGCAAGATGTTCGCGGGTGCCGCCTCGGTCACCGGCACCGCGGCGATCGCCACCGGGCTCGATTCGGTGGACGCCGGCTCGGCGCAGGCGACCGTGCAGGACTCGGCGGGCACCATCCCCACCAACATCGCCTCCGTCACCGGCATCGCGGGCGGCTCGGTGTCGGTGGTGGTGGTCGCGCTGGCGGCGGCGGCCAATACGGTCTCGGCGGTGGCTGCCTCGGTGGGGTTGCTCTGCACCGGCTCCTGACCGGGGCATGGCTTCTCGCGCCGATCTGCTAGCCGGGTCACTCAACTGTCTGGACTGCCCCCATCCCGAGCGCCTCAAGGCGGCCTCGATCACGGTGGGGTCGGGCGGCGAGTACCAGAGGCTCTGCCCGGAGTGCTACACGGTGATCTCCGGCTTCTCCAAGGCCCGGGATCGCGGAGAGTCGATCGACAAGCTGGAGCTGGAGTCCAAGATGACCAAGCTGGGGTACACTCCCGACGACGTTCTCGACTTCTGGAGGCAGCTCTGTGACTGATCCGGCGGTGACCCTGGTGGTGCGGTGCGCCGGCTGTGGCAAGGAGTTCGTGACCTCGGTGGTGCGCGATCTGATCCACATTGGCTGCCCCGCTGGGACCGGGAAGGATCCCATGACCAGCACCCCGGTCGATGAGCAGTCGATCGTCGCGGGTGCTCCGCCGGCACCAGCCCCCGCCGCGGGCGAGGCCTCCCCGGGTGCAGCCGAGGCCCCAGCCGATGCGGAGGCAGACGCCCCGGTGGACGCCCCGGCCGAGCCCGACGGGGCTGGGGAGGACGGTGCGGTGGCTGATGAGCCGCCAGCCGAGGACGCCTCCGGGACGGCCGGGACTCCCGCCGAGGCCGATGCCCCCACCCCCGAGCCTCTAGGCGAGGGGGCGGTGGAGGCCCCGCCCGCCGCCGACGAGCCGGTGAACCCGGCCCCGGTCGATCCGGTGGCCGCACCCGACCCTGAGCCCGCCCCGGCGGACAGCGCGCCCCCCAGCGATCCCGCGGGGGACTAACCCCCGGTGACGGTCGCCACGCCGACCAACCCGGTGGGTGTGATCCCAGGGAGCTACGCCGACCAGCTGTTCGAGCTGTTGCAGCAGATCCTCGGGGCCCTGCAGTGCCGCAACCAGCTGGCCACCCAAGCTCCGCTGACTGTCGGGTTGACCGTCCCCCTGGCCGGGGCTGGAATACAGGGGGTGCAGCTGCTCCCCTATGACGCGATGCGCCTTGGGGCGGTGATCGTCAACACCGACCAGGTGAACCCCATCTACATCGGCGGCACCGCCCAGATCAACATTCCCGGCCAGGGCCTCCAGTACGCGGGCCAGCCCCTATTCCCGCTCCAGCCCATCGCGTGGAACCTCGACGACGCCGACCGGGCTGCCGCCCGCTATGCCATCGCCGGGGGCAGCGCCCCAGTGATCGTCGCCGTCACCGTCATCAAGTAGGGGGCGGCCGTGCCCAACATCGTCCCGCCGCCGACGATCATCGGCCGGGATGGCAGCAAGGTTGCCCAGCTCTACCCCGGCTTCGCCCCCTCGGAGGCCGGCGAGTCCGGTGAGGCCGCCGCCCTAGACCACGCCCACGCGGTGGTCACCCGGCCGGTCACCTCCTTTGGGCTGATGCAGGCGGTGGGGAGCACCGTCAACTCCGGCGAGGGCGGCGGGCTCTCGGACATTGGCGGGGTGCTCCAGTACGACGACAACTGGACCGTCGAGGGGTGGATGCAGGGGTATGGCATCGCGGGGTTCGTGGGCTGGGTCTACAACGAGCACGGTCAGGACACACCCGTAACCGGGTTCATCTACGATCCCGCCGCCGCGACCCCGGGGTGGTATCTGCTCGACGAGGGCAGTGAGGAGGGGCCGGCGCTGCCGATCTCCGACTCGGAGCTGCTCCACGTGGCCCTGGTGAAGTTCGGCAGCCAGTACCAGGTGTTCGTCAACGGGGTGCTGGAGGAGACCCAGACCCCCGCCGGCGACCCGACCGCGTACAACTTTGGCTTTTTCGCCAACGGCGGCGCGGTGCTGGTCGATGAGTGGCGGCTCTCCAACACCGCCCGCTACCTCACCGGCTTCACCCCGCCCACCGAGCCCTTCACCCCCGACCAATACACGGTTGCGCTCTGGCACATGGATGACACCCCGGTCGGGGAGTGGTGGGACACCCCCTCGGACGTGGGCTTCTCCTACGCCCCGGCGGTCAGCGAGGACGCCTCCGGGAACGGGAACTCGCTGGGGGTCCTGACCGCGCTCGGTGACCCGCTGGAGATCACCGCCTCACCCTCCACCTTGGGCGAGGGCTCAGGGGTGGGCTACCCGGTGGTGGTGACCTCGATCGGGGCGAGCGGGGTGCTCCTCAGAGGCGACATTCAGTTCCTAGTCAACAACGGCACCGGCACCCAGCCCACCGTGACCCCGCCCACCGAGGAGGGTGGAATCGGGCTGATCGACCTCCCGGTCTCGGGGCTCACCAACCCCATGACCACGACCGGCGACGTGATCTACAGCTCCGACGACTCCGGCACCCCGGCGCGCCTCGGGATCGGGACCTCGGACCAGGTGCTCACCGTCGTCGGCGGGGTGCCGGCCTGGGCTGCGGCCAGCGGTGGCTTCGCCAACCCGATGACCACCGCGGGGGACATCATCGTCGGCGGGGCTGCCGGCGCGGCTGGCCGGCTGGGGATCGGCACCTCGGCCCAGGTGCTCACGGTGGTCTCTGGGGTGCCCGCCTGGGCCAACGCAAGCTCGGGCTTCACCAACCCGATGACCACCGCGGGGGATCTGATCTATGAGAACGCGACCCCCGCACCCGCCAGGCTGGGCATTGGCACCACCGACCAGGTGCTCACGGTGGTGGGTGGGGTTCCCGCCTGGGCCAGCCCCAGCGGGGGCAGTAGCGCCGGGCAGTTCTCGGTCGGGTTCAACGGCAACGGCGCGGCGCTCGCGGCCCCCCTGGTGCAGGACGTGGTGGCCCCCGCCGCCTGCACCATCACCGGCTGGGAGATCCTCAGCGACGTTTCGGGCTCCTGTGCGGTCGATGTCTGGCTCTCGAACTATGCGGGCTACCCCCCGACCAGTGCCGATGACATCACCGGGGGCAACCCCCCGACCCTCACGACCGCCCTCAAGGCGGAGGACTCCTCCCTGACCGGCTGGACCACCGCGGTGGGCGCGGGAAGCATCCTGCGTTTTACACTCAGCTCGGTCAGTGGCTCGGGCCGGCTCCTGCTCGTCTTGAGCTACACCACGTAGGAGGGCTCATGGCGCTCAGGTTCGCCGACAGTTTCGACCACTACGCGACCCCCCAGATCACCCAGAAGTGGACCGGCCAGGCGGTGGCCAATGCTTGGAGCATCGTCCTGGGTGGCGGGCGCGAGTCCGGGGCGGGGGCCCTATACAACAGCGGTTCCGCCGGTACGGCCCCGGCGCGGATCTTCACCAGCGAGGACACGTGGACGGTGGGGATGGCCGTCAACCTGACCGGGCTCAACGCGCCCCTGTGGACGATCTATGACAGTTCCACCAACCACATCCAGTTGACCGTGAGCCTGACGGGAACTGGGGCGATCCAGGCAGAGGTGGAGGCGGGCACCTACACCTCCGACTCCCCCGTGGTCACCACCGGGGTCTGGGCCTACATCGAGGCCCAGATCGTGATTTCGGCCACCGTGGGGACGGTGACCGTGAAGGTGAATGGGGTCGAGGTCATCAGTGAGACCGGGATCGACACCGCGGTTGGGGGAACACTCACCGCCGACACCCTCATCTTCGGCTACCAGGCGATCGGCCAAACCTCGGCCAGCTGCCCGGGGTACTACGACGACCTCTACCTGTGCGACGGCACCGGCAGCTACAACAACACCTTCCTGGGCAACGTGATCGTGCAGGCGCTCCGGCCGGTCGATCCGGGCAGCAACGACGCCTTCACCCCGGACCCCTATCCCAACTGGGCCAACGTCAACGACGACACCCCCGACGGTGACTCCACCGCCAACAGTTCTGGCACCACCGATGACATGGACAGCTTCAAGCACGATGCGGTGCGCCCGACCGGGGCCACCATCCTGGGGATCCAGCACGTGCTCTCGGCCCGCACCGCGACCTCCACGTCGCACTCGCTGGCGGCCCTCGAATACACCGGGGCCACCGCCTATCCCGAGACCGGCCAGGCGCTCCAGACCGCCTACCAGATGCAGATATTCCCGAGGGACACCGACCCCGCCACCAGCCTGCCCTTCACCGAGGCCGATCTCAACGCGGCCGAGTTTGGCTACGAACTGACCGCCTGACCGATGGCCGCCACCCCGCCCGCCCGGGTCTCCCAGCTGGCCAGTGAGGCGATCACCCCCGGGCCCGCCCGCCCCGCCATGGTCTCCCAGGACGTGGTGGAGGTGCTGCTTCCCTACGTCGCCGCCACCCCGGCGACCACCGGCGATGCGGTGGCCCTCGATGGCACCTCGGGCGAGATCACCACTCCCTACACCGAGCCGCTGCTCACCGCCTTCACCGCCATGATCTGGGTGAAGCCGCCCGCTGCGTTCGTTCAGCAATACCCGCGGATCTTCGACTCCGGCCAGGTTTACTCGGCGGCGGGCTGGGGGTTCGGCTACAACCTAGACAGCAGCAGCAATAGGTTCGAGGCGGCCGTCAACACCGGCACGGTGACCTACGCCGTGGACTCCGACCCCTTGGCCGATCTGGAGGGGGCTTGGCACCTCTGGCTTTGGACCTACGACGGCACCAACCTCACCCTCTATCGGGACGGGGTGCAGGTTGCCCAATCCGCCAAGTCCGGGGCCATCGCCGCCCCCGCCCAGGCCGTGATGATCGGCACCGATGGTGCTGGTGCGGTCACCTTCGCCAACGGGACCTTTGCCCACGCCACCTTCTGGTCCGGCACCGTCCTCACCGCCCTTGAGATCGGCGACCTCTACTCCAACGCCCAGGGCACCACCGAGGCTGACTACGAGACCTATGTGGAGGGCCTCTCGCCCACCATCTACTACCCCCTGCAGGAGACCACCGGCACCACCGCCGCCAATCAGGGGTCAACGGGGTCCGGCGATGACGGCACCTATGGGGGTGGCTACACCCAGGGGGAGGTGGGGCCGGTCACCTCACAGGGGCCCGATGCCTTCGTGACCCAGGACGTGGTGGAGGTGCTCCTGCAGGCAGGGCCGGCCCAGCCCGCCTTCGTCAGCCAGGACGTGGTGGAGGTGGTGGCCGTGCCCGGGTATGAACCGCCCTCGGGCGGGCCCACCCCCTCCAGCTTCGGCTACGCCGGGTAGTGCGGCTCTACCTCTGCGCCCTGGTCTCCGGCGACGAGGATCTGCTCGACACCTTTGTCAAGTACCACGAGGCCCACGGGGTGGACAAGGTGCTCCTCGAATACGCCACCCCACCCTATCGGGATCAGCCGGGGCGGGCGACCAGGCTCCAGCTGCAGGCGCACCGGGAGGGTGCCGACTGGGTGCTGAACTCCGACCTCGATGAGTTCTGGTGGACCCCCGACGGCGATCTGCACCGGCCGTTTGAGCGGCTCACAGATCGGGCCGGCTGGGGCCGGGCTCGCATGACCGAGTTCGCCCAGGACGCCGGGCGCTGCTACCCCGCGCACCGCAACTGGATGGGGCTCAGGCTCCAGCCGAAGTGCGCCCACCGGCCCGGGCCAGGGGTCCGGGTGGGGTTGGGCAACGTGGGGGTGTCGGGGGCCACCGGCGGCTGCCATGCCTTCCGGGGTGACCTTGAGGTGCTCCACTGGCCGCTCCGGTCGCCATGGCAGGCCTACGAAAAGGCCTTCGCTCTGCTCTCGGCCTTCGGGGGGCGGAAGGGGGTGCTCAGTGAGCGCCGGCTGGAACTCTACCGGGAGCTGCAGGATCACCCGGCCAAGACGCTGGAGTGGGTGGGGATCACCCAGCCGACCATCCCTGACCCCCGGCTGGCGATCATCCTCGGGGAGGCTGGCTGGGGGTAGGATTCTCTGGTGACGGACACCCAGGGATCGACCTCACTAGGAGCGCAGCCCGTGGCCATAACCCCAGCCGCACCCGCCTCGGCCAGCAAAAAGGTCAAGGCGGCGCATCCCGCCCTGACCGTGACCGGGGCGCTCTCGACGATCACCGGGGTGCTGATCGCCCTCGGGGCCGCCGCGACCACCGCCACCGGGATCATGGCCGGGCTCCACCTCGGCGCTCCCTTCACCCTCTACCTGGCCTATGCCTCGGGGGCCGAGACCGTCGCCGTCACCCTGGTCCACACCCTGGCCACCCAGTTCGGCGGCAGCTCCGCGGCGGCCTAGCTCCGTGACCGCGTTCGACGGCTTGATCCTCTGGGTTTTCGACTTCGGGGGTGAGGGAACCCCGCTGACCGCCGCCGAGGCCCAGGCCTACAAAAACGTCGGGGTGAGCAAGGTCGCCGTCAAGGTCTCCGATGGCCTCACCGGGGGCGGGCAGGTGGTGATCGGGCAGATCCAAACCGTCCGGGCGGCGGGCATGACCGCCATCCCCTGGGGCTTCCTCTACGGCAGCCTGTCCATGCCGGCCCAGCTCACCGTGCTCAAGGAGGCGGCCGGCGGGGGCCCGGGCGGGGCCGGGCTCAACGGGGCGGCGGCGATCGGCGACATCGAGCAGGCGGTGGCCTCGGTGGCGGGCCTGGGGGGCCTCGGGGCGCTGGCGGCCTGCACATGGGGCAACCCCGTCGCCACCTCCCTGCTCAATGTGGGCCACCCGGGCCAGCCCTCGATCGGCCAGCTGGTCGGTCAGGGCATCACCGCCCTCATGCCCCAGGCCTACGCCTCGGACTGGAAGGTGAGCGAGGCCGAGGCCATCGCCATCACCATGGCCAGCTTCAAGGCCTGCAACATTCCCACCCTGCCGCCGATCCTGCCGGTGGGCAACACGGTCAATATGCTGGCCTTCGCAGAGGCGGCCAAGGCGGCCGGCTGCAACGGGGTCGGGGCCTGGCGGCACGGCTCGCCGATGACCCCCGGCGCGCTGGAGGGGGTCGCGGCGCTGTTCGCGCCGCCGCCTCCGCCACCGCCTCCGCCACCGCCTCCGCCGCCGGCGGGGCCGGTCACTCTGATCTCAGGAACGCAGTATTTGACCCCCAAGGGGGACACTCTGGTGCTCACCTAGTCGGGTTCTCCTAATCGCGTCGTGGGGGTGGGATAATCCGCCCGTGCCCAAGTCGCCGTTCACTTCTGGCCCACTCGACCCGCTGCAGGATTTGGGTCGCCCGGTACTCATCATCACCCAGTCCGGCGCGGTCGCCCCGACCGTCTATGGGGTGCTGGGGCTGGAGCGGATCCCGCTCATGGGCAAGCACGGCTTCATCCCTCTAATGCTCCCCTCCGCGGGGGTGCTGGCCGGCTACCAGGCCTACGGCGGCGAGGGGGTTTTCCCGCTCAACGCCGGCAGCGTCGGCCCGGGCATCCAGTCCAACGCCTTCCAGCTCTCGCCGATGACCCTGCTCCAGTGTCGCCCGCTGCTCCGGGGTGTGGGCACGATCACCACCGACCTGGCGATGGACGACATCGACCTCTCGATCAGCTACCCCGCGGCCAACCAGCACTGGCAGCTCCAGAACGTGGGCGGGGTGATGAATATGATCTCCCAGTACGCCCTCGCCTCGGACTCCACCTTGGGCCCGGCCCAGGGCAGCGACCAGACCGCTCCCACCGCCAACCCCGGGATCGACGCCTTCGACCGGGCCTTCTACAACGAGTTCATGGTCTTTGGCCAGCAGCTCCCGAGCTTCCAGTTCACCAACAACGGCTCGGTCGCCATCCCCTCGGGGGCCAGCTTCATGCTGGGGCTCAACATCAGCGCCATCCGCTATGACCTCACCCCTTGGAAGGGACCGGCCTCGGAGAATATCGTCCACACCTACGGCGAGTTCACGGTGCAGGCACCCGCCGACGCGGTGGCCGTCCCGGTCTCGGCCTTCCCGCCACTCTCCCGGGGCAGCGCCGTTTCCTAGCTCCTCGGGATAGGCTCTCGTCGTGAGTGTCTACTCCAGCTTCGTGTCCAAGCTGTGGCCCGCCGCCAAGGTGGCCTCCGCCGGCACCGGCCTCTCCCCCTGCCTGTTCATCGTCCAGTGGGCCCAGGAGACCGGGAACGGGACCTGCTCCAACTGCCCACCCGCCGCCGGCTGCAACAACTACGCCGGGATCAACGGGTCGGGGTGCGGGTACGGGTATGCCAAGTACGCGAACCTCACCGACTTCGCCAACGCCTGTGTGGCGGTGCTGCACCAGAACGGCTACGGCTACCCGGCGGTGCTGGCCACCGCCGGCCAGGCGCTCCACACCCAGATGACCGCCTTGGGGAGTTCGGGCTGGGCCGCCAGCCACTACGGCTCGCCCCCGGGTAGCGATCTCTGGTCGCTCTGGGAGAGCGCCTACTCCAAGCTGGGCCTGAGCTGCGGGGTCTCCGCCGCGCCGCCCCCCTCGCCGCCCAAGCCTCCCTCGCCCCCGACGCCGGTGACCATCCTCGGCAACGTGGTGGTGCACCCGGGCCACCCCCATCTCCTTCCCGCCTTCCTAATCCTGGGCGGTGGGGCCGTCCTGGCCGGCTGGCAGCTCCATGAGCATCCCCAATACCGCAAGGAACTGTTCGCCCCGGTCGAGGAGGATTACCGCCGGGCCCGCCATGGCATCTCGGGGGTGGCCACCTCGGTGGCGACCTCGGTGGGCGACGTGCTGTGAGCAACGCCTCCTGCTATGCCTATGGCAACTGCACCTATGGGGTCGCCGAGTTGCTGCCTTGGATCCCCTGCGGGCTGGGCAACGCGATCGACTGGATCTCCAACGCGAGGGCCAAGGGGTTGCCCACCGGGCTGACCCCCAAGGTGGGCGCGGCGGTGGTGTTCTACGGCTACCCGGCGGGCTGCACCACCGGCTGCCTCTACGCCTCGCTGGGCCACTGCGGGGTGGTGGTGGCGGTGGCCAGCGGCAACAGCTTCACGGTCAAGGAGATGAACTTCGACGGGAACGGGGGCGGCTACAACCGCTACGACGAGCGCCAGTCCTCGATGCTGGCGGTGCTGGGGTTCATCTACCCGCCCGGGGGCGCGCCCGCTCCCCCGACCACCACCAAGACCACCACCACGGTGACCACCAGGACCAAGGCCGCCGCCCTGGTGCTGCTTGGCGGGGTCGCCGCGGTCGGGGGGCTGGCGGTCTATGAGCACCCGGGGATCCTCGGCCGCACCTCGGAGCGGCTGGCCAAAGAGGAGCGCCGGGGGATCCGCTACGTGAGGGCTCGGCTGTGATGGTCTCGCCGCTGATCCTCAAGGGCGGCCCCTACGTGGTCACCCAGGGATTCGGCTGCACCACCTATTCGGAGGAGATCCCCGACCCCAGCTGCCCCACCGGCTACTTCCACTCGGGAATCGACATCGGCTGCCCCTGTGGCACGTTGGCGCTGGCCGGCGGGGTGGGGGTGGTCTCGCGCATCGGCAGCACCGCGGTGAAGGGGATCTGCCAGGGGAAGTGCAAGCAGGGGTGCCTCGGGCCCAACGCGGTGGGGATCACCTCCGATCTGGGCCTCACCTTCTGGTACGGCCATCTGCAGTCCCACGCGGTGCGGGCGGGGCAGAAGGTGGTGCGGGGCCAGCCCCTCGGCCTGACCGGCACCATGGGGTGCTCCACCGGGTGTCATCTTCACTTCGAGGTGGACCCCGGAATCGACGCCCGGCCGCTCACGCTGGACTCCCTCGACCCCTCTCTATATCTCGACGGCTGGGGGTAAGCTAGGCGGGTCGTGGCCAAAGCCTATCTTCAAGAGCCCCCGATCTCGGTTGGCAGCAACCCGACGCCCCAAAAACTGGCCCCCGGCGCAACCGTGGTGACCCCCCACACCCGCAAGCACTCGACCGCCGAGGGGGTGGGGATCATCCTGCTCGGGGTGGGTGCCCTGGCCTTCGGGCTCTGGGAGGCCACCCGCGGCTCCTCCACCCCGACCGGCTGCCCCTGTGGCACCTCCGGCTGCCCCGCCTGCAGCACCACCACCGGGAGCTGCGCCTACAGCCCCGGCGATCTAATCGCCCTCGCGGAGACCGGCGAGGTATTCGTGGTCGATGCCAACGGGGCCCTCGACGGGGTGCCCGGCAAGGGTGCCTTCGACGCCTGCGGCTACGACGCCGCCGACGTGGTGACGGTCGCTTCGAGCACCATCGCCAATTGCGCCAAAGGCCCCGCGGTCAGCGCCTCTAACTGCCCGACCGCCCCCCAGGGCCCGGGCTACCCGTCGCCGAACTGCCCGATGGGCTGCGGCCTCCTGGCCCAGGTCAACCCCTCTGAGGCCCTCTGGATCACCGACTGCAACTGCGTTAGGCACGGCATCCCCACCAACGCGGTCAAGGCCGCCTGTGGCTACGACGGGGGGCACATCTACCCGGTGCTGCAGGCGATCTTGGATGACACCCCCGAAGGGGCGATCCTGACCGGGGACGGCGACTGCCCGCCGCTCTACGGCTGCGGTGGGATCAGCTCGGGCCCGTGCGCGGCCTCGGGCGGCGGGGTCGGCGGCGGTGTGGGCGGTGGCCGGCGGCGGCGGCACAACCCGATCACCCTCCGCGGCGGGGGCGCTGGTGGTGGTGGTGCGGCCCCCGAGCTGCCTTCCTGGGGTCATCCCGGGCGCTACGGCCGAGGTGGTGGCAGCTGGGCCGAGATCCGGGCCCGGGCGGTGCCGGACGAGCCCCGGTACAACCAGGCGCTCTACCCCAACGTGGGAGGTGGTAGCCGGCGGGCCTCGCGGCGTCGGTGAGCGCCCTGGCCCAGGCCCCCGACGTTCGGGAGGATCTGGTCGAGGCGGTGATCCGCTCCGAGTGCTTCAATGCCTTTCCGCTCACCCAGCGGGGCTACCGGACGGTGCTGCGGAAGTTCCTATCCCACGTGGACAAGCTCTCTGGCTTCACCGCCGCCGACCTCAAGGACTACTTCGGCAGTGAGATCGGGGCGGGCCAGACGAGGGCCTACTGCCGCTGGCAATACACGGTGCTCAAGGCGTTGTTCCGCCATCTCGGGGAGCAGATCCCGGTGGAGCGCCGGATCATCCCCCCGCCCCGCCCGGTCGATGTCAACGCCCCGGCGCTCACCCCCGAGGAGATGCAGCAGATGGCCGAGGCGGCCCACCGGGAGCTGATCCCGCCCGCCGACGTGGCGCTTTTGGCCTGTGCCTCGATCTGGGGTTTCCGCCGGGTGGAGCTGGCGACCCTTGAGATCCGGGCCGGCACCGTGTCGGTGGCGGCGGCCAAGACCGGGGTGCAGCGCCTTCACACGATCCCCGAGCAGCTTTGGCCGGCGCTGGAGGGGTATGAGCGCCTGTCGGTCACCGAGGTGGGGCTGCGCTTCATCGAGATTCGCCGGGCGGCTGGGGTGCGGGCCCAGAAGATGATGGGCTGGCATGCAATCCGCCGGGCGGTGGCCACCGGGCTCTGGGAGGCGGGTCTGGACGGGCCCTCGATCGAGGCCTACATGGGGTGGTCGCCGAATACCCAGCGCAGCTCTACGAGGTACTTCAAACCCCGGCCCGGGGAGGTGGACAAGCGGGTCTACGCGCTGCATCCGTACCTGCCGCTCTGGTGAGATCATCCCCCCATGCCCGCCGCCACCGTAACTAGCGCACCCAAGAGCCCAAGCCGGGGCCAGATCGAGACCGGGGTGCTGTCTGGGCTGATCGTCGCGGGCACGGTTGCCGGTGCCGCCTTCCTGCTCAACCGCAAGGGGGCGGCGGCGGGGCTGGTGATCGAGACCGCATCGGTTCCCGTGGCCGCCTCGGGATTCAGCTACAGCGCCCCGCTGGCGGCCTCTGGCGGGGTTCCACCCTACTCGTGGGCGGTGACCAGCGGGACCCTGCCACCGGGGCTGCAGCTCGGCGCAGACGGCAATATCGCGGGGATCCCGACCTCCCTCGGCACCTTCACCTTCTCGGCCACCGTCACCGATAGCAGCCACAGCCCGCTCTCGGCGGAGGAGGGGTTCACCATCCTGGTCGCCCAGGGGGAGGCGATCTCCACCACCGTGCTGCCGCCGGCGACGGTGGGCAAGGCCTACTCGGCGACCCTGGTGGCGGTCGGCGGGACCGCCCCCTACTCGTGGGTGGTCGCCGGCGGGGCCCTGCCCGGCGGTCTCAGCCTCTCCGCTGCCGGGGTGGTCGGCGGCACCCCCACCGCCAGCGGGAACTTCGGCTTCACCGCCCAGGCCACCGATAGCAGCACCCCACCCGAGGTCCGCCTCGGCACCATCGCCGTCAGTGTGCAGGCCTCGGGCAGCACCACCGGCCCGCCGCCGCCGACTCCGAAGCCCCCGACCCCGACCCCGCCGCCGACGACGGGCAAGTGCCTCATGGGCTGCGGACTCCTGGCCCAGGTGGATCCCCAGGAGGCGGTCTGGATCACCGACTGCAACTGCAAGCGGTGGGGCATCCCCAGCACCGCCGTCCTAAACGACTGCGGCTACAACGGCCAGCACATCTACCCGGTCACCCAGGCGGTGCTCGATGCCACCGAGGAGGGCGGGGTGCTCACCGGGAAGGGCGACTGCCCGCCCCTGTACGGCTGCAACGGCCTGACCTCGGGCCCGTGCGCCGGGACCAACCCGGGAACTGGCGGTGGGGGCTGGCTCAAGCTGATCTCGGATGGGGGGAATCGCTGGGGCCTGCTCGATTCCGGCGGAACCCTGCACGTGATCCGCAACCCCCGCCTGGCGATGGCCCAGGGCTACCGGCTTTCGGCCGCCAAGCCCTACAGCCCCTCGGCCTTCGCCAAACTCCCGATCGGGACCCCACTCGTATGAGCCGGGGCATCACCTTGAGCCGCCACAACCCCGGGGTTGGCATCCGCTTCCGCGAGGGGACGATCTCCACCCCGACCGAGGAGCAGCGGATCTACCAGGTCGCCGCCGCGACCGTGCTGGGGGGCGCGTTCGGGATCATCCTGGGGCTGTCGGCAGATCGGGAGAGGGTCGGCACCGTGGTCACGGGCGGGAGCGGTGGCAATCTCTCCCAGGTGCCCTACACTCCCCCTGGGCCTAGCTGCGGCGGCTGCCCCGCCTGTCAGGGATGAGATGAGCCTCCAGATCGGTCGGCCGAGCGGTAGCCTCCGGCGGGGCCAGGGCTACGGGTACGGCCTCGGGGGCAAGCGGACTGGCTTCGGTCCCAGCGGCGGGGTGCGGCGGGGCATCTCGGGCGGCGGCACCGGGTTCGGCTATCGCGGTGACCGGATTGGGTTCGGCGACACCCGCGGGATCAGTGGGTTCGGCGGGGGCGGTGGGGTCCGGGGCATCTCGGGACCGATCGGGCCCGGGTTTCGGGGTGGGTACGGCCCGCTGCCCCGCGGCAAGGTCAACTTCACCTCATCGCCGATGGGCACCGGCAGCAAGATCCTCGGGGTGGGCGCGGAGTTCGGCCTGCTTGGGTTCATCCTCGGCTTCCTGCCCACCCAGGGCCCCGCCGGCCAGGCCCTCGGCACGATTCAGGGCACCGTCATCGGCCAGCCCGGCAGCTGGCCCGCCCCCGCAGGGAGCCGGCTGATCTTCCTGACCAGCAACGGTGACGACGCGGTGGAGGTGGGGGCGGTGTTCGTCGATGCCAATGCCAACTACCAGCTGTCGATCCCCCAGGGCAGCTACCAGGCCGCGCTCCAACTGCCGGGGGTCGCCGGGGCAATCCCGATCGACCAGTCGCCGGTCGGGGTGATCGCCGGCCAGGTCGGCACCCGCAACCTCACCTTCCCCACGGCGGGCATAGCGAGCTAGGGTGATCGGCCGGCCGAGCGAGCCCCATCTGGCCCAGCCCAAGCAGCAGCAGGCCCAGGCGGTGTACCAGGAGCACATGCGGACGTGCCCCCACTGTCGGAGGGGGCGGAAGTGCCCGGTGGGCCGCTACTGCGAGGAGCGGGCGCAGAAGCTCAGCTAGTCCCACCGGGCACTGGTCGTATCTTCGGCGAGGGGTCCCAAGGACCCATGGGCATCACCCCCTTCTAGGGTTCGGCTTGGTCTCGCTGGCGATCGACCGGCTGCGGCTCAGCACCGTCGCCTCGGTGACCTTCCACTCCTCCATCCGGCAGCACCCAAAGCCCGCGTCGTGGAGTACCAGGTTGCGGTCCTTCTGATAGCGGCGGGCGAAGCGCACCAAGGCCTGGCACCGCTCCTCCATGTAGT
>JBOHUL010000015.1:0-34776 GCA_050734425.1 Candidatus Dormibacteria bacterium
CAGAACCAGTCGATCGATCCGAGTCGGTCGATCAGGGCGGCGCTGTGGAGGTCGCCGATGATCCCGTAGTCGCGGATCGGGGGGTAGCGATCTTGGGTCATGGACATCTCCGGTGTTGACTAGCTGAAGTGATGATCGGGCTCGAGCCGCCGGTTGCGCCACCGACCACTCCGAGTCGGCCCCCAGTTTCCCGGTAGTGCCCCCGTCCGGGTATCTCCGGGGCCAGCTCCGTTCCCCAATAGGGTCAACTTGGCCTAGGGCGCAGCCAAAAGCGACTGGGTTCACGGCCTCGTGTGTCCGTGTAACAACCTCTTGAGTTGGTTACTGCTTCGTGATTTTCGTGACTAGAGTGTGACCGGTCCGGTTGGAGAGCCAGTCCAGTCGATGAGTGTGGGGTCGACGGGAGGGGGCGGCTCCATAGTCACCAAGTCGCTGACCTCTCCAGATAGGAGAGAGTTGTGGCAGTTCCCGCGGGGGCGGGGAGGCGGTTGCGGCGCGGGTCCGGCATTGGCCCCGTGCCCGGGAGGCCGAGCGTCCCTCCCTGGCCGGTCTCCGCGATCTCGCCACCGCGGCACTTCGGTTGGTCGAGGAGCCACGCACTCTAGTGGTCGCAAGTCCCGTGCCACTGCGTTCGTCGTCCCCCAGGACGGTCCGGGGTGCGCTTCCGGAACCGGAACTCAGCGTCGTAGTCCCCGCGTTTCGGGAAGGGGCGGGAATCAGACAGGGCATCGAGCGGCTGACTGAGGCCCTGGGCGCGATCGGAGCGACGTGGGAGGTGGTGGTCGTGGTCGACGGAAACCGCGAGACCGCCGCAGCTGCCCGCCTCTGCGAGTCCAGCCGGGTGCGGGTGATCGGCTATGGCCGCAACCGGGGCAAGGGCTTCGCGCTGCGTTTCGGGCTTGCGCAGACCCATGGGGAGGTTGTGACGATCATCGATGCGGACATGGAGATCGCGCCCGAGGAGATCGGGCGGATGGTCGCGCTGATGCGACTCTACCGAGCTGACATCGTGGTCGGGAGCAAGCGCCATCCCATGAGTGAGGTTCACTATCCCCTCTTCAGGCGCGTGCAGTCGCGCGCCTACCAACTGCTCCTGCATCTTCTCTTCCAGTTCAATTTGACCGACACGCAGACCGGGCTGAAGGTCATGCGCCGCGACCTCGCCGCTCAGGTGGTGGACGTCGCCTTGGTCAAGCGCTTCGCCTTTGATGTCGAGCTGCTGGCGCTCGCGCGTCACTTCGGCTACCGGCGGATGATCGAGGCCCCCGTCCGCATCGACTACGCCTTCTCGACCAGCACAGGGCTGAAGGCTGTGGCTCGGGTGCTCTGGGACACGGCTGCCATCTTCTACCGATTGCGGGTACGGCACTGGTACGACCGCAACACGGGGGGCGGGCGCCGGGCGCTAGATGACTGTTCTCTGGACGCGGTCGGGAATCCCTGATGGGGCGAGAGGCGCTCCGAGAGGACACGCGCGGGGCGATCGGTGCCGGGGGACTGCTGATGGGCGCGGGCCTGATCGGCGGCGTGGGGAACCTGGGGTTCAACGTCTTGGTGGCGCACGGCGGAGGTGTCGCCAGCTATGGCGCGATTGCCTCGCTCCTGACTATCGCAACCGTCGCGGGGTTCTTCGCCACCGGCTCCCAGTACGCGGTCGCCCATCTCGCCGCGGTGGCGTTCCCCGGACGGCGCGGTCTGCTTGGCGTGGCGTTCCGAGCGGTGTCGCCATGGCTGATCCTGAGCCTGGCACTCCTGGCTGGGGCTGTTCCGCTGTCCAGCTATCTGCATCTCGCATCTGTGTGGCCCGTGATGCTCGCGGCCGTGCTGCTGGCGGCCACCATCCTGGGGGCGGCGCCGACTGGGCTCCTGGTTGGCGGCAGCCGGTTCAGGGTGGTGGCGGTCATCGCCGTGTCAGCCACCGGCGCGCGGCTGGTCCTGGGAGCGTGGTTGGGACGAGGCTCGGACACGGTCGCGGGAGCCTTGCTCGCCTCGTTGGTCCCGGTGGTGCTGGCGGCGCTGGCGGGCGTGCTGGTCGTCAAGCTCTCAAGACCCGCCCGAGCTCGCCCCGCGCCTCCGGAGGCGGTGGCTGAGCCGCTCAGTCCACGGCAGTCAGGGCTGGTCGCCCGGGGAGCGATCGGGGCGCTGATCGCGGGGGCGTCATGGGGTATTTGGACCCTGCCGGTGTTGGCAGCGCGGCATCTGCTCAGCGTCGACGAGGCGGGTGTGTTTGCGGGCGCCCAGCTGCTTGCGGGCAGCATCATTTACGTCACGGCCCCTCTCGTCACGGCCTTTTATCCCACGCTGGCGCGGGGTAGGGACCGTCAGACGGTCTGGGTGGGTCTGCTGGCGACAGCGGCCATCGCCGCTCTGGGCGTGCTCGGGCTGGGGCTGATCGGCCCCTGGCTCGTGCCGATTCTCTACGGGCCCCAGTTCCACCCCGGCTCTGAGCTGCTCTTCGACCTCGGGGCCTCAGCCGCCGTGACCACCGTGGCCGGCTTCGCGTGCTGGGCTGGCGTCGCCCGGAGCCGTGCCTACCGGCCACTGCTAGTTGGTCTTACGACCGCGCTGCTGGGCGGCGCGGTCCTGTGCGCTTTTTGGGCCCATTCGGCAAATGAGCTAGGAGCGACTCCGGCGATGGCACTCTCGCTGGGAGGCCTCGGGGCGGGATTGACCCATTGGCTCGCCCCTGGCGAGCTACGCCTGGCTCTGGGCCGGTTGCGGGCGGGGGAGACCGGGACCTAAGGTGCGCATCCTCATTCTCAACTGGAAGCACCCCGCTGACGCAGACGCCGGAGGCGCTGAGCACTACGTCACTCGGATTGGGGGTTGCTGGGGGCACGAGGGCCATGAGGTGACCCTGCTGGTACCGCGCCCGGGGCGACTCCGGCCCGGAGCCCGGTCCGATGTTCCAGGCATCCAGGTGACAACGCTCGGGACCCGGATCAGCATTTTCAGTCGGGCGAGGCGATTCCTTCGTGCCGATGGCCGCCACTTCGACCTTGTCTTGGAGTCGGTCAGCACCCGTCCCTTCTTCGCTCACAAGGAGGTGGGGGAGCGGGCGCTAGTGCTCTACCACCAGATCGCAGATGACGTCTGGGACCAAGAGTTCCCCTTTCCGTTGAGCTTCGTTGGGCGCCGGGTGATCGAGCCGCACTGGCTGCGGAGTATCCGCGATGCCCGCGTCGTCGCCAACTCCCCTTCGACGGCAGCCGACCTGGCACGGCACTCGGTGCCGACGGTTGGTGTCGTGCCGCCCGGGGCGGACTGGGTGGCCGCGCCCAAGGTGAGGATGGTGAACCCTGTGCCTCGGGTAGTGTTCATCGGGCGCTTGGTCCGGACGAAGCGTCCGGCCGACGCGATTCGTGCCTTCGCCACCATCAGGCGTAGCTTCCCAGCGGCCAGCCTTGATGTGATCGGCGACGGCTATCTTCTGGAGGAACTGCGGCGGCTCCGCGCTCCCGGAGTCACCGTGCACGGCTTCGTCCCGGGAGAGATCAAGGCGGCGTTCTTGGCGCGTGCCGATCTGTTGCTCCTGCCAGGCACGCGAGAAGGGTGGGGGATCGTCGCTCTGGAGGCTGGCCTGCACGGGATCCCGACCGTGGCTTATGACGTGCCCGGTCTGCGCGACGCAGTCCAGCATGGGCGGACCGGCAGCCTGACCCCATGTGATCCCTACGCTCTGGGAGCTGCGGGGACGGCGATCCTGCGGGACCGGGAACTCTGGTCCCAATACTCGATCGCCGCTCGGCGGTGGGCGGCTTCGTTCAGCTGGCAGCGAGCCGCTGATGGAGTGCTCGCCCTGTCGCTGATGGCGCCCACGCCAGAGGTCAGAGAGCCCGCCGCATGAGAGTGAGCGCCGGCCCCCTGATTACGGAGTCGGACGTGCCCCGGTCGCGGTCTGGCGCCGCGGCGACTCGTGGGCGCTACCCCGCCGACTCGACCCTGGCCGTCGTGATCCCGGCCAGAAACGAGTCGGCTCGGATTGAGCGGTGCTTGGAGCGGGCCAGGGCAGCGCTCAACGCGGCCGGCCGCGGCTCTGCGGAGCTCTTGGTGGTGGATGACGCCAGCGAAGATGGCACCGGGGCGGTCGCTGCGCAGTGGGGCGCGACGGTGCTTCGCCAGCCGATCCAGCGGGGACCACTGGCGGCCTGGGAGCGCGGGGTGGAAGCGACCGCGGCCTCGATCGTGGTGTTCGTGGACGCCGACTGTGAACTCGCACCAGCGGCCATTCGGGAACTGCTGATACCGTTCGCCGAGCCTGATGTCGGGGTGGTCTCAGGCCGAGCGGTGCCGCTCAGCCTTGACCAAGGGGGATTGCTGGTCCGGCGCTCCGCCAGGTTCAGCGCCGAGCTGATGCATCAAGTGAAGCTGCGCCTGGTCGACCATGACTTCATCCCCATCGGAAGGCTGATGGCCGTCCGGCGTGAGGCGTGGAAGGTGGACGACCCTGAGCAAGCGCCTTGCGACCGCGTGGTCGCCCAACTGGCGCGGCGCGCGGGAGCGGGGATCCGCTACGCGGCAGCGGCGGCTGTGGGCTATGTGCCACCAGCGACCCCCAGCTCCCTCAGAGCCGACTACCTGCGTACCAACCTGCCTCGTCGTAGTCTGTCCCCAGTCCAGGATCGCGTGCCGTGGCGAACCCTGGTCCGTGCCGGGTTCACAGCCTGGACGGCCGCGCCGCTCGACGGGCTCGCCTGGTTCCTGTGCCGGCTCGGGCTGCTCACCGCTGGTATGCGCGAGCGAGGGCGGGGTCCGACCGAGGCCTGGTGACCTTGCCCGCCCGCCGCCGCCCCGGCGGCACAGCGGCTCTCGCGCCACTTGGGGGGCGTTCAGCCCCGACACCGGCGGCCGCCCGCCATGTCCTGCCGCGACTCCCCGGGCTTCGGGGCGCTGGGCCGCGGGCGCACCCCGAGAGGGGGGTTTGGAGTCGGCGTCTGCCGCGGATCGTGCTCGCCGCCATGGCGGTGCACATCGTCCTGGCCCTGGCCCTGATGCCCGTCGCCGGGCAGCCGTACGACCTCGCCTCGCTGACCGGCGCGGGGGAGGCCTGGGCTCGCTGGGGTTTCCCGCTCCTCTACAACTGGAAGTTTGGCTTCGACCTCAGCCTTCTGGCGGTAGGGGCGGAGGCCGTGCGCTCGACTCTGGAGCAGTTCGGGATGTCCGGCGCTGCTGCCCTGGCGACCGCCTGGAAGCTTCCCCTGGTCGCCTCCGACTTGGTGGTCGGAGTAATCCTGCTGGACATCGGCCGACGGGTCCAGGTGCGGCGGCCGTCTCTGATTCCGACGCTGTGGCTGCTGTCCCCGGTGTCCCTCTGGGTCTCTGCCGGCCACGGCCAGGTGGAGTCCCTGATGGTCCTCTCTTTGGTTGGTGCCGTCGACCTGATGCTGCGCGGCCGGTCGGGTCTGGCAGGGGCTGTAGCCGGCCTCGGAGTGGGGATCGAGTACCTCCCCGCGGGAGTCGTCCTTGTCGTTGCCCTCTGGTTTTACAGTTCGGTGCTCCGGCCGCGAGACGTGCTGAGCTTCGTCGCCGGCTTCGCCGCCGCGCTGGCCGCGTGCTTTGGGCCGGCGCTCCTCAGCCAGGTCGGTCGGGCCAGTCTGTTCTCGGGCCTCACCACCACCGTGGCCGTGACCACCCAGTCCGGCCAGTCGGCCGGTGCTCCGGCCGCGGGGAGCTCTTCGTTATGGGCGGTCTTCGGACTTTCGCCGGGGGCGGCTTGGACGGCGGTCGCTGCTGTGGTGGGCGCGCTCATGCTCGTGTTCCTCGCGCGGAGGTCGGTACGGGAGCCCAGTAGATTGCAGCGCGAGCGGCTCGGGGTGGCGGCCGCCGGGGGTCTCCTGCTGTGCATCGTCCTGCTGGACCCCGGGGCGCTGCCGCAGTTTGCGGACCTGGCCTTGGCAGGGCTCTGCCTGCTGGGGCTGGTGGTCGACCTCAACCCGCTCATCATCGTCGCGGGCCCGCTGCTGCAGCTTGCCGGGGGCTTCTTCTACGTCTACGGCGGCAGTTTCCAGTCGTATTGGTACGACATGTGGTACAAGACCGGCAATCCCGGCTGGGTGTTCCCACAGAGTGCCGTGGTTGCGAACATCTGCGAACGGCTGGGGGCGTTGCTCATCGTTGCCGGCGTGCTCTGGGTGGCGACCAGCACCGCCTTACCCAGGGTCGCTCGTCTGCGCTCCCGACACCACCATCGATGGATCCGGTGGAGTTGGGTCGGAGTGGCGGCCCTGGTCGGGGTGCTCGGCTCTGCCTTCCTCGCCAGCTGGTCGCTGCAGCCCGCGTTCTGGCTCGAAGTGGGCAGCGGTGGTCCCGCCGCTCTAGCCGACTTCGCAAGCCTCACCGCTACCCGCAGTGGACAGGTAACCGACCGGGGGGCTGTGGCGGTCGTGAGCTTTGCCCCGGTGCTGGTGCAGGCCACCCACGAATCCGCGGTTGGCCCAAGCATGTCGCTGACGTTAGCGGCACCGCCGATTCTTCAATCAACCACTGCCACCGCTCCAAGGGAGATGGTGGGGAGGAGCCAGCGGGTGACGATCCCAAATTGGTCGGAGCGGAGGGCCTCGCTGCGCTCTCTCTGGGTGTCATTGCTGGTGGGGAGGTCGGTCTGGTCGACCGCTGCGCTCGCCAGTGCCCAGGCGCCAAGCCTGCACGTTGGGGACCGGGTCATCCGAGCCCGCGGGGTGACTTGGCTGGTCCACGGCTGGGCAGTCGCCAACTACGCCATTCCCGCCTGGCTGGTGTCTTCGGCGGGGGTCTTGGATCTGCGCCTCAGCGGTGCCAGCTCCACCGCCTCGCCGCTGCTCTGGAACGGTTCCCGCAGCCACCGATGGATAGTCGTGGACCTCCGGTCGGGCGAGGCGACCGCGCGCATCGACGGCAATCTCTGGCGGCGGCAGGTTCGCAGCCCTGCCCCGACGGTGGGGCTGTTCCACACCGAACTGGTGACCCTCAGCCGACTTCCGATGCACCCCACGAGCGACGTCAGGGACGCGAGCCTGGGTGGAACGGCGGCCCGGGTGACCGCCACAGCCCTGGTCTGGCCGACCACTACCCCCATAGCCCGTGGAGCGTCGGGGTTGGCGCTCTTCGAGTTGGGCCTCTTATGGCTGCTGGTCGTCATCGGCACTGTCGCGCTGCTGTTGCGGACAGCGGCCCCTCCGGGCGCCGTCCCGCCGCCATCCGGGGCGCGGCGCCGACCCGGTGGTCTATCGAGGCCGGATCAGCGCGTAGTGGTTATGACGACCAGGTATCCACTGGCTTACCCGGGGGGCGTCGAGCGGGTCGCTCACGTCCTAGCCGGCCGCCTGGGCGCGAGCGGTGAGCCCTGGGTGGCGCGCCACGTCGCCGCCTTCGGTGGCCGCCGGGGGGTTGCTCGCGTCCCGATCTTGGGCGACCTGGTGGCGTCCGTAGCGCTGGCCTTCCGAAGCCTTGGCGGTGCCGACGTGCTGATGGTCCACGGGGCCGAGTACGCCTGGGCCTGTCGGGTGGTTGCCTGGCTGCAGCATCGGCCGCTGGTGGTGGTCTGGCACGGTGTTCGCGGGTGCGAAGCGTTGCCCCCCCCGCGGGGTGTCCTAGATCGTGTTGGCCAGGCGGCCTTCACCTGGGCCAGCGACCGACTCCAGAGAGCGGCGCTGGGCGCGGGTTGGCTCGTGGCCGTGAGCCCCGGAGTGGCGGATGAGGTGCGCCAGCGCTTTAAATTCCAGGGGCCGGTCGAGGTGATTGTGAATGGGGTCGAGCTGGCGCGCGACCGCTCGCGGCGCTCCGCCGAGGCCGGTAACGGGACCTCCCGCCGCGGGTACTCCTCACAGCGGCGGGCCTTGCCGCTTCGGGTTATCTGGGTTGGTACCACCCCGTTCAAGAAGGGTTTCGACATTGCGCTGGGCGCGTGCGACGCGGCGCGCGACGCCGGCGCGGATCTGACCTTGACCGTGGTCGGATCATCCCGGGAGAGGGCTGGCCAGCTCCGAGGTTCGGTGCCGTCGTGGGTCTCCTGGCTGGGCCCGGTTCCACCAGACCAGATGAAACAGCTGCTCGAGAGCCACCAGGTTCTGCTCTGCCCTGCCAGGTACGAAGCGTGCAGCGTGGCCGTAATAGAGGCCATGGCCGCCGGACTGCCGGTGGTCGGTTCGCAGGCGGTTGCCTGGCAAGTTCAGGGTGCCGGGGAGATCGTGGCGACGGGGGACCCAGACGACTACGCGCGGGCTCTCCAGCGAATGCTGGACCCGAAGCGACGGAGGCGACTGGCCGTGGCTGCCCGGAGCCGCGCCCGAGATTTCTCCTGGACCGTGGCCGTGGTGGGTTACCGCCGGCTGCTAGACCGGTCGCTGGGGATGGCGGGCAACGATGCCTCCCAGTCAGTGGCGCATGCGCGAGGCAGAGGCGCCGCGGCGCCGCGCGGGAGCGCCCTCGATGAATAAGCGACGTGGCTACGGGAGGGGGCCGAGCCCAAGGCAGCGTGGGCTGGTCCACCAAAAGACGACTTCCGCGGGCTGGCCAAATGCGGGTTCTGGGGGTGGGACCAGCCCACGTTTCCGTCACGACTCGGTAACGGTGGTGATAGACCAGCGTCATTGGCGCGACAGCCCCAGTTACCAAAATGGTTGGATGAATGAGGCGGGCGTGGCCGATGTGGCGGCCGCGGTGTCCGCCTCCGGCAGCTTCCGCCAGCCTCTCATCTGGCCGAGGGATGTAAGGAGAGACTATGTCATGGGCGCGTTCTTTGAGGAGGGGGGGGCAGTCATCCATCTGGGTCGCGGTTCCAACTTCGGAGAGGCCGGAGTGACCTCCCCGTCGCTGCGCGCCTCCCGGACCACCGGGGAGAGCCGGTGGGGCTGGGGGCCTAGATAGTGGTGGGACCCACCGGGATGATCGCAACGGATCAGGTGGGACTGCGGTCGCAGGAGCGGCCTTCCGATCTGGCGGTCGCGGGTCCGGCCGGTGCCCTGTCCTATGCGGAACTCTGGCGTCGCTCGGGGCTTCTGGCCACCGCACTGCATGAGGCAGGGGTGGGACCGGGCACTCCGGTTGGGATCCTCCTGCCCCGCACCGTCGACCTGGTCGTGGGCGCGCTCGGGGTGATGAGAGCGGGGGGCGCCTATTTGGCGCTCGACGGGACGTACCCGCCGGCCCGCCTTGGTCTCATGCTCGGCGATTGCGCGGCCCCGATCCTACTCACCGGCGCCAATTCACCACAGC
Organism: Candidatus Dormibacteria bacterium; assembly: GCA_050734425.1. GTDB lineage: Bacteria > Chloroflexota > Dormibacteria > Aeolococcales > Bog-877 > Bog-877. The sequence continues at coordinate 9,193 of JBOHUL010000015.1, forward strand.
TGTCTCCTCCCCCCGGATGTCAGGCGTTCGATCTCGAAGAGGCCGAAGGGAGGGGATCAGCCGGCGATCTCGACCGGTTGCTCCCGCAGCCATCGTCTGGCGATCTTGCCTATGTGGTCTACACGTCGGGATCGACGGGACAGCCCAAAGCGGTGGGGGTGACGCATGGGAACCTGGCTAACTTGGTCGGATGGCACAGGCGGGCGTTTCAGATAACGTCCGAGGACCGAGCGAGCCAGCTGGCCAGTCCGGCCTTCGACGCCGCGGTTTGGGAGATCTGGCCCTACCTGGCCAGTGGCGCCAGTGTGCACCTCGCCCCGGACGGCGTCCGTTCTGATCCCCAGGGGCTGCGCGACTGGCTGGTTGGCGCAGGGATCACGGTCGCCTTTGCCCCGACACCGATGGCCGAGATGCTCATTGAGACGGCCTGGCCCCGGGAGGGGACGCTGAGGACGCTGCTCACAGGGGGAGACCTGCTTCACCACTTCCCCAAACCAGGGGTACCGTTCACCCTGGTCAATAACTACGGACCAGCCGAGGCCACGGTAGTGGCAACCTCGGGGGTGGTTCCAGGCCGCTTGGCCGCTGAGGTACTTCCGTCTATCGGCCAGGCCATCGATGGGGTGTCGCTGCGAATCGTCGACGAGGACCTGCGGTCGGTATCCCAAGGGGTCCCCGGCGAGCTTCTCATCGGCGGCGCGGGCATTGCCCGCGGCTACCTGGGGCAGCCGGAGTTGACTGCGAGCCGGTTCATCGACGACCCGCAGGAGAGGAGAGTAGGGGGGAGGCTCTATCGCACGGGCGACCTGGTCTGGCAGGGACCAGAGGGCGACCTTCACTTTCTCGGCCGGCTCGACGACCAGGTCAAGGTACGTGGTCAGCGACTGGAGCTCGGGGAGGTTGAGGCAGTGCTAAACCGGCACGCGACCGTGGCGGCCACCACCGTCAAGCTCACAGGTGAGTATCCCGCCAGCCAGCTGGTTGCGTACGTTGTGACCACTGACCGTGAGATGGATCGCGAAGCTCTGCGCGAGCACTTGGCGCTGACCCTGCCGGACTACATGATCCCCAGCGACTTCGTGGCGGTGGAGCGGTTGCCGCTAACCGCTAACGGCAAGGTTGACCGCGCTGCGCTGCCAACACCGACGCTGGGGGCAGCTGACCCGGGCACGATGCCGCCCGCCGGAATCAGCGAGGTCGAGGAGGCCCTGGCGACAATCGTCGCTGAGCTGCTCGGCCGCAACTCCGTTGGCTGCGATGAGAACTTCTTCATGCTCGGCGGCCATTCGCTGTTGGGCGCGCAGCTGATCGCCCGGATCAATACCGCCTATGGCGTCGAGCTACCCCTGCGCTGCGTGTTTGACGGGCCCACGGTGACGGAGATGGCCAGCGCCGTCGAACGGTTGCTCTTGGAAGAGATCTCCGCCCTGAGCGACGGGGCGGCGGAGCGTCTGGTGGCCGGTGACGTCGAGTCCGTTCCCGCGCCACTGAGCGCTGGAGGCTGATTGGAGTTGGTGGTCGACTGTCGCCGGGAGCTAAGCCTGTATCACCTGCTGGACCCAGAGGTGCTTGCCAATCCATACCCGCTCTACGCGCAACTCCGAGAGGAGGACCCGGTCCACTGGGACCCGTACCTTCACGCCTGGGTGGTGACCCGATATCGGGACGTGACCGAGGTGTTCTTGCGCCTCTCGGCAGAGCGTACTCCCACGCCGGAGCGTCTGGCCGAGCTGGGTATGGAGAGCCTAGCTCCAATCGCCCAGGTGATGGTACGGCAGATGCTCTTCATGGACCCCCCCGACCACACTCGGGTTAGGCGCCTGGCCGCCGCCGCCTTCACCCCGCGCCGGGTAGAGCAGATGCGGTATCGGGTCCAGGAAATAGCCGACCAGCTCCTGGACCGGGTCTTGGGCGCTGGGCAGATGGACATCATGGAGGCCTTGGCCAACCCTTTGCCTGCGATCGTCACCGCGGAAATGTTCGGGCTGCGCTCCCGTGACCATCGTGCACTCAAGGGCTGGTCCCAGGACTTCGCCGAGATGCTCGGCAACTTCCAGCACAATCCGGGCCGTGCCCCCCAGGTTCTAGTCAGTCTGCAGGCAATGACCGACTACTTCACGAAGGCGGTCCGGGGCCAGGCGGCAAGGTCTGGCGCTGGCCTCATCGGCGCGCTGGCCAGCGCTGAAGTCGACGGTGATCGGCTGTCCGAGGAGGAGGTGGTCGCCAACTTGATCATCACCATGGTCGGTGGGCAGGAGACGACTACCAACCTGATCGGCAATGGCGTCCTGACACTGCTGCGCTGGCCCGAGGAGATGGCTCGACTGCGTGCTGACCCGACATTGATGGCGGCGGCGGTCGAGGAGTTGCTGCGCTTCGAGAGCCCGAGCCAGCACACGGCCAGGCTGGCGACGTCTGACTTCGAGCTCGGGGGAAGGCTGATCAAGCGCCGTCAGGCGGTGATAGCCGTGATGGGGGCCGCCAACCGTGACCCTGAGCGGTTCTCAGAGCCCGACCGTCTCGACCTCGGCCGCTCGGACAATCGGCATCTGGCGTTCGCCTGGGCCAGTCACTTCTGCTTCGGCGCGCCGCTGGCCCGGCTGGAGGGACAGATCGTCCTGGCCACATTGCTGCGACGGCTACCCGAGATGCGGCTAAAGCCGGTTGAGCTCAACTGGCGACCCAACCTTGGCCTGCGGGGACTGCAGACACTGCCGGTCGAGTTCCGGACGTGAGGTGGCCGTGCGAGCTTGGCGATGGAGCTGGCTGACCGCTCGGCGCTAGTCACAGGCGCAGCCAGCGGCATCGGCCGGGAGGTCGCCCTGCAGTTGCTCCATGGACAAGCGCGGGTACTGGCGGTTGACATAGACCTCAAAGGACTTGAGGCGCTCCGCGAGGATGCGGGCGCATACGCCGACCGGCTCGTGCTGGCGGTGGCCGATGTCGCGGACGAGGCTGCAGTCAACGAGGTCGTGAGCACCGCGACCGTCGACCGTCCGCTGACGGTGCTTGTAAACAGCGCCGGCGTTGTGCAGGACGGTCTGCTGGTCCGCCGCGATGGCGACAGCGTGCTGAGTCTCCCCACCGCCCAGTGGCGCCGCGTAGTGGCAATCAACCTTGAAGGCCCATTCCTCGTGGCTCGACAGTTTGCCCGCCGCCTGCTGGAGTGCGCGGGTGGCCCTGGGGTGATCGTGAACATCTCCTCGGTCGCCGCCCCGGGCAACGGTGGCCAGTCCAACTACGCGGCTGCGAAGGCGGGCCTGGAGTCGTCCACTAGAACCTGGGCTCAAGACCTGGCGCCCTATGGCGTCCGAGTGGGCTGTGTGTCACCGGGGCTGATCGACACGCCGATGCTGGGGCAGATCTCGAACGTGGCGCTGAACCAATTACGCCGTCGGGTCTGGCTCGACCGCATCGGCAAACCATTCGAGATATGGCAGGCGGTGCGATTCGTAATCGAGTGCGACTACTTCACCGGTCGATGTGTCCAGGTGGATGGTGGTCTGAGTGTCTGACCCCGACGCGGTGCCAGTTCCTCGGGGCAGTAGCTCGGCGCAGCCCGATTACTCGCCGCTGTCCCCAGCTAAGCGCGCGCTCTTGGCAGAGCGCTTAAAGGGCCGGGGCACTTCCGTAAACGTCGAGAATCGCCTCTTTGCACCGTCGATGGAGTCGGGGCCGACTCCGATCGCCGTGGCCCAGGAGGCACTCTGGTACGTGAATCAGCTGGCCCCAGGGAATCCTGTCTACAACGAGTCTGTGGCCATCCACAAGGACGGGCCGCTGAACGTGGCGGCACTGCGGGAGGCTCTTGAAGGCGTGGTGCGACGTCACGAACTCTGGCGGTCCACCTTCTCAGTGGTGGACGACGCACCGGTGCTCCGAGTAAATTCACCTCCCTCGATCGAGCTTCCCTTGCTCAGCCTGGAGAGAATAGGCCCAGAAGCTGCTGAGCACGAGGCGGCGAGGGCCGCGGGAGACGTCGCCTTGCTTCCGTTCGACCTTGAGCGCGGCCCTTTGCTCCGTCCGCTGTTGATCCGCTTCAGTGCAGACCGCCATCGCCTCTACCTGTGCATGCACCACATCATCTTCGACGCCTTGAGCCTGTCCCGCGTGGTGCTGCCGGAGCTGATCAGTCTGTACAACGCGTTTGCCGCGGGATTGCCCTCACCGCTCGACGAGGTGACGGTTCAGTACTCCGACTACGTCCGCTACGAGCGCTCCGAACTGGTCGACGCGCAGCGCCAGCGCCGTCTCGGATACTGGAGGCAACATCTCGCGGGCGCGCCGACAGCGGCCATCCCGACTGACGGACAACCAATCTCCCACCAACCCTTTCGCGGCGCAATGGAGTCAGTCCAGATCAGGCCGGACCGGGTGCTGGAGCTCGAGCTGGTGAGCCGCCGGCTCGGCGCGACACTCTTTCAGACTCTCGCGGGTGCCTTTTCCATTCTGATGCAACGCTCGTCCGGCCTGGACGATGTCGTGTTCGCCACGGTGGTGGACCTACGACCCAGTCCGGCGTTCGAGCGGATGGTCGGCTTTTGCCTCACGCCGCTGGTGCTTCGAGTCGACCTGGGTGGGGACCCGACCTTCGCAGAGCTGGTGGCCCGCGTCCGGGACGAAGTCGTCGGTGCCATGGACCACAAGGTTCCTTTCCAGCGGTTGGTGACCGATCTCCAGCCCCTCAGGACCGCCAGTTCCAATCCCATTTTCCAAACGATGATCATGCTGGAACCTCCGGCCATCCCCAGCGATCCCAGCTGGAGTCTTCACCCCATGCAGGTGGAGCTGGGGAACCGCGTCGGGCACTCCAAGTGGGATATGTACCTCGAGCTGGACCGTCGGCCCGACGGTGGCATTTGCGGGCGTCTCATTTACAACCGCGACCTGTTTGAGCGGGACACCGCCCGCCGTACGCTGGGGCACTGGGAGACACTCCTAGACGGCATTGCCCAGAAGGTCGAGGTACCCATCTCAGAATTGGCATGGCTCACCGAGGCCGAGAAGCGTCGGGAGGTTACGGAGTGGAATCAGACCACGTGTCCTGTGCCTCAGAGTGCCTGCTTGCATGAGTTGGTGGCCGCCCAGGCGACGGCCAGCCCGGACGCGATCGCGGTGTCGGACAGCAGGGGTCGCCTGACTTACGCCGAGATGGAACGGGAGGCTGACCGGCTGGCGCGGCACCTCCAGGCTCTCGGGGTTGGGCCGGGAAGGCTGGTGGGTGTCTGCCTCGAGCGTTCGTGTGACCTGGTGGTGAGCCTGCTCGCGATCCTCAAGACCGGCGGCGCCTATGTCCCATTGGAGCCCGACCAGCCCCCCGGGCGGTGGCGGCAGATGGTCGAGGATTCCCGGCCGCTGGTTGTTGTCAGCGAGTCGAACTTCGAAAACCTTGTGAGCGCGGCCGGCGCCAAGGTGGTGCTGATGGATGATGAGCGTGCCGCCTGGAGCGCCGGCGACCCGGAACGGCACCTAGGAGGAGCCACCCCCGCGGACCTCGCCTACGTTCTCTATACATCGGGGTCCACCGGGCGCCCGAAGGGAGTGATGATCGAGCACCACTCAATCGTCAACCAGCTGGTCTGGCGGGTTCGCGAATTCGGCCTAGGTCCAGGGGACCGCGTTTTGCAGAAGACGCCGATTGGCTTCGACGTTTCGCTCTGGGAGCTCTTCTGCCCACTCATCTGCGGCGCGACCGTGGTGATGCTTGACCCGGGGGCCCACCGCGACCCCCGTCGAATCGCTGCCACGGTGCGACGCGAGGGAGTCACTGCACTCCACTTCGTTCCCTCGATGCTAAGTGCCTTCCATCAGGAGCAGGGGATGGGTGTGCTGAGCAACCTGCGACTGGTGGCCACCAGTGGGGAGCAGCTGACCCCGGAGTTGGCCCACCTCTTCTTCCAACAGGTGGGCGAGGATGTGGAGCTGGTCAACCTTTACGGACCGACCGAGGCGACCGTGGACGCAACCTTCTGGCGCTGCAACGACGGCGAGCTGACGGTGCCGCTCGGACGCCCGGTAGCCAACACGTCGGTCTACCTCCTGGACCGGCACCTTCAACCCGTCCCGATCGGGGTGACTGCTGAGATCTACATTGGGGGCGCGGGAGTCGGACGCGGGTATCTCAACCAGCCGGAGCAGACCGCGCTGCGCTTTCTTGACGACCCATTCCAGCCCGGGCAGCGCCTCTATCGCACCGGAGACCTGGGACGCCGCCGCAGTGACGGTGCGATCGAATACCTGGGCCGTGTCGACGACCAGATCAAGGTTCACGGGGTTAGGATCGAGCCCGGAGAGGTCGAGGCGGCGTTGTTGGCCCACCCGGGAGTGTGCCAGGCAGCAGTGGTGGCGCGTCCCGATGCGTCAGGTGAGAACCGACTGCTGGCGTACCTGGTCTCCCAGCCGCAATCCGCCTCGATTCGGCCGACCGAGCTGCGGGAGCACCTGGCGAGGCGCCTTCCCAGCGCCATGATCCCCTCCCGATTCACCTGGCTGGAGCGGATGCCGGTCACCTCAAGTGGCAAGCTGGACCGCCGCGCCCTCCTGGACGCGGCACCGATTGGGGGAGTCGAGCATGGCCCGCCGGGAGCCACTCCTCCAGCCAGCGACCTGCAGCGGCGACTGCTCTCGGTCTGGGAATCAATCCTAACGGTGCGCGGGATTGGCGTCTCCGACGATTTCTTCAATCTGGGCGGCCACTCACTCATGGCGGTCCGGCTCCTCTCCCGGGTGGAACGAGAACTCGGCTACCGGATCGCGCTGGACGACATGCTGGAGGTTCCCTTCACAGTCGCCGGAATGGCTGCGGTCATCACTGGGGCACATGCGCGGCCGCAGGACCTGGCCGCTTCCGCGGTCCACGCGGGCCAGGACTCCTTCGGCCCTGTCTTCTTCATCTACCCGGACGAGTCCTCGATGGTCACTATGCGGCACTTTGTCAGCACGGTGGGGAGAGAACGTAGGGTGGTGGCTCTCCTCCCAGAACGTGACGGGCGGCAGTTTGACCTCTCTCGGTCGATACAGGATCTCGCCGAACCCATCCGCCGCACAATCCGTCGCTTGCAGCCAGGGGGGTCCTACTACATCGGAGGTTACTCTCTGGGGGGCATGCTCGCCTACGAGGTCGCGGGCGCCCTGGCGGCGGAGGGCGCGGACGTGCGCTGGCTCGGGATCCTGGACGGAGTCGGGGACGGGGAGTTGGTTGCTCGCGTGCTCTGGTTGCATACCTGGCGTGGCTTGTGGAGGCGCTGCTGGGAGAGGGCGCCACGGCGTGAGCTCGTGAGGCAGGCTCGATCCGCGCTGGCACAGATCGCGGCGGCGCCGCTGGCCAGGTTCGGGTTGGTGGCGTCGCATCCCACGGATGACTTCGACTGGCGGGGGGCCATGACGCTGGCGGTCGGCTACGAGGCTCGCCGACACGCCATCGACATGGACCTCTTCGTCAGCCGGGGGAATGCCGAGATGACCAGGGCGCCGGCTTTGGGCTGGGACCGTATTCACCAAGGCGCCATCCGGCTTCACTCCATCCCCGGAGATCACTTGGAGATGGTCCGTGAGCCGCAGGTCCATCTCCTCACGGAGGCCCTGCGGTCGAGTCTGCGCGAGGCGCGCCTAGCTCGGACGGCGGCGAGCGCCTGACCCCGTGATGCCGCTCCCGCGCCTGCCTCCGCCCGGTGCGGAGGTCCATCTCTGGATGGCCGAGCTAGCGGTGGCCCCTAGTGTCCAACGGCATCTCCGGCGCTGTCTCTCGCAACAGGACCTCGAGCAAGCCTTGGCCATCCCCCAAGCTCGGATCCGAGATCGCTTCCGGGCTCGGCGGGCCTGGCTGCGCTGGCTCCTGGCTGCCTACATCGACGTCGAGCCGCGATCCCTAGTGTTCGCGCTCGGAACTCGCGGCAAGCCGCACCTGATGGGGACCAGGACGTTAGGGCTACAGTTCAACGTCGCGCACTCCGGCGACCTCATGGTCCTTGCCGTCGCCAACGATGTCAACGTCGGCGTCGATCTCGAGCAGGTTCAGGCCGGATTCCCGGTGGGCGACGTCGCCCACCGCTTCTTCGCCGACACCGAGTGCCGCCTTCTAGCCGGCACCGGAGAGCTCGAGCGACCTTCGGCGTTCTTCAGGATCTGGACCCGAAAGGAGGCTTATTTGAAGGGCTTAGGCCTGGGTATCGACGACCAGGGCCTGCGGCACACAGTGGTCGCTGTCGGGCCAGATCGGTTAGGCGGCACGCAGACGGTAGGCTGGGCGGGTCACCCTAATTGGTGCAGCCGCGACGTCGCTGTCGCGGTGGGTTATGTCGCCGCCGTTGCGGTCCCGAGCTCGGACGTACAGGTGCCAGCGCGAGCGCACCCGATCTCCGATCTCTGGCGGTGACGTGCCAAGCGGTGTCGAGGGGCAGGCCGAGTACGGCCGCGAGGAGCGTCTGCCGCCATTCGCCGATCGGCTGAGCGGGATCCGGCACGAGGTGTTGACGGCCCGGCGTCGACGGCCAGGCGCTCGGGCGGATGAGTGCCAAGGTCGGTCGAGGATTCTCGGCCCTCCTTCGGGTTGGGCCGATTCCAGACGCGCCTGAGGGCCTCGGAGCTAGGGCCGCAGGAGCACTGGCCCCGGGACCGAGCCCGACCGCTGCTCGGCGCCGCAGCGAAGCAGGTCGCTTAGATCAGCGAGCCCGTGGGGCGCCGGCTCCACCACCACCCAATCGGCGCCCAGTCGGCGGACCGCTCGGAGCAGGTGGCAAGACCCACTGGCCGGCTCAAGCGAGGCCTTGGCGATGCCATCAGGGCCGGGCTGCGAAGCAGTTCGACCAATCTCAGCGTCCTGGGGGCTGAGGAGACGGCCAGGGAAGAGGGCGGGCGCGGGGTTGTGGACCAACCGGTGCCGTGACAGCGCCAGTGGCTCGTACAGCTCCCAGGGCAGGATCACCACCGTGTTGGCGGGCGCTAGATGTTGGTGCATGTACGCCGCCAACTGTGTCCAACTCTTAGGGTAAGTGACGGGCACAACGGTGGCCGGGAGCTCACGGAGCGCTCCCACGCCGTCGGGGAGCACCACTGAAAGCAAGATGCAGGCAAGGCCTAGTCCGGCCAAACTGCTGCGGATGGGCGAGCGCGAGCCCGCCCAGGCGATTAGGCGGGCGGTGGACTCGGCCCCGAGGACGACCAGCGCCAGCAGCCAGAGTGCACTCCACTTCTCTGGTTCCCGGAATGCCCCGAGCACGGGCAGGTGCAGCATCAGCCAGAGCATCACGGTGAGTCCGGGCCCGGTGGCGGTACTGGCCGCCGCCCCAAGGCCGACCAGTCCAGCGGCCAGGAGCCAGGCTCGCTCGCGCCGGAGACAGCATCCAGCGACTGCTGCCAAACTGAGCACCGCCACCGGGATTGGCCACCAAGCGGCGCCCGCATTCAGTAGCGGGATCCGGCCCAGTCGCTCCGGCCAGAAGCCAAAAAGCCCGACCAGATTGGGCCACAGTCCATAAGTCGGGTTGGAACTCGATCGGAACAGCAGGAGGTCGGATCGCGAGAAGAGCCGAACCGTTGCATACGACTCGGGCCCGTGCCCGAGGAAGAAGGGCACCCAGCCATACACCGAGGCCGCGGCGAGCAGCCCGAAGCTCGCAGCCCCCCAGGCGAGCGTCCGGCGCTGGCGCCAGCCCTTGCTGAGTGCAATGCTGGCGACCGCCAGGACCAGCAACGGTCCAATCGCGTGCTGGTCGAAGGTGACGGCCAGCCAGGCAAGGCTGGCGCAGGCGAGACTGGACGCCCAGCCGGGCGCGTGACTGAGTCGCTCCCAGGCGCCCAGCCAGAGGAACATGACGCCCACCGATGCAGCAACTCCCCACTGCCCCTCGACGAGCCGGCCGAAGACCCAGGGATTGAGCGCACCCAGTAGGCCCCCGAGGACCTGGACCAGCCAGTGCCGGTGACGTAGCAGCACCATCGGGCCAAAGCAGCACAAGTAGAGGGCGAGGGCCACGAAGACTCGGCCCGCGAGCCAACCGCCCAACAGGTGGGTGGCCAGCTGGATCGGGGCGGAGAATCCCCAAGTCGCAGCCGGGCTACGGGGACCGAAGACCGAGTCGACCTGGAGGACGTACCCGGGGTGGGCCAGGCCGCGAAGACAAATTGCCGTCACCGCCAGCGGCACCAGTACCGCCCGGACCCAACCCCCGGGTCCCTCCGGTGGGCGCCGATCGTCGCGGGCCGGGCCCACGCCTGAGATCGAGCTTGGGAAGATCAGATGGTCCTCACGCCTGGGTTGGCTGGGGGGACGCGGACTCGTCGGAGCGACCGCGCGAGATATAGCGGTCAGGGGCGGGTCCCGTCAACCGCCTCCGAAGGAGGAGGCGGGCCGTGCTGCTCGGCTGAACAGGCCTGAGAGTAACCCGCTTGCCTGAACGTGGCTCCCGTTCGACAGTGGCGGGCGGCGCGAAGTCGTGGTGAACTTGCCGCTACCCGGCAAATTGTGGTACAGTCGCCCCGAAGGAACGGTGGGCGCCTGGGCGGGTGATCCAACCAAGGGAGAGAGCGGTTGAATCAGCTACTAGAGCGAGTACGAGCTGCGGCAGCATCTTGGCGGTTGTACACCATCGTGGGGTCGATTGTGACGGCGGGTGGTGTCGTAGCCTGGAGCATCGCGCAGGCCCCGGTGTCCTTGGCGCAGACGGGAAGCGCCGGATACGGTTCCGTTTCAGCTGCCAGCGTAGGCACCCCCACCACCGGATCAGGGCTGGGCGGCGCTGCCGTGATTCTGGTCGTAGGCCTGGCGGTCTTTGGCGTAGGACTCTACCTGCGTCGTTTCTCCCAGCGGGCGGCGTAAGCGGAATTCGGCGCCGATTCGTTCGGCTGACGCCAACTCGATTGGGGCTCCGCAACGTGGTATCGGTCCTTGCGGGCCAGCAAGGCTTGTTGGCAGCGTTTGCCGGACCACATGAGGTGGCGGCGGAGCGGGAGGGATTCGAACCCTCGAAGGGGTTGCCCCCTTACGGCATTTCCAGTGCCGCGCCCTCGGCCAACTAGGCGACCGCTCCCGGGCTGATTTTAGAGACGATCGTGCGGCCGCCCGGTGGTGATGGCGGAGAGGGCGGGATTCGAACCCGCGGTGGCTCATCACCACACCGCTTTTCGAGAGCGGCACCTTAAACCACTCGGACACCTCTCCAAGGGCGCCGCAGTCAGTGTACGGTCGCCGTGACCGTTGCCCAGCGACCACCAGAGACCTGTGGATGGACGAGACGGTTCACTTGGTCCTGATCACGCCGGAGCCAGCCTGGGTCAGAGCGCTCGGTTCCGGAGATCCCGAAAGAAGCGCCTCAGGAGATCGGCGCTGGCCGGCGCCTCGCAGCCCGGAAGTACTTCGAGATGGTGGTTGCCGGCGGTTTTGGCGAGGACGCGATAGGTGCTCCGGAAGGCCCCCTTTTTGGGGTCATCCGCCCCGTATACGACCCGGGCGACCCGGCCCAGGAGGAGGGCACCGGCACACATCGGACAGGGCTCTAAGGTCGAGTAGAGGGTTACTCCCTCTAGGCGCCACGAACCCAGTCTGGTGGCCGCCCGGCGCAGCGCCAGCAACTCGGCATGGGCGGTCGGATCCTGGGCCCGCTCCACGCGATTGGAGGCTGCGCCCAGGATGGCGCCGCTCCTGACCACTAGAGCCCCCACGGGAACTTCGCCGCGGCTCGCCGCCGCCCGCGCAAGTCTGAGCGCCCGTCGCATCCACATCTGGTCCGCGCTGGGGGCGGACCGTGGGAGCGGGAGGTCGGTGGCTGGCATGCCGTCCTCCAAGTGCGGGAATCGGCCACATCTATACTTTGGAGATCCGCGGTGGCTATAGCTCAGTTGGTTAGAGTGCCAGGTTGTGGCCCTGGAGGTCGAGGGTTCAAGTCCCTCTAGCCACCCCAGCGGGGGCAGGGTAGACCCTGTGGTATGCTCTCGCGGACCCAGAGCAATGCTAGGCACGACTGTGCCGCTCGGCGGGCTCTGTGGCGACTATGGGAGTGAGTTCTACCAGATGCTTCGAGGTGAAGCGAAGGCGGCGGTGATCGAAGGGAACCGCCAGCATGAGGGCGACACTGGGTCGCCCGAAGTTCAAGTAGCCATCTTCAGCGAGCGGATCAAGGAACTCACCGAACACCTGAAGGTCCACCCCAAGGACCACCACACGCGTCGAGGCCTGCTCAAGCTGGTGGGCAAGCGGCGGCGGCTATTGGACTACCTCATGCGGGTTGATATTGCCCGCTACCGGGCGCTGATCGCCAAGTTGGGGCTGCGCCACTGACCATCACCGATTTCCGGCTGACTCACCATGGGCTGAGGGCCGGTCTGGAAGATTGCCGCGAACTCCGTGTTGCGGGAAGGCGGTCGAGACCTCGAGCAGGGCGCATAGAGCGCGGTTGGAGACTGGCGATAGGAGCCGAACCCAAGTTCAGCTCTCATCTCCATTCCCTAACCGCGACGGCGTCCGGGCCACGGGGCCTTCTCCAAACTCGCAAGCGGAGGCGCGGGGAGGACTCTCATGCAATCCACCGTTGTATCTAGGGAATTTGACGGCTCGACCCTGAGCCTCGAGACCGGACGCGTCGCCGGTCAAGCGAACGGAGCGGTGTGGGTGCGCCTGGGCGACACCGTGGTACTGGTCACAGCCACTGCCAGCAAGGCGCCCCGGGCCGGAATCGACTTCTTTCCCCTCACCTGCGACTACGAGGAGAAGATGTACGCGGTAGGTCGGATCCCGGGTGCGTTCATGCGCCGTGAGGCCCGTCCCTCGGAGGCCGCGACGCTGACGGCGAGGATGATCGACCGGCCGATGCGGCCGCTCTTCCCCAAGGACTTTCGCAACGACGTCCAGGTCGTCGCCACCGTTCTCTCCACCGACCAGGTCCACGATCCAGCCGTGCTGGCCCTGATCGGCGCCGGCGCCGCCGTCGCCATCAGCGACATCCCGCACGACGGGCCCGTGGCGGCCGTGCGGATGGGGCAACTGGACGGCCAGCTGGTCGAGAACCCGCCCATGCCGGACATGGAACGCAGCCAGCTCGACCTGGTGGTGGCGGGGACCAGGGACTCCTTGAACATGGTCGAGGCCGGAGCCCGGGAGGTGGCCGAGGAGACTCTGGTGGAGGCCTTGTCCCGGGCGCATCAGCGGATCCGGGAAGTGATCGGGATGATCGAGGAGCTGGTCGCCAAGGTCGGCAAGCCGGACATGGACTACCCCCGCGTGGGGGTTCCCTCCGAGATCAAGGAGGCGGTGGGCGCGAGTGTGGGCGACCGCATCGACCAGGTCTTTCGGGAGGGTGACAAGGCCCTCCGCGACCAGCAGATCGATCACCTCCGGCAGGAGGCCGTCGATCTGCTGGCAGCTCGATTCCCCGACCGGGCAGGCGACGTTGGCGCCGCGTTTGAGTCGGTGCTCAAGTCGGCGGTTCGCCGCGCCATCCTGGACCATGGTGCCCGCCCCGACGGCCGTCGCACGGACGAGATCCGGCCGATCTGGTGCCAGGTCGGCGTCCTGCCCCGGGCCCATGGGAGCGCGATTTTCACGAGGGGGCAGACCCAGGCCCTGTCGGTGGTGACACTGGGGACCATGTCCGATCACCAGAAGCTCGACGGTCTGGGGTTGGAGGACTTCAAACGCTACATGCATCACTACAACTTCCCGCCCTATTCGGTTGGGGAGGCCCGACCGCTCCGGTCGCCGGGACGCAGGGAGATCGGGCACGGAGCGCTGGCAGAGCGGGCGGTCAAGGTGATGGTGCCGCAGACGGAGGACTTCCCCTACGTAATCCGGATCGTCAGCGAGATCCTTTCCAGCAACGGCAGCACTTCGATGGCCAGCGTTTGCGGGAGCACCCTCGCCCTGATGGACGCCGGCGTCCCCTTGGCCGCCCCGGTCGGCGGCATCGCCATGGGTCTGGTCACCGACGATCACGATCCTTCGCGCTACGTGATCCTCTCGGACATCCAGGGGATCGAGGACGCCCTAGGCGATATGGACTTCAAGGTGGCTGGTACGCGGCGCGGCGTCACGGCGCTGCAGATGGACATGAAAGCCCGAGGCCTCAGCTCCGAACTCTTCCGCCGGGCCCTGGAACAGGCTCGCCAGGGCCGGATGCACATCCTCGACAAGATGGCGGAAGCCATCGCCACCCCCAGGCAGGAAATGTCGGCCTACGCCCCCAGGATCATCACGCTGCAGATCCACCCGGACAAGATCCGCGACCTCATCGGCCCGGGAGGCAAGACCATCCGGCGAATCCAGGAGGAGACCGGCTGCCAGATTGACATCGAGGACGACGGACGGGTCTTCCTCGCCACCGTCGACCAGGAGGCGATGGAGCGCGCGGAAGCAATGATCCGGGATCTGACCGAGTCGGTGGAGGTTGGCCGCATCTACAAGGGCAAGGTGGTGCGGATCATGCCCTTCGGCGCTTTCGTCGAGATCCTGCCCCGGCAGGACGGGCTGGTCCACATCTCCCAGCTGGCGGATCAGAGGGTGGGCAAGGTGGAGGACGTGGTCAACATCGGGGACGAGATCATGGTCAAGGTCACCGAGATCGACGACCGTGGGCGCGTCAACCTCTCTCGCAAGCAGGCGATCCTGGAGCTGAGCAAGAACGGAGCACCTTCGGGCGATCGGTCCCAGAGCTGAGCAGCCGTCGGCTGAGGACGGTGGCGGTGCTCAGGCCCGCCTCGAGGAAATCGCCCTTCAGGTTCGGGATTGCCGCCGCTGTCCGCTGCACAGCACCAGAATCCAGGGCGTGCCGGGAGTGGGACCCGCCAGCGCCCGGCTGATGGCCGTGGGGGAGGCCCCCGGGGAGAACGAGGATCGGGAGGGTCGGCCCTTCGTTGGGGCGGCCGGCCGGCTGCTGACTCAACTCCTGGAGGAGGTGGGGCTGAGCCGCCAGGACCTCTTCATCACCAACGTCATCAAGTCGAGGCCCCCCGGCAACCGTGACCCCTTGCCGGAGGAGGTCCAGGCCTGCGCCCCCTATCTCGATGCCCAGATCGAAGTCCTCGACCCCCAGGTGATCCTGCTCCTCGGCCGACATGCGCTGCAGCGGTTGCTGCCCCAAGCGGCGGGGATCTCCCGGGTCCACGGCAGCTTGATCAGAAGTGGCGGGCGCACCTACATGCCCTGCTATCACCCGGCGGCGGCCCTTTACAACGGGAGTCTGCTGCAAGTTCTCCGGGAGGACTTCCGCAGGCTGAGGCAGCACCTTGAGGCGGACGCCCCGCCCGCGCCCCCGGCGGCCGCTCCCGGCGCTGGAACCAGCCCCGTTGCGGAACAGCTTGGCCTCTTCTGACCTGGGTCCAGTCCCGGGTCCCAGGCTCGGTCCACCGCCGCCCGGGGTGCTTCGATTCATCCCGCTGGGAGGACTTGGAGAGGTCGGCAAGAACGTGGCCCTCCTCGAGGCGGGAGACGACGCCCTCGTGGTTGACTGTGGCCTCGCCTTTCCCGATGGGGCCTCAGATCCCGCGGGGGTCATCCTCCCCGACATCTCGTTCCTGCGGACCAGGCTGACCCGCCTTCGCGGGGTGCTCCTCACTCATGGTCACGAGGACCACATCGGGGCCTTGCCATTCTTCATCCAGTCACTTGGCGTCCCGGTATACGGCACAGCGATGACTCTGGGTCTCCTCCAAAACAAGCTGGAGCGGCGCGGTTTCGCCGGCAGGGCCCGGCTCGTCGCCGTGGAGCCGGGTCAGCGGGTGCAGCTGGGGGTGCTCGAAGTCGAGTTCCTGCACGTGACCCACAGCGTGCCCGGCAGCTGCGGTCTGGCGATCACGACCCCGAGCGGGGTGGTCGTCCACACCGGCGACTTCAAGCTGGATCAGACGCCCGTGGGCGACCGGGCCGCAGACCTGGGCCGTCTCCGCCAGTTGGGGGAGGCCGGGATCAGGCTCCTGCTCAGCGACAGCACCAACGCGCTTCGACCGGGGCTGACACCCTCGGAGCAGACGGTGCGGCCCGCCCTGAGGCGGGTGCTGGAGCAGGCGCCGGGGAGGGTGCTGGTGGTGACCTTTGCCAGCAATCTGGCGCGGATGCGCCAGACGCTGGACTTGGCTGCAGGGTTGGGCCGGCGCTGTTGCCTGGTCGGGCGGAGCATGATGCGCAACGTCGAGACGGCCCAGTCGCTGGGGTATCTGGCGCCGCCGGCTGGGCTTCTCGTCGCTCCCCGGGAGCTGCTCCACATTCCGCCCGAGCGGCTCTGTCTGCTGGCCACCGGCTCCCAGGGCGAGCCCCTGGCAGCCTTGAGCCGGATCGCGGCTGGCACCCACCCATTCATCGAGGTGCGAGCCGACGACACGGTCGTGCTCGCCGCGAATCCCATCCCGGGGAACGAAACGGTCGTGGCCGCGATCATCAACCGGCTCGTGGTCCAGGGGGTGCGGGTGCTCGCGGGGAGCGAGGACGGCGTACATGCCAGCGGGCACGCATCCCAAGAGGAATTGCGGTTGATGTTGGCGTTGGCCCGACCCGAGTACTTCATCCCCGTTCACGGCGAGATGCGGCACCTGGTGGCCCATCGCCTGCTGGCCGAGGAGGTGGGGATGGCCAGCCAGAGGGTGGCCGTGCTCGCCAACGGCGACGTGGCCGAAATAGGGCCCGACGGGTTGGCGGTCCAAGGCCGAGTTCGGGCGGGGGCGGTGCTGGTCGACTCCGAGGGCCGGCCTCAGGCGGCACTCCCGGCCGTCGCTGTGCCCTGAGCGGAGCCGCTGACTGCCGCGGCGAGGCGTCGGTTCGGGCGCCTGGGAACGAGCAGATGTGCGCTGGCCGCTGCTAGACTGCGCCGAGCGGGTGGCATTGCCGCGTGAGATCCAGTCAACCCCACCCATGAGAGCGACCCTCTAGATGGCGAAAACCAAGCGACGCCCTGCGTCCAGGTCGCGGCCTACGGGTCAGCGCCGGCGCCCGGCCGCATCCCCGGTCGGCTTCTCGGGCGGCCCAGGACTCAACCTCAGCGACTCGCAGCGTCGCGAGCTCGGGGGGGTGTTCTCGGTGGTGGTGGGGCTGGTCTGGATGGTCCTGCTGGCCTTCCCCCAAGCGCCCGTGGCGCTGGATTTTGGCCGTGCGGTGGGCGCCGTGGTGGGCGTCGGCGGCTGGATCATAGGAGTGGCCTTGCTGGCTGGCGGTGTCGCGATGCTGGCGTCGCGGACCGCGGAGCGGCGGGGGGGGCAGGTGGTTGGGGCTCTCAGTTGTTCCACCGTCGCCGCGATCGCCATCGCCGCCACCGTGCACCAGGGCAGCGGTGGGGCACTCGGGGCCGGCATCGGCCCCAGGCTGGCGTCGTGGATCGGAGCCCCGGCCACCGTGATCGCCCTGACTGGAGTTGGTCTGGCCGGCTTGATCGTTGGCTTGGAGATTTACCCTTCCAGGATTTCGGCCTCGATCTGGGGCCGACTTGAGGAGGGGGCGGGGCGCGTCTTCAGCGCCGATGGACAGCGGCCGCGATCGCGGGCGGCGACGCCGCTCAGCCCTGCCCCATCTGGCTTCGGCCCTGGAGCGACGGAACAACTGCCCAGATCCACCCCGGAGCCGCGCCCGGCTTCCCCCGCGGTGGCGGACCCATTCCAGCGCATCTTCGAGGACCTTGAGCCACCAGATGAGGTGGACCCGCTGGCCGTGGAGGCGGCGGCCGAGGCGGTCCAGGTGGCGGGGACGCCGGTCGAGTCCGCCAAGGCCCAGGCGTCGTCCCCTGCCACCCAGAAGGATGAGGAGGTGGATGACGAGGAGGAGCCCAGCTGGGTGCTGCCCAGCGTCGACCTGCTGGACTCAGCCACCGGCAAGCGGGAGCGGCTCAGGGACGAGATCCGGAGCCGGATTCGCACGATCGAGTCCACCCTGGGCAACTTTGGGGTCCAGTGCAAGGTGATGGGGGTCAATGCCGGCCCGACTGTGACCCAGTACGAGCTCCAGCCCGCGCCCGGGGTGGCCGTGCGCAAGGTGCTCGCGTATCAACCTGACCTGGCCATGGCCCTGGCCGCCCCGATCCGGATCCAGGCCCCGATCCCGGGCAAGTCGGCGATCGGGATCGAGGTCCCCAACAAGGCGGCCCAGCTGGTGACGCTGAAGGAGGTGGTGCTGGCACCTCACTTCAACTCGGTCAAGAGCCACCTGGCGGTGGCCCTGGGGGCCGACGTGAGCGGCCATCCCGTCCTCGGCGACCTGGCGACGATGCCTCACCTCCTCATCGCCGGCACCACCGGTTCGGGCAAGAGCGTCTGCATCAACGCCATCCTGGCGGGGCTCCTGCTGCAGTCCACCCCCCACGACCTGCGGCTGGTCCTGGTCGACCCCAAGCGGGTCGAGCTCAGCACCTTCGCCGGATTGCCCCACCTGCTGGTGCCGGTGGTGGTCGACGCGGATCCGGCGGTGGCGGCGCTGCGCTGGGCGGTGATGGAGATGGAGCAGCGCTACCGCCTCTTCGCCGGCCACGGCGCCCGCAACATCACCAGCTTCAATGAGCGAGCGCCCCAGCTGGGGCTGCAAACCCTGCCCAAGATCGTGATCGTCATCGATGAGCTGGCCGACCTGATGATGGTGGCGGCCAACGAGATCGAGGACTTGATCTGCCGGGTGGCCCAGCTGGCCCGAGCGGTGGGGATCCATCTGATCGTGGCTACCCAGCGGCCCTCGGCGGACATCATCACCGGCCTGATCAAGGCCAACATCCCCTCCAGGATCGCCTTCGCGGTCAGCAGCGGGGTGGACTCGCGTGTGATCCTGGATGAGATGGGGGCGGAGAAGCTCCTGGGGCGCGGGGACATGCTGTACCTGCCCATCGACGCCGGCAAGGCTGCCCGGCTTCAGGGGGCCTACGTCTCAGACCGGGAGCTGGACCAGCTGATCGGCTGGTGGAAGGCCCAGGGGCGGCCCCGCTATCAGGAGGAGATCCTCCAGGCCGCGGCCCTGGCTCCCGCCGAGGGGGACGCGGTCCAGCGCCGCGATCCCCTGTTCGAGCGGGCGGGCCGGGTCGTGATCGGCGAGCAGCGGGGGGCGGCGTCGCTGCTGCAGCGCAAGCTCAACGTTGGCTACACTCGCGCCGCCCGGCTCATCGACCAGCTGTCCGATGCCAGGGTGGTGGGCCCCTACGAGGGCAGCAAGTCGCGCGAGGTGCTGATGACGCTGGCCGAGCTGGAGCAGATGCTCGACGCCAACGAGGACGAGGAGTAGCCGCTAGGCTTGGCCCGTGGCCGCCAGCGAGCATTCCTTCGACGTCGTCTCCGACTTCGACCGCCAGGAGCTGGTGAACGCGGTCGACCAGGCCAGGCGCGAGGTGGCCACCCGTTACGACTTCAAGGGCATCACGGCCGAACTAGAGTTGCACGACAAGGAGATCGTGATCCTGGCCGCCTCCGACAACCGTGCCGCCGCCGTTCTGGATGTGCTAAAGAGCAAGCTGGTTCGGCGTCAACTCTCCCTAAAGATCCTCGACCCGGGCAATCCTGAGCCCGCAGCCAAGGGCAACGTGCGCCAGGAGATCCAGCTGCGCCGGGGCATCGCCGACGACACCGCCCGGGATCTGAGCCGACGCATCCGCGACGGCCACCCCAAGGTCCAGGTCCGCATCCAGGGGGATGAGCTGCGGGTCTCGAGCAAGGACAAGGACGCGCTGCAGGCAGTGATCCGCGACCTCCGGGAGCTGGACCTGCCGGTGCCACTGCAGTACACGAACTACCGATGACGGTGAGGGGGACCGAGGCTCCCCTCAAATCCCCGGGAGTTGGGGCCCCAGCGCTGGCGACCTCCTGGCGCGGGTTCGCCAATCTCATCACCCTGAGCCGCCTGGGCCTGATCCCGGTGATCCTCTTCTGCCTGGAGGCCGGCTTCGCCGAGAGCCACCAGATCGCCGCCGCCCTCTTCGTGCTGGGAGCCGCCACCGACAGCCTGGACGGCATCGTCGCCCGCCGCCGCCACGAGGTCAGCCGTCTCGGCATCTTCCTCGATCCGTTGGCGGACAAGCTGCTGCTCTTCGCCGCCGTCTTTCCCCTTGTAGGCGAGGGGATCCTACCCGCCTGGGCCGGCTTCCTGATCGTGGCTCGCGAGGTGGCGGTGGTCGGGCTCAGGGCCGTGGGGACGAGGTCGGGGATCGCCATCAGCGCCAGTTCCCTGGCCAAGCTGAAGACTTTGAGCCAGGACCTCATGGTGGTGGTCCTGATCCTCCAGCTCCCATACCCCGCGGTGTCACTGGCCTCCGGCTGGCTGGTGGCTGTGGCGGTGGGGCTGACGGTCCTGAGCGGGGTCGTCTACGCCTACCGCTTCCGAGGCCTCTGGGGCTGGCGTTGACTCTAATTGGGGCTGGGCGTGCGCGTCCGCGATCCGATACCCGAATCGCCGGCCCGCACCACCGTGCTGACCAGGAGGCCCAAGACCGTTCGGAGCGGCCCACCGGACAGGACTCGCTCCTGCTCCGGGACTCGCTCCTGCTCATTGATTAGAAACGGTTGCTGTCGAGGCGCGGCTGGGCTGCGGCTGGCACGGCGGCACTGGTGCTGGGTCTGGGTGCCGGAGCCGGCTGGCAGCTGGCCCGACCGCTGCCGCCAGCGCGGCTGGTGGGCCTGCCGGCGGTGCAAGGGCAGGTGGGGTCGGCGCCGCTGAGTCTCAGGTGGCCTGCCCAGGGGCAGTCGAGCGTCTACCTCGATGGGTTCGGCTACCTCGGTTCAAGCCCCGGAGAGGAGCCGGTGCCGATCGCCAGCGTGACCAAGGTGATGACGGCCCTGGTGGTGCTGCGCTCGCGGCCTCTTTCCCCCGGGACGGCGGGACCGGAGGTCTCGGTCGGGCCCGAGGACGTGCTGCTCTACCAGCAGGAGCACGCCCTGGGCGATTCGGTGGTCGCGGTGGCGGCGGGCCGGCCGCTCAGCGAGCTCCAGGCACTGCAGGGGCTGCTGGTGGCCTCGGGGGACAACCTGGCTCTGCTGCTGGCAGATTGGGTCTCTGGCTCAGAGGTGGCCTTCGTCGGGCGGATGAACGCGGCTGCCATCCAGCTGGGCATGGACCACACCCATTTCGCCGATCCCGCAGGACTGGACCCCAGCAGCCGCAGCACCGCCACTGACCTTGTGCGGCTGCTCCGCGCGGCGATGGCGATCCCCGTCCTGGCTGGCATCGTCGCCCTGCGCCGGATCCAGCTCCCCCTGGGCGGCTCCCATGCCAACTACAACCCCATCCTCGCGGACCCCGGTGTGATCGGGGTCAAGACCGGCTGGACGGCGCAATCTCTGGGCTGCCTGGCGTTCGCCGCCACGGCGAGGGTGGCGGGCCGCGAGGTCGTTCTGCTGGGAGCGGTGCTGGGCCAGCCCGGTGGTCCCAGCGGCGGGCTGGAGGCGGCGGGAACGGCTGCCCTCGCCCTGCTGGCTCAGGCGCGACGGCAGCTGCGTCTCCTGCGTCTACCGGCCTCGGGAAGGCGGCTCGGCGAGATAAGAACCGCATGGGCGCCGGCCCAGCCGCTTGCGCTGGCGCGGCCCCTGGAGCTGGTTGTGCCGCGGGGCCTCGCCCTCCGCACGATCGGATGGCTCCAGCGCCTGCGGCCCCCCTGGGGGAGCGGGGGAGCGGCTGCCACGCTCGTGCTGCAGACCGGCCGCTCCGCCCTGGCCCGACTTGCTCTGTACCCCAGCCGGCGACTGGAGGGTCCCAGCTGGTGGTGGCGGCTCTTCCGGGTTTGAGAGCTCACCCGGCTCGCCGCCGCCGGAGCGGCGCTATTCCGGTTGGTCCTGGCGGCGCCTGCTTCTGGTCCCTGACTACGACCAGGCATGTGACGGCGCTGACCCGGTTTCGCGGCAGCGTCTGCTTGCCCCATATTTGGTGAGAGTGGCAACTTCAGCGGCGGCTCCTGACTGGCAAGTGGCCCCAAGCGGGTGGGGATTTTGCGGAGACCGCGGAGGCCAAGGTTGAGCCGGGATCCAGCCGCCGCCCCCTCCTATCCCGAGCTGGAAGAGGTGCACCGATTGGCCCGCGAGGCGCCGCTGCGGACGGTGGCCACGGCGGAGTCCTGCACCGGGGGGATGTTGGCCGGCGCCCTCAGCGAGCTGCCCGGGAGTTCCAGTTTCTTCGTCGGGGGAGTCGTCGCCTACGCCAACTCAGCCAAGGTGGCGCTCCTCGGCGTCGACCCGGCCGAGCTGACCCGCCATGGGGCGGTCAGCCAGGAGGTGGCGCTGGCGCTGGCCCGGGGGGTTCGGAGCCTTCTGGGGACCACCCTCGGGGTCTCGACCACGGGCGTCGCCGGCCCCGACGGGTCGGAGCACAAGCCGCCGGGCCTGATCTTCGTTGCCCTGTCAGGGCCGGCTGGGGAGGGGGTGCGGCGCTTGGAAGGCGATCGCGGCCGCCGGCAAAATCGGGTGGAAGCGGTCCGGGCCGCCCTGCAGCTACTCCTGGAGGCGTTGCGTCGACCACCGAACCCTTAGCTGGCCCCCGAAGGACCTTCCCCTAAGGGGGTGCGGGCGGCTACAATATCGAACGCCTGTTCTATTAGATCCAGCAACGTCCTGAAAGCTCTGGGACCCTGCGACGGGTCTCGGCCACACAGCGGAGGTCACTGAGGTGAGCGCTACACTCGAACTCACGGGACGGGTAGGCGGTGGTACAGGGGGTCGGGAGGCGAAGGAGCAGGGCCGAGTGGCCAGCGAGAAGGACCGGGCCTTGGGAGCGGCGCTCAGCCAGATCGAGCGCAGCTATGGCAAGGGGGCGATCATGCGCCTCGGCGACGGGGCTGCCGCCAGAGGCGTTGAGGTGGTCTCCACCGGCGCCTTGACCCTGGATCTGGCCCTGGGGGTGGGCGGCATCCCCCGGGGGCGGATCGTGGAGATCTTCGGCCCCGAGTCCTCAGGCAAGACAAGTCTCAGCCTGCATGTGGTGGCCGAGGCCCAGCGGGCAGGTGGGGTTGCGGCGTTCGTCGACGCCGAGCACGCCCTGGACCCGGGCTACGCGGCCCGGATCGGGGTCCGCACCGATGAGCTGCTGATCGCTCAGCCCGACAGCGGCGAGCAGGCGTTGGAGATCGTCGAGGTGCTGGTTCGGAGCCAGGCGGTGGACGTGGTGGTGGTGGATTCTGTCGCGGCTCTGGTGCCCAAGGCGGAACTCGAGGGCGAGATGGGCGACACCCACGTCGGGCTTCAGGCCCGCCTCATGTCCCAGGCCATGCGCAAGCTGACCGCGGCCATCAGCCGCTCCAACTGCATCGTCATCTTCATCAACCAATTGCGCGAGAAGGTGGGAGTGATGTTCGGTAACCCCGAGGTGACCAGCGGCGGGCGGGCCTTGAAGTTCTACGCCTCAGTGCGGCTCGACATCCGGAGGATCGATTCCTTGAAGCAGGGGATGGACGTGGTCGGGAGCCGGGTCCGGGTCCGGGTGGTCAAGAACAAGGTGGCGGCACCGTTTCGCTCGGCCGAGCTCGACCTGCTCTTCAATGAGGGCATCTCCTTCGAGGGCAGCGTCCTGGATGGGGCGATCGAGGCCGGGATCGTGGACAAGAGCGGTGCCTGGTTCAGCTACGGCGAGACCCGGCTGGGGCAGGGTCGGGACAACGTCCGCGAACTGCTCCGCAGCCAGCCAGACCTCACCCGCGAGATTGCCGTCAAGGTGCGCCAGGCGGTTATCG
This sequence comes from Candidatus Dormibacteria bacterium, assembly GCA_050734425.1. Classification (GTDB taxonomy): domain Bacteria; phylum Chloroflexota; class Dormibacteria; order Aeolococcales; family Bog-877; genus Bog-877. Next base: position 32,787 of record JBOHUL010000015.1, read on the forward strand.
GGGAGCCGGTCTCGCGCCCCGGTGCCGAGGCATCCGGCGAGGTGGAGAGAGCCGTCGCCGCCGGCTGAGCCGCGCCAGGCTTAGGGAGTCGGGCGGGCGACTGCCCGGGCGGGTCACGGCGGACGCTAGAATCAGGGCGTTTCCAACTGATTCCCACTCCCTCGCCTCGCGCGAGGAGTTGAACGCCGGGTTGCGGGGTCACTGCCCCTTGCCTGGCACTGCGAGGTCCAGGCCATGAGCGTGGCAGTGGTCGTATTGCTGGTCGTGCTGGCCGTGCTCGCCCTGGGCGGTCTCTCCTTCGGCCTGATGGCATCACGCCAGGGGCACCGGGGAGAGCAGGAGCTGGTCAGCTCCCGGGCCGCCATCGAGGCCGACCGCAAGGCCATGGGTTTGGAGGCCAAGGCTGAGTCACTCAAGCTCCGGTCGGATTTGGAGGAGGACCTGAGGGAGCGCCGGGCGGAGGTCTCCCGCCTGGAGCAGCGGATCGTGCAGCGAGAGGAGCAGCTTGACCGGCAGCAGCAGGACCTGCTCCAGCGAGGTGACAGCCTGGCGGCGGAACGCGGCCAGCTCGACGCCGACAAGGGTGAGCTAGGTCGGCTTCGCGAAGTGGTGGACCGGGAGCTTGAGCGGGTGTCGGGCCTCTCCCGAGACGAGGCCCGCAGGGAATTGTTGACGGCCCTGGACCAGGAGCTGGTGGGGGAGAAGGCGCAGCTGATCCGCGATTCGCTCAGCGCCGCCCATGCGGAGGCCGACGAGCGCTCAAAGGAGGTTCTGATAACCGCCATCCAGCGCCACGCCGCCGACCAGACCTCCGAGACTTCGGTCTCGGTGGTGCCTCTCCCCAACGACGAGGTGAAGGGGCGGATCATCGGCCGCGAGGGGCGCAACATCCGAGCCCTGGAGGCGGCGCTGGGGGTGGACCTGATCATTGACGACACTCCCGAGACCGTGGTCCTGAGCGGCTTCGACCCGGTCCGGCGCGAGGTTGCCCGGGTGACCCTGGCCAAGCTGCTCAGCGACGGCCGGATCCATCCCACCCGGATCGAGGAGGTGGTGGTCAAGTCCAGAGAGGAGGTCAGCTCCCGGATCGTGGAGGAGGGACAGCAGGCGCTCTTCGACCTCGGGCTCCAGAACGTGCACCCGGAACTGGTGCGTCTGGTGGGGACCCTCCGCTTTCGCTTCAGCTACGGCCAGAACGTCCTGGCCCACGTGAAGGAGGTGGCCTACCTGGCGGGGATGATCGCCGCCGAGATCGGCGCTGACGAGCATCTGGCCAAGGAGGCGGGGATGTTCCACGACATCGGCAAGGCGGTGGACCACGAGGTCGAGGGTTCGCACGCCATCATCGGGGGTGAGATCCTCCGCCGACTCGGGCGGCACCCGGACGTGGTGGACGCCGTCCAGTGCCACCACTACGACATCGAGCCAACGACTGTGATGAGCTTCATCGTCTTGAGCGCCGACGCCATCTCGGCCTCCCGGCCCGGCGCCCGCCGGGAGACCCTGGCCAGCTACATCAAGCGGCTGGAGAAGCTAGAGGAGATCGCGAACGGTTTCGAGGGGGTGGAGCGCTCCTTTGCGATCCAGGCGGGCCGCGAGGTCAGGATCCTGGTCAAGCCCGAGCGGGTGGACGACTCCGCCGCGGTGATCTTGGCCCGGGATGTGGCCAGGCGGATAGAGGGAGAGATGAGCTACCCCGGGACGATCAAGGTCACGGTCGTACGGGAGACGCGCTCGGTCGACTACGCCAAATAGGGCGCCACCAGGTCCATCTGGGCACCTGTCCCGAAGCTGTCACAAGGCTGACGCAATCGGGGGGAACACGTCCTGAAGTCAGGGCACCCGGTCTAGACTGCGGTGGTCCGTTGGAAGGGACGATGACTCGGGTGAGGAACATGGTACGACTTCTGGTTCTGATATTGACCTGGCTCCACAGCCGTCCCGGTAGATGGACGGGGATGAGCCTGGTGGGGCGGGAGCTGGAGGGGCC
>JBOHUL010000016.1:0-8422 GCA_050734425.1 Candidatus Dormibacteria bacterium
GTGCCGGACGGTGGGCGTCGGCGTGGGGGTGGGGGTGGCGGCCGGGGTCGGGGTGGGCGCCGGAGTCGGATTGCTGCCGCCACCGCCTCCACCGCTGGAGGGCGTGGGCGGCGGCGGGGGCGGTGGGGGAGGCGGAGGGGGGCCGGCCCCGGGGACCTCGGCGAACTCCTGGGAGAACATGTAGACGCTGGAGTAGGGGCCCCCACCACTGCCCGCGTAGTTCCAGGGGCCTGGGGTGAACCAGGATCCCACCCCCAGTTCGTCATAGGCCCCGAGGATGTTGGCGCGGTGCGGCGACGAGTCCATGAACTGGATGTTGACGTTGGCCGCGGGGTCGGAGTAGCCGCTGTTCCAGCCGATGTTCTCGCCCGCAGAGGTCCAGTGGACGCCGTCGGCGGACATGATCGGCCAGACGTAGCCCCCGTCGGCGCTGCAGCCGGGGATCTGATGGGAGAAGTAGTTGTTGAGTAGCATGTCCTCGGCCCGACCGTAGATGGGGCTCCTGGCACAACCGTAGTAGGGAGCGGACTCGCCGATGGCGCTGAGGGTGCCGTTGCCGGTGAGGGCGCCCAGGCCGTTGCTGGTCCGGTCCTGGTTGGTGAGGGCGAAGAGCTCGCCATCGAATCCGGTGGCCCCGGCCATGGCGGGCGCAGTGGCGAGCAGCGACAGGCCGCCCCCCAAGAGGAGGCCCGCCGCCATCAGAAGCGCCCGGCGGGAGAGTCGGGTCGCTACCTTACGCCTGCCGCCCCTCTCAGCCAAGACGTCTTTGCAGGGGACCGGCCGGGGGGGTGGGAAGACGCAGCGCCGCCACCTGGTCGGCGCGGCGGTCGGGGAAGAGCCGGGAGATCTCGCTGGGGACCGGCACCCCCATGTCGAAGAGACGATCCAGGATCTGGGGCCGAACCCCGGTCAGTTCCAGCTCGTTCTTGAGGTTGCCTTCCTGGTCGGCGCCCTCGGCCTTCATCACAAAGATGTCCTGCATGGTGATGGTGTCGCTTTCCATCCCCACCACCTCGGTGACGGCGGTGATGCGGCGGCTACCGTCGCGCAGGCGGTTGAGCTGGACGATGATGTCCAAAGCGCTGGCGATCTGCTGGCGGATGGCCTTGGCCGGCAACTCCACCCCGCCCATCAGCACCTGGGTCTCGAGCCGGGAGAGGCTGTCCCTGGGGGTGTTGGCGTGGACCGTGGTCATGGAGCCGTCGTGGCCGGTGTTCATCGCCTGCAGCATGTCCAGGGCCTCGCCGCCCCGCACCTCACCGACCACGATCCGGTCGGGCCGCATCCGCAGGGAGTTGATCACCAGGTCGCGGATGCCGATCCGGCCCTCACCCCGGACGTCGGGCGGACGGGCCTCCATGCGACAGACGTGCTCCTGATGGAGCTGGAGCTCGGCGGCGTCCTCGATGGTGACGATGCGCTCGTCGGGGGGGATGAAGCCACTGCAGATGTTGAGCAAGGTGGTCTTGCCGGAGCCGGTCCCTCCGGAGATGAGGATGTTGGCCCGAGCCAGAACGCAGGCCTGCATGAAGGAAGCGGCCGCCTCGTTGAGGCTGCCGAAGTGGATCAGGTCGGTGATCCGGAGCCTTTCCTTGGCGAACTTGCGGATGGTGAGCATGGGGCCGTCGATGCCGACCGGGGGCAGGACCACGTTGACCCGGGAGCCGTCGAGGAGCCGGGCGTCGCAGAGCGGCTGGCGGACGTCGACGCGGCGGCCGACCGCGGACACGATCAGGTCGATCACCTTGAGCAGGTGGTCGCTGTCGCGGAAGCGCACGTCTGTGAGGACGATCTTGCCCTGGGCTTCGACGTAGACCATGTCCGAGCCCACCACCATGATCTCGGTGAGGCTGTCGTCCTCGACCAGGACCCGTAGCGGGCCCAGGGCCTCGAGGTACCCCTCCATCCCTTGCTGCGTCTCTGCCTCGGTGCTCATGGCCTACTCCCTGAGAGAGGAATGGCGCCGCCGCCGGGCAAAGACCCGGCCGGGGCGGCTTCCCCGTCGATTCTGAGCTGCTCCCCCGCCTCCACCCCCAGGCGCGCCAGCGTCCCGGGGGCAAGTTCCAAGGTGCTGTGGGCACCGCGCACCGGCAGCCACTGCACGCTCCACTTAGGCATCTGCGGGACCGAGCGCACGACGCGCCACTGCCGGTCCAGATAGACGATGTCCAGCGCCGTCCGCATGAACAGCATGTGGACGTTGCGACAGGGCTTGAGCCAGAGCCCCTCCTCAGGGTCGATGTGGCTGCGGCCCATCAGGCCCCAGAAGCGGGACAGGACGCCCTGGGCCACCCTGACCCGGGCTGCCAGGACCTGGCCCTGGGCGGTGCGGACCTCGACCGTGCGGGAAGAGGCCATCCCTCAGGCCACGTGGAAGAAGAGGTGGATTGCGGGCGGCGCCAGGAGGATCACGAAGAGGACCGGGAAGATGCAGCCCACCATGGGGAAGAGCATCTTCAGGCTGGCCTGCTGGGCCTTGGCCTCCGCCCTCTGCCGCCGCCGACGGCGCATCTCCTCGGATTGGATCCGGAGCACCCGGGCTATGCCGACGCCCAGCTGGTCGGACTGGATCAGCGCCTGGATGAAGGAGTTGAGCTCCTCCACGCCCGAGCGCCTGCCCAGGTCGTCGAGGGCCTCGTGCCGGGGCCGCCCCAGGCGGACCTCGTTGAGGACGAAGGCGAACTCACGGGAGAGGGCGTTGTCGAACTTCTCCACCACCCGGGCCAGGGCAGCGTCGAACCCCAGGCCGGCCTCAACGCTGATGCAGAGCAGGTCCAAGGCGTTGGGCAGCTCCACCGTGATCTCCTTCTGACGGGCGCTGATCCGCCGCTTCAGGAAGTACTGGGGGCCGATGTAGCCCACGATCGCGCCGAAGACGAGGCCGAAGATCCAGGGGAAGTTGAGTGCCGAGGCCAGCAGCGCCACCACCGCCGCGCCGACCAAGCCCAGCAGCAGCTGCACGGCGGCGAAGCTGCCGGCGTTCATGCCGAGGGGGCGCCCTGCCAGGTCGATCATCGCCTGGAGCTTCTGGGCCCGGTCCCGGGGCTGGAGCGAGCCCATCCTCCGACCCAGACGGTCGAATAAGGGCCGAAGGAAGCGCTCGGTGAAGGGCCGGCTCATCTCGATCTCATCCAGGGAGCGCGGGCCCGTAGGCTCATCGTAGACCGCCAGCCGGGCGTCGAGCAGATCCACCTGGGGCTGGTGCCGCACCAGCCCGGCGAAGATCAGGAAGACCGCCCCCGCCGCCAGCACCCCGACCACCAGGGCTTCGTAGGACATGGCTCAGACCTCGATGTTGGCGATGCGCTGCATCACGTAGAAGGCGATTCCTATCGAGACCCCGCAGCCCATGAGGATGAAGGGGCCGGGTCCGCGGAAGCTCAGCAGTGGAGAGATGTAGGTGGGGTTGATCACCTGCAGGATCAGAGCCAGGCCGATGGGCAGGCCGGTGATGATGAAGCTCGAGGCCCGGGCCTGGGCGGTCAGGGTCCGGATCTCGCCCTTGATCCGGATCCGCTCCCGGATGGTGAAGGCGATGTTGTCGAAGATCTCAGCCAGGTTGCCGCCCACCACCCGTTGGATCTGGACGGCGGTCACGACCAGGTCCAGGTCGTCAGAGCGGATCCGGTTGACCATGTGGCCTAGCGCCTCGTCCGTGGTCACCCCCAGCTGCACCTCGCGGGTGGCCCGGCTGAACTCCTCCGAAGTGGGCACCGGCGCCGTACGGGCGATGCTGGCCATGGACTGGGGGAAGCTGTAGCCGGCCTTGAGGGCATTGCTCAGCAGGGTCAGGGTGTCGCCCAGCTGACCGTTGAAGCGGCGCACTCTACGGCTGGAGCGGAAGCGCAGCACCAGTGGCGGCACGAAGATCCCCACCACCGCCAGGATCACCGCGAAGACGATGTTGCGGTACAGGGCCAGGCCGATCAGACCCAGGACCACAACCGAGCCGCCCCGGATCAGGTACCACTCGGTGGGACGCAGCTTGACGTCCGCCCGGGCGAGGGCCTCCACCGTCTGCTGCGTCCGGGAGCGGCCCACCACCCCGCCGCCAGCGCCAGCCCCCTCCACGTCCCGGCGCATCCGGGAGAGCAGCCGGGCCAGCCACGCCGGTGCCCTGCCCCCCGACTCGCCGTCGTCGGGGACGAACACCGCCAGCCCGGCACCGGCTTCGGCGAAGCGGCGGACCCGCTCGTCCAGGGTGGCGGTCTGGGAGCGACCCCGCCACAGGTAGGCGGCGTAGGCGACGACCCCGCCCAGGGCGACCGCGCCCACGGCGTCGAGCAGCAGAACCAAAGAACTCATGCGGCAGTCTCTCCTTGGGCGGGCTTGCCTTCGGCCCGGGGCCGGAACATGGCCCGGTCAAGCCGCTCGCCGGCGGCGGCGAGGTCGTCGAGGCGCTCCGGCACGGACACCGCCCGGAAGTCGCCCTGGACGGTGCCGTTGTCGTCGACGCCTGTCTGGTGGTACTCAAAGATGTCGTGGAGCACGACCCGCTCCCCGTCGAAGCCGCCAACCTCGGCCACCGCCAGCACCCGCCGGGTGCCGTCGCGGAGCCGGGCCTGGTGCACCACCACGTTGATGGCGGAGGCGATCTGCTCGCGGATGGCCCGCGACGGGAGCTCGGTGCCAGCCAGCAGGACCATGGTCTCGAGCCGGCTCAGGGCGTCCGCGGCGCTGTTGGCGTGGACCGTGGTCAGCGAGCCATCGTGGCCGGTGTTCATAGCCTGGAGCATGTCCAAGGCCTCACCGCCGCGGCACTCGCCGACGACGATCCGATCCGGGCGCATCCGTAGGCTGTTGATCACCAGGTCACGGATCGCCACCCGGCCCCGGCCCTCGATGTTGGCCGGACGCGACTCCAGGGTGACCACGTGCTCCTGGCGCAGCTGCAGCTCGGCGGCGTCCTCGATGGTGATGATCCGCTCGCTGTCGGGGATCCAGCCCGAGACCACGTTGAGGGTCGTGGTCTTGCCGGAGCCGGTGCCGCCGGAGATGAGGACGTTGAGCCGTCCCCGGACGCAGGCCCGGATGAAGGTCGCCATGTCCTCGGTCAGGGTGCCGAAGCCGATCAGGTCGTCCACGGTGTAGGGGTCCTGGGAGAAACGCCGGATGGTCATGGTCGGGCCCTGCAGCGAAAGCGGCGGGATGATGACGTTGACCCGGGAGCCGTCGGCCAGGCGGGCGTCGACCATCGGGGAGCTCTCGTCCACCCGACGCCCGATCGAGCTGACGATGCGATCGATGATCTGCATCAGGTGGTCGGTGTTGTCGAAGCGGGATGGGTGGCGGTGGATCCGCCCCTGACGCTCGACGTAGATCTTGTCGGGGCCGTTGATCATGATCTCGCTTACCTCGGGGTCCTTCAGGATCAGCTCCAGGGGACCCAGCCCCAGGACATCGCTGGCCAGCTGGTCCACCATCCGCTGGCGGTCGGAACGTGTGATCGAGATGCCGAGCTCGGCGAGCACCTGATTGCAGAGCTCGCTGATCTTGGAGACGAGCCGCTCGCGGGGAAGGCTGGAGACGTCGGTGAACTCGTCGATCAGCGCCTGGGTCACCAGGTTCTTGATCGTCTGGTACTGGGGGTGATGGCCCACCCGGAGGTCGACGCTGACCTGGGTGGACTCGGTGCCCGCGGCCGCGCGCTCGCGCCAGCCCCTTTGCTTGCTGGACTCGGTGCCACTCGCGGGCTGGGGCTTGGCCGCCGCGATCGCCGCCGCCAGCCGCGAGGGCGCGGCCGGCGCCGCCTGGGGCGCGGGGGCAGGCTCCGGCGCCTGACTCTTGGCCTTAGGCTTCTCCGCCTGAGGGGCCGGCTCGCGCCGCGCCTCCTGCTCGGGATCCTCTTTGGTGCGAACCCGCTCCAGCAGCGACATCTGGTCCTGTCTCCCGCAGAGGCCTAGCGCCGCCGCCCGAAGCGGCGGCCGGATGCGGCCTTGGCCTGAGGCTTGGCCTCGACGAGGGCGGCGCCCTCGGGCACCAGCTGGCGGGCCAAGCCCCGCAGCAGGCTGCCGACGTCGGAATCCGGATGGGAGATGACGAGGGGCTCGGCCCGGTGGATCGACCCGCCGACCAGCCGGGGCTCAGATGGCACCTGGAGGCTGACCGGGAAGCGCAGGTTGCGCTCGATGCTGGCGGAGTCGTAGACGGCGTGGGCGTCATGGGCGTTGACCACGACCGCGACCTTGGAGCGTTCCACCTTGAGCGACTCCAGCATCTTCAACATCAGGCGTGTGTCCTTGATCCCGGGGATGGTCAGCTCGCCGACCACGACGATGTGGTCCGCCAGGTCGGTGGCTTCGAGGGTAGCCTCGGACAACTGGCTGCCCGTGTCGACGACGACGTAGTCAAACTCTCGTCGCAGAATGTCGACGATGGCCCGGACGTGCTCGGCCCGGACCAGGTCTCCGAACTCGGGGCTGAAGGGCCCGAGCAGAACCCTGATCCCCTGCGGGCCGTCGGCCAGGACGTCGTCGAGGAAGTCCCAGTCGAGGGGACTGCCGCTGTCCACCAGCTCGGTGATGGTCTTGGCGTGGTCGAGGTTGAGCATGACCCCGACGTCGCCGAACTGGAGGTCCAAGTCGACCAGACAGACCCGGGCCCCGGTCTCGTGCTTCAGGGCCGCGGCCAGATTGATGGCGAGGAAGGTCTTGCCGCAGCCCCCCTTGCCGCTCATCACCAGGCACAGCTGGCAAGGAGGTGGCGGCTGCCCGCCGCCGGCGTCGAGCGCGCCCGGGCCCCGCTGCAGGTAGGACCCCTTCTTCTCCTCCATCTCATAGACCCGGCGGATGCTGGCCACCAGCTCGTCGCCGGTGAAGGGCTTGATCAGGAACTCGCGGGCTCCGGACTGCATCGCCCGGCGGAGGTAGTCCCGCTCCCCCTGGACCGACATGATCACGACTGGGGAGTTGGGCGACTCCACCGCCAGGGTCTCGGTGGCGGCGATGCCGTCCATCCCGGGCATGTACACGTCCATCAGGACGACGTGGGGTGCCAGCTGCCTGGTGACGTCGATGCCGGTGCGGCCATCGCCAGCGGTCCCGACCACCTCGATGTCCTCCTCGAAGGAGAGCAGCTTCTTGAGGTTCTCCCGGGTGCTGGCGATGTCGTCCACCACGACGACGCGGATGGTCGTCCGGGTGGCCTGAGGGGTGGCAGTCATGGGCCCGATGGTACTGAGGGCGCTTACCTCAGGAGCCGTCCGAGCCGAGGGTGAATCCGAACAGGCTCTGCAGCATCTGCGGGCTGCCTTGAGAGTTGCCCGAGGAGGCCGAGGCGCCGTTGGCCGGCGAGGAGCCACAGTAGAGGACCGCCTGGTCGGAGGCGAGCTCGTCCTGAGCTTCGATCAAGGCGAACTGGTCCTGCGCCAGGGTGGCGGAGTCGCTCAGCACCTGGGCCTTGGCAGCCTGCACCGTGGAACCGCTGCCCGACAGCTGCTGCAGGGCATTGTTGTCCTTGGTGTACTGGCGATGCGCGGTGTTGTAGGTGGTCGTGGCCGCCGTGACCGCCTGCTGCGCCGACTGCAGATCCTCTTCGATGATGGGGTTGACCGAGCTCCCGGCGACACAGGCCTGGGTGTACTGGTCCGCCGGCGTCGAGACGATGGGCACATAACCGTGGCCGTAATCGGCGCTCGAGCGCAGGGCGATGGTGTAGATCGCGCCCGACCGCACCATCTCGGTGACGCCCAGGGCCTGGCTCCGGGTCAGTTGCAGCACGATCAGGCCGCCACCCGAGGAGGACCCACCGGTCGAGGGCGCGCCAACGCTGATCACGGGCAGGTCCTCGAAGGTGAACTGGGTGTTGCCGCTGGAGGCCAAGCCGATGATGTCAATGCGATCACCCGCCTGAAGATAGCCGGCCACCGCCTGCTGGGAGGTCACCGGGATGGCAACCGCCACCTGGCCCGCGGGCAGGTTGAGGTTGCCGAAGGTGGGCGACTGGGTCGCCTTGTTGACCGACACCAGGTTCTGGGTGATGACCGTGTTAGGCGTGATCGCGGTCACAGCGTAGAAGCTACTGGTCGGAGTGAGCGAGGTGCTCCGCGACTGGGACACGCCCACGGTCGTGGCGCAGGGCTGGCTCACCAGCTGCTGGCACGACTTGTAGGCGTTGACCGGGAGCACGCCCTTAATTCTTGTCTGCTCCAGCATTCCTGCGGTGATCAGCGCGCCACTCGGGATCGACACCCTGGCCACGACCACGACCTGTCCCGTAGTAGGTACGGTCGGCCCGGTGGATGCGTTGTTGCGCATGAAGTAGTAAGCGGCGCCGAAGGCACAGATTGCGAGGATCAGCCCGACAGCGATCCAAACCTGATTGACCCGTCCTTTCAAATCGGTCGTCACCGTGGTTAACCTCCGCAGGATTGCCGCCGGCACAAGGGCCGGATGCTGTTTTTGGCTGGTGCGCGGCGGGAGTG
>JBOHUL010000017.1:0-13855 GCA_050734425.1 Candidatus Dormibacteria bacterium
TCAGCTAGTCAACACCGGAGATGTCCATGACCCAAGATCGCTACCCCCCGATCCGCGACTACGGGATCATCGGCGACCTCCACAGCGCCGCCCTGATCGACCGACTCGGATCGATCGACTGGTTCTGCGCCCCTCGGTTCGACAGCCCGGCGATCTTCGCCAAGCTTCTGGACGCGGAGAAGGGCGGCTCGATGACGGTCATCCCCGACGGCGAGTACATCGCGGACAGCCGCCGCTACCTCCCGGGTACCAACATCCTGGAGACGGGGCTCAGCAGCCCTAAGGGACGGCTGCTGCTGACGGACTTCATGGTGGCCAAGGAGGAGTCAAGCAAGATTGAGGGGGATCACATCCTGATTCGGCGCCTGGAGGCACCCGACGGCCCAGTCCAAGTGAAGCTGGTCGTGGACGCCCGATTTAACTACGGCAGGGAAGCGCCAGCGTCCAAGATCGGGGAGAACGGGGCCTGCCTCACCCTAGAGCACCCCGATCTCCATCTCCACTTTGATGGCCCCGGTGTTTGGCAGCAGGACGGCCGGGCCATGGTGCAGTCCATCGCGGTCCAACCAGGCGAACCGCGCTTCCTCATGCTCCGCTATGACGGCGAGCGTGCAACTCACCGCGACTACGCGCCCGGGAAACTACTAGAGGAGACACGCCACTTCTGGGAGAAGTGGATCAAACGCTGTGCCTACGATGGCCCCTACATGGACTTGGTCCTTCGCAGCGCCCTCGTGCTCAAGCTTCTGATCTATGCGCCGGAGGGGTCGATCGTGGCGGCGCCGACAACCTCCTTGCCGGAGTGGTTGGGAGGGCAGCGGAACTGGGACTACCGCTACTGCTGGCTCCGGGACTCAGCCTTCCTTCTCTACTCGCTCCAGCTCCTCGGTTACCACGAGGAGGCGGACAGCTTCATCAGTTGGCTCGAGCGCATCCACAAGGCCAATCCGAACAAGTTCCAGATCATGTACGGGGTCCGGGGCGAGTCCGAAGTCCCGGAATCTGAACTGACCGAGCTCGAAGGGTATGCGGGCTCCAAGCCGGTCCGGATCGGCAACGGAGCCGCCCAGCAGAAACAGCTGGACATCTACGGCGAGGTGGTCGATTCTGCCTATCTTCACCTGCGCTTCGGCAAGATCAAGGCGGCGCCGATGCGCAGCACCCTGGTGGCGATGGTCGACAAGGCGGCGGAGGAGTGGCAGGAACCCGACAACGGAATCTGGGAGGTCCGCGGTGGCCAGCAGCACTTCGTCTACAGCAAGCTACTGTGCTGGGTGGCGCTGGACCGGGGCATCGCCCTCAGCAAGGAGCTCCAGGTGGACCCGGACAAGGTCCAGCGCTGGGTCTGGACCCGAGAGCAGATCCGCCACACGATCCTGACCCGCGGTTGGAGCGACAAGCTGGGCTCATTCCGGCAGGTCCTGGACGAGGACGCTCTCGACGCCACCTCCCTTATGATCCCTCTGCTCCGTTTCCTGCCGCCTCTGCACCCGAGGATGCGGCTCACCGTCAATACGATCCAGCGCGATCTCACGGACGAGAACGGCTTCGTCTACCGCTACCGCCGGGACGATGGCCTGGGCAAGAGCGAGGGGACCTTTCTCATCTGCTCCTTCTGGCTGGTGAACAACCTGGCGCTCCAAGGGCAGGTTGCGCCCGCCCGCGACCTATTCGAGCGTCTCACCTCCCATGGCAACGACCTGGGCCTGTTCTCTGAGGAGCTCGACCCAAGAAGTGGTGAGCTGCTGGGCAACTTCCCCCAGGCGTTCACCCACCTGGCCATCGTCAACGCCGCGGCCCACCTCGAGCGAGCCTCTCAGAATCGGGGGCCACTGGTCGGCCAGGACGGCTGACCGCCCCTACCCGGACTCGGCACAATGGCCCTGTGGCGATGCTGGACTTCGACCTTGACCCGGTCGACGAGATCACGGTCGGTGTGGAAGGTGAACCTGGCTCCAGGGCCTTCTTCCTTGAGGCACGCCAGGGAGAGTCCCGGTTCACCCTCCTGGTAGAGAAGCTGCAGCTGCAAGAGCTGGGCTCCCAGCTGCTCCAGCTACTCGAGGCACCGAGCCAGACGGGGGATGGCGCCCCTGAGCCGGCGACCCGCCCCGGCGATCCCCCGGGATGGCGGGTGGGCCAGATCCAGCTGTCCCTGGATGAGGAGGCGGGTCAGTGCACCCTGCTGCTGGAGGAGCGGCTGCAGTTGGAGGTGATCTCGGAGGCGGCGGAGGAGGCGCCAAACCTGGTGGCCGAGCAGACCGGGGGTGAGGACGAGCCCGAGCCGCGGGCCGCAAGGCTGGTCGCCACCATCCCCCAGGCCCGAGCCATGGCGGAGCGGGCGCTCAGCGTGGTCCAGGGGGGCCGAGCCATCTGCCCGCTCTGCCATTTGCCCATCGATCCTCAGGGCCACGTCTGCCCCGCCAGCAACGGCCACCATCGGACCTGAGGGCCGGGAGGGCAGGATGTCGACCCACTCAGACCCCGCCTCCGGCACCTGGCGGACCGCGAGCGCAGCCGGGTGAGACTCTCACGGCTGGCGCTGGGAGCGGCTCCGGCGGCGCTGGCGCTGGCGATCCTCCTGGCTGGGTGCGGCGGTTCCCTCGACACTGGTCCCTTGCCCAGTCCCAGCGGCTCGCCAAAGCCGACGGCCACGGCCTCCGCCAGCGCCTCGCCCTCCGGCTGCACCTCTCCCGCGGCCCAGGCCACCTACCAGCTCCCCGGGGCCACCGTCCTGTCAGGTGGGGTCGAGATCAAGGACGAGATCGCTGGAACCGGCGCCGCCGCCAAGGAAGGACAGAAGGTCAAGGTCAACTACACGGGATCACTACCCGACGGGACCGTCTTCGACGACAGCAAGAACGATAACGGCGGCCAGCCCATCAGCTTCACGCTCACGCCCACCCAGGTGATCCCGGGCTGGGTCGAGGGCATCACCGGGATGCGGGTCGGGGGCACTAGGGAGATCGTGATCCCGGCAGCACTCGGCTACGGGTGCCGGGCGGTCGGCAAGATCCCGGCCGACTCTACCCTGCTCTTCAAGGTGCAGCTAGTCGGGATCGGCTGAGCCGCGGTATCGCGGCGGCAGCATAGCGGCCACCCGGCCGCGGATCTCCTGACTCACCCGAGCCGGCTCGTCGGCTTCGGGTTGGAAGGGCCGACCCAGGCGCAGCCAGATTCGACCCCGCCGGGGCAGGACCCCCCCTGGGGCCAGGACCGACTCCGTGCCCCAGAGCGCGCAGGGAAGTACCACGGCACCCGACCGCAGCGCCAGGAACCCAGCCCCGGGAGCGAACTTCAGCAGGCCCTGACTGCCCGCCCGATGACCCTCCGGGAAGAGCAGCAGGGCTCCCCCCGAGTTGAGGACCGCCAGCGCGCCCCGCAGCGCCGTTCGATCGGCGCCGCCGCGCCGCACCGGGATGCAGTTGCAGCGAAGCAGGAAAGCCCGCAGCAGCGGGTTCTGGTAGAGCTCGGACTTCGCCAGAGCGTGCATGACCCGGGGCATGGCGGCAGCATAGATGAAGGTGTCGAAGTTCGAGAGGTGATTGGAGCAGACGAGCAGGCCACCTTCCCGAGGTACGTTCTCCTGGCCGGCGATCTGGAGGCCGCCTTTGGCTTCGAGGCGAACCAGAAGGCCGAGAACCGCCCGGGTGAGGGTGAGCAGGCCCGATTGGGTCCCGTCCAGGCGAGCCCCCGGCGCTGGGCCCGAGTCGCTCGCGCGCCAGCGCTCGGAGCTCCGCCCACGACCGCTGCTCGCCACCATCCGCGTCGCCTCCCATTTTCCGGGCGTGTGCCCCCTGGTGGACTCGAACCACCGACCGTCGCCTTAGAAGGGCGCCGCTCTGATCCGCTGAGCTAAGGGGGCCAGCCAGAGGCTCATTCTGAGCACCGGGCCCGGTCTCCCGCGAGCAGGCGCTGGGTACGATGGCTGACGTGAGCCCCACTCCCACGGTCCCTCCCCCGACCCGCTGTTACCTCATCCGCCACTGCGACGTGGCCAACCCCGATGGCATTCTCTACGGGCACCTGCCCGGGTTTGGGCTCAGCGCCAAGGGCCGAGACCAGGCCCGCGCCATCGGCCGACACCTGGCCGGGGCAGAGCTCCAAGCAATCTATTCGAGCCCCCTGGAACGGGCGCTGGAGACGGCCTCGCTGCTGGCCCGCGAGCTAGCGCCACCACCTTCGATCGAGCCGGAGCCAGGGCTGATCGAGGCCGAGTTCGGACGCTACCTCCAGGGCACCCGCTACCGGGACGTGGTCTGGCGCAAGCCGCGCTGGTGGGTGCACATGGTCTGGCCCGGGCTGGTCCCCGGGGACGAGTCCATGGCCGCCATGTCGGGCAGGGTCACGCGGGTGATTGAACGCGGCCTGGAGCGCCACGCTGGCCAGGCGTTTGCCCTGGTCAGCCATGGGGACCCGATCCAGGCCTTCTGGGCAACCTCCGAGGGCCGCATGCCCTGGGCGTTGCACCGGCTCCTCTGCGCCAAGGGGGGCCTCCTGGAGCTCACCTACCTCGGCAAGCGCCTGGCCGGTAAGGTTTACCTTCCCCCCAAGGACTTGGAGCGGCTGGGCACCGAGGCCGGTCCCACGGGGCCCGAGCCGGCCCTGCCCCGCCCGGGCTGACCGGCGGAGCCTGCGCGCCCCAGCTCAGGCCGGCGCCGCCTCCTCCCCCTCACCTCCCGGGCTCGCTGTGCTCGGGCCCCGTTGGGCGCGGCCCGGGCGCAGGAGACGGAAGGCGCCCCGGACCGGGTCCCAGTGCTGGTCGGCGACCCGCTCCTTCAGGGGGATGATGGCGTTGTCGGTGATCTTGATGTGCTCAGGGCAGACCTCGGTGCAGCACTTGGTGATGTTGCACAGAGCCAACCCGGCCTCGCCATGGAGCTGGGGCAGGCGGTTGCCCACGTCCTTGGGGTGCATCTCCAGGGAAGCCAGCCGCACAAAGAAGCGAGGGCCGAAGAAGCGGCCTCGGCCCTCGTGCTCCCGCAGGACGTGGCAGACGTCCTGGCAGAGGAAGCACTCGATGCAGCGGCGCTGCTCCACCACCCGCTCAATGTCCGCCTGAAAGATCTTGAAGGGTGCGTGCACCCCGGGGGCGGGGGTGAAGGGCTGGATCCGGCGGTTGACCTCGTAGTTCCAGCTGACGTCGGTCACCAGGTCCTCGACCTTGGGGAAGACCTGCATCGGCCCGACTGAGATGGCGGTGGCGTACTCCAGGACCTGGTCGACCCTGGTCTTGCACATGAGCGAGGGCCGGCCGTTGATCTCGGCACTGCAGGAGCCGCACTTGCCCGCCTTGCAATTCCAGCGGCAGGCCAGGTCCGGGGTGCCGTGGGCCTGGATCCAGTGGACCGCGTCCAGGACCACCATCCCCTCCACCTGGGGCACCACGTAATCCTGGAAGCCACCGCCGCTGGCATCTCCGCGCCAAACCTTGACCTTGACCTGCCTCTGGCTCAGGCCGTCCTCGTAGACGATCCGGAGACTCTTGGGGTGCTCGTCCTCGGGCGAGACCTCGACCTTGGGCATGGGCCGGCCCTTGAGCCGGGCCTGGAGCCGGGCCTCGGCGGCGTCGGCGATGGCGGTCGCCGCCACTCGGGTCTCGCCCTCGGTGAGCTTGCGCAGGCGCTCGGGCATGGGGTCGATCGGGACCCGCACCACCTCCATCCGGCCGCTGTGGTCGAGCCTCGTGATGAGATTCACCATCCCCAGCTCGGGGTCCCGGTCCAGGTAGTCGAGCCGCCATTGGGAGCCGCGGCTCTCGCGCCGCTCCAGGGCCGAGCGGACGATGGCCTCGCTGATGGTGAGCATGAAGATGTCGTCTCGGGCGCTGCTGAAGCCGGGGTTGTAGGCGGCGGTGCCGGCGACCCGGACGCGCCGGGCACGCTCCTGCAGCTCCAACACCTGCTCCAGGGTCTCCTTCAGGGACTCCTCGGTCCTGGCGATGGCGGCCCCCGACTGCATCGAGTCCTGGAGGGCGCGATGGATCTCGAACGGGTCCTCTCCTTGGCCGCCCTCCAGGGGTCGGCGCAGAATCCCTCTCTCCTCCTCCACCGCACCCATCTCGGGTTTGGGCGCTCGGGCGAGCCCGTGGGCATAGGCGGCCGCTGCCTCGCCCGCGCGCCTGCCGAAGACCAGGATGTCGCCCAGGGAGTTGCCTCCCAGGCGGTTTGCCCCGTGCAGCCCCGCCGCCACCTCGCCTGCGGCGAAGAGCCCGGGGACCCTGGTGGCGGCGGTCTCGGCCTCGACGTTGACCCCGCCCATGGTGTAGTGGATGGTGGGCGCCACCTCCATCGACTCCCTGGTGATGTCGACGCCGGCCAGGCTGTGGAACTGCTCCAACATCGAGGGCAGGCGCCGCCTGATGGTGTCCTGGCCCAGATGGGTGACGTCCAGGAAGGCTCCGCCGTGGGGTGAGCCTCGGCCCGCCTGCACCTCCTTGAAGATGGAGCGGGCGACGATGTCCCGCGAGGACAGGTCCTTCTTGATGGGGTCGTAGCGCTGCATGAAGCGCTCGCCCTGGCGGTTGCGGAGGATGCCGCCCTCGCCCCGGACCGCCTCCGTGACCAGGATGCCACGGGCACCTGGGGGCCAGACCATCCCGGTCGGGTGGAACTGGACGAACTCCATGTCCTTGAGCTCGGCCCCGGCCTGCAACGCCATGGCGGCGCCGTCGCCCGTGCCCTCCCAGCTGTTGGAGGTGATGCGGAACATCCGGCCCCAGCCGCCGGTGGCCAGGACCACCGCCTTGGCCCGGAGCAGGACGAACTCGCCCGAGGCCCGGTCGTAGCCGAAGCCGCCGGCGACGCGGTCCCCGTCCTTGAGCAGTCGGGTCAGGGTGGTCTCCATGTGCACCCGGACCCGCTCCTGGTGCACCAGGCGGTCCTGGCAGGTGCGGATCAACTCGAGCCCGGTGCGGTCGCCGATGTGGGCCAGGCGCCGCCAGGAGTGGGCCCCGAATGCGCGCTGGCTGATCTGGCCCCGCTTGGTCCGATCGAAGACCCCGCCCCACTCCTCCAGCTCGATCACCCGCTCGATGACCTCGTGGGCGTAGAGCTCGACCATGCGCCAGTTGTTGAGCATGGCCCCACCCCGGAGGGTGTCTCCGAAGTGGACCTCCCAGGAGTCGGCGGGATCGACGTTGCCCATGGCGGCGGCGATCCCGCCCTCGGCCATGACGGTGTGGGCCTTGCCCAGGAGCGACTTGCAGACCACGCCCACGCTGCAGCCCTGCTCGCTGGCGGCGATGGCCGCCCGCATCCCGGCACCCCCCGCCCCCAAGACCAGGACGTCGTAGTCGGCCTCGATGGTCATACGCCCACCACGTCAGAAACCGAAGTGAGGATCGGGGAAGACCCCGTACTGGAGCAGGCGGATGTAGACGTCGGTGGCGATCAGGCTGAAGAGGCTGAGCCAGGCGAAGGTGGAATGGCGGACATTGAGCCAGCTGGTCCCCCGCCAGAGCTGGCGCCTGGGGCCACCCATGAAGACGCAGGAGAAGCAGTCGATCCCGCCTCCGACAAGATGGCGCAGCGAATGGCAGCCGAATGTGTAGGCGGTGAGCAGGACGATGTTGACCAGCATGATCGCGGTGCCCACGCCGAAGCCGTAGTAGCCGTGGAAGGAGAAGGCCCTGAGCACATCGATCCACAGCACCACCAAAAAGCCGACGGCGAAGTACATGAAGAAGCGGTGGAGGTTGTTGAGCACGAATGGCAGTCGCCGCTCACCCCGGTAGGCCGGCCCCCTGCCGGTGGGCACCAGCTGGCCCAGCTGCTGCGGCTCCCCCTTGGCGCAGGCCGGGGGATCGGCGAAGAAGGAGCGGTAGTAAGCCTTGCGGTAGTAGTAGCAGGTGGCACGGAAGCCCAGGGGCACGTAGAAGATGAAGAGCGCGGGTGACACCGGCGTCCTGCCGGTTGCGACCCGGGGCGAGAAGAAGGGCGAAAGGTATTGGTGGAACTGGTCGGTGTGGAAGAAGACGATGGTCCAGAAGCTGTAGATGCCAAATAGTCCGAGCCAGATCACGACGTTGCCGGGGTAGAACCACCACATCCGCTTCAGCTGCGCCGGGCCCGGCAGGCCCAGGCGCAGGCTGGCCGCCATCAGTTAAGGACCAGTGCGGTCTCGCGCACCGCCACGGCGGAGCGCTCCAGTTCGCCTCTCTCTTCGGGGCTGAGCTCAACCTCGATCACCTGCTCCACCCCCCCGGCCCCGAGCTTGACCGGGACCCCCATCACCACCCCATCCAGTCCATATTCGCCCTGGAGCCGCACAGCGCAGGGGAGAATCTGGCCCCGGTCACGGAGGATCGCCTCCACCATCTGCGCCGCCGCCGCCGAGGGGGCGTAGAAGGCGCTGCCGGTCTTGAGGTGACGCACGATCTCACCACCGCCCTCCCTGGTCCGCTGGACCAGTTCCTCCAGCCGCTCCGGCGTGAGCAAGCGCTCCACCGGGACCCCGGCCACGCTGGTGGCCCGGCGCAGCGGCACCATGGAGTCCCCATGCCCGCCGAGGACGCTGGCCTCGACGCTGTGGACCGATACCCGCAGCTCCTCGGCGAGAAAGGTGCGGAACCGGGCCGTGTCCAGGACCCCCGCCATCCCGATCACCTTCTCCCGGGGCCGGCCGCTGACTCGAAGCGCCAGCTCGGTCATGACGTCGAGAGGGTTGGTGACGATGATCAGGACCGCCTCGGGAGACTGGGCCAGCACCTGCTCCACCACCTCCCTCACGATCTTGGCGTTGGCCGAGACCAGGTCGTCGCGGCTCATCCCCGGCTTGCGCGCCAGGCCCGAGGTGATGACGACTACCCGGGATTGGGCGGTGATGGCGTAGTCGGTACTGCCAACCACCCGGCTGTCGTAGCCGACGACCGGTCCCGCCTCCAAGAGGTCGAGTGCCTTGCCCTCCGCCAGCCCCTCGACCACGTCGACCAAAGCGACGTCGACCAGGTCGATCTCCGCCAGGCGCTGGGCCAGGGTGGCGCCGACGTTGCCGGCTCCGACCACCGAGACCTTCTCCCTCATCGGCCCTCCACTGGCTGGGCGCGAACCGGCCCGCAAAAAGACTTGGCTTCTTCCATGATAGGGACCGGCCGAAGAGGGGTCCCTGGAAGCCGAATCAGGAGGCCGCCAAAGCCCGGTAGCGCTCCCGGCAACGGTCTGTCGCCGACCAGGCCGCCTCCCGGCCCTCCCAACCTCCCACCGAGACCTCCTTCTCATCCTCGAGCTGCTTGTAGGTCTCGAAGAAGATCTCGATCTCACGCAACCAGTGGGGGGCCAGGTCCTCCAGCTCCAAGATCGTGTCGAATCGAGGGTCACGGGCCGCCACGCAGAGCAGCTTGATGTCGACTCCGTGCTCGTCCGCCATGTGCAGGAGGCCGATTGGCCTGGCTGTGACAGAACAGCCGGGGAAGGTGCCCTCCTCCACCATCACCAGGGCGTCCAGGGGATCCCCATCCTCCGCCAAGGTGCCCGGGACGAAGCCGTAATCACATGGGTAGTGGACCGAGGAATGCAGCACCCGGTCCAGGCGGATGGTGCCGCTGTGGTGGTCCATCTCGTACTTGTTGCGGCTCCCCTTGGGGATCTCCACCACGACCTCCACCTCGGCGGGCTCGTTCGGCATCGTCACTCCTCCCCTAGGCAGACCTGGCACTCGCCACTTGCTCCGCCGTGCATCAGGAGCCCGTGCCCACCGGCTGCGCCTGGGAGCTGGCCAGCGCCTGACCGGAGGCCCCCAGGGCCACCACCTCCACCACCTTTGGGGACCCACTGACCGGGACCGCGGTCTGGAAGCCCTGGCGCGGTGCCGTGGCCAGCTCGCTCAGGTGAGAGGCGTCGGGGCCGCCAAGCACCTCCCAGGCAGAGGTCTCGGTCGAGCCGTTCCAGCTGGCGTAGACGACCAGGGCCCCCTGGCCTCCGGCGCTGCTGGCCAGGGCCGGCTTGGTGGCGGGGGTCCCGACCCAGGTATGGAGGTAGGCACGATAGCTGTTGATGGCGCTTCCGAAGTGGGCGTCGAAGACGAGCTGGCCGCCCTTGGTGAACTCCGAGGTGTAGCTGCCCGATCCCCAGCCGATGAACACGTTGCCGTTGGCGAGGAACTCGACATTGCCCTGGGCCGGGACCTTGAGGCCCGAGTGCGGATAGGCGCTCTCAAGGGTCGCCCTACGCGTCTGGAAGTCCAGATGGAGCACCAGCCCCCTGGCCGCCAGGCTCGATGGCGGCGCGTCCTCGTCGTCGAAGATCGAGATCGTGTCCGGGCCCCGCACCTCGGCATCGTGCTGCAGGGCGAAGTGGGTCCCCTTGCCCATCCTGAAGCTACTGGCCTTGCCCCCCAGCCGCCACAGGACCCGCCCCGTCGCCTGGGCCACCCCGTAGACGGTGCTGGTGTGGCGCGACGAGATGACGACGGTGCCGTTGTCCAGGGGGTCGACCGAGTTGACGTGGAAGTAGTCGAAGGGAAGGCTGGTGTCGACCTTCTGATTGGTCAGGTTGACCGCGACGTGATCCAGGCTGTGCCATTCGAACAGCACGTTGCCGGTCGCGACGTCGATCTCCTGGACGATCCCGTCAAGCACCGCCCCATCCTTGGGGCCACCGACGCTGCTCAGGTTCCAGCCGACCTCGTTGTAGGCGGTCATCCAGGCGGTGCTGCCGTCTTGGGAAAGCAGGAACTCATGGAGGTCGGCGGCGTAGCCATCGCCCGGCACCAGTGTCTTGAGGGGCTGGTAGGCCGAGTTCAGGATCAGGTCCTCACCGATACCGTGCCCGTTGATGATTGCCCCCTTCCAATAGGTGAGCACGGGTTGCCCCTGGTACGACTGCACCCGGAGGTCGGTGGCGATCACCGCGGGGGCCAGGGGCTGGAACCAGATCAACTGACCCTTCCCGCCGACGATCATCGGCCCGCCGGGCTTGGTGCCGCCGTGAGGGGTCTCAAGGACGTACTCGTCGCCGAAGGAGGCGGGAACGGTCACGGTGAGCTTGGGCACCTGCACCGAGGGCATGGTCTTGTAGGTCCGGGTTGGCTGTTGCAGCTTGGGCGAAGGGCTGGGCTTGGCCTTGGAGGACGCCGCCAGCGGCCCCGGAGGCTTCGCTATCCGGAAGTGGTAGGAGGATCCAGAGGCGCCGCAGATGCCGACGCCGGCCTCGACCTGCACCGTCTCCCCTGCCAGGAAGTGGACGGTGGGATAGAAGCTGGCCCCATCCCCATCGGAGTCCGCGACCCAGGCCCCGTCGTGAGGGCCGGTGATGGAGCCCGCGACCTGGACCCCTGAAGCCTCGATGGCAGCGGGCGAGATGTTGCGAAAGCTGATCTGGGTCGTGGGCGAGGCGGTCTTGGCCCCGGGGCTCGGGAAGACGCTCACCTTGGAGCACGACGCCGAGGTCGGCAATGGCGCTCTGGTGGCGGCGGTTCGATTGGCGCCGGGCACCGGCGCGCCACAGGCGGCAACGCCCAGACCAAGACTCACCACTCCCAGCACCTGGTATAGGCGCGGGTTCCGAACGTGACTTCCGAGACCAGGACCCTTCACACTCACCACCTCAAATCAGGATAACCGAGGCCCCCAACGGGTCTTTTTTCGACCCGTTGGGCCAGCCGTGCCCCGGCAGTTCAGCCACCGGCGTTCGCTCCCGTCCTCACCTGGACCCGACTCCGTCCGGACTGGTCGTGAGCGCGCTCAAGCCGGCCGAGACGAAGCGCGACCGCATCCCGGATCCACAGCTGGGCGCCAGCTACCCGGTCCACCTCGGTATAGGCGGCGCGGAGCACCGGCACTATCGGACCGAACTGGTCCGGGCTCTTCCCGGTCACCAGGATCAGGGCCGGTTTCGCCTGCTCCAGCCGCGCCAGCAGCCCATCACTTCCCAGCCACTCCTGATCGACGTAGATCGCCGCCGCCGGAAGCACCGGGTGGAGGTCGCCCAGGAGGTACGCCCAGGAGTCCGGCGACCACACCACCGCCCGACTGCCGCTCAGCCGGTGGACCCTGATCCAGGCCACGGCCGAGCCCTCGGCCGCCGGACCGGTACCGAACACCCGGTCAAGGGCGGAGCTGGAGATGAGGCCCGTGGCGCGGGCAATGAAGGCTGGGTAGTACTCGGCCGTCAACTTACCCGGGAACAGGCTCCCCGTCCCCGCCGCCCCGAGCAGCAGCACCGCCCAAAGCCCCCCCGAGATCACCACCGAGACCACCAGCGGGCGCGCCCCGGGCCAGAGCCGGGGCCAGCGACGGAAGGTCGCGAGCCCCGACCAGCGGGCCAGGCACAGGGCGGCGGGTGGGACCGCCGGCAGGAGGAAGTGCAGGTAGGGCCGGTTGGGGAGCGTGTAGGCCAGGAGCACGGCGGCGAGCCAGATGAGCGACAACCGCGAGACGGAGTCCCAACCTCGGCTCCGCCAGACTCCGAACAGCAGAAGGGCGATGGCCAACCCGCGGGGAATGAGGTCGGCGGCGTTGGCCGCCAGGCTGCGGCCGGCGTAGCCGAAATAGCTGCCCACCAGGAAGAAGAAGACGTTGCCGACTCCAGCTCTGAGGAGGAAGGGCGCCAGGGCAATTACGACGGTGAGGGTCAGCGCGCCTGCCACCACAGCTGCCAGCCATGGCCGCCGCCTTCTTGCGAGAAGCAGGAAGAGGCAGGCCGCCGCCGCATCCGCCAATGCCGTCTGTTGAATCAGGCAGGCCAGTCCCAGCAGGACGCCTGCCAGGGCGGCCAAGACGGCTGCGCGACGCGCCCCTTCGCTGGAGAGGCTGGCCAGAGCCACGACCATGGCCCAGACGGTGAAGGCGATGAGGAAGTTCTCGGGCAGCGCCAAATCTCCGTCGAATAGGGGAATCCCCAGAAGCAGCGCTCCCATGGCGGTGGCCAGCCACACACCTCTGCTGCTCAGCTGCGCCCGACCGAGTCGCCAGACACCGGCCAGAGCCGCGGCCTCGCTCACGAGTGAGAGCAGGTGCAGGCCGAATTCACTCGGCCCGAACCCCCCGAGCGCAAGCTGGTAGATCCAGAAGAGCAAAGGCGGCTTGTTGTTCCAGACGGTCAGGTAGAGCACCTTGCCGTGGGCCATCAGGTAGGCGGTGTTGGCGTAGCCGGCCTCGTCCGTGTACCAGTGGGGTTCGAACAGTGATGGCAGCCGCAGGAGCACGAGGAAGGCCAAGGGGAGGATGAGGCTAGGCGGCAAGGCCGGTTGGGCCCACGCCGCACGAGGCCAGGGATGACGGAGGTAGTCGCGTGCCCGGATCACGATTTGACCGCGATCGCGTTGGAGCGCAACCAGATCGAGCCTCTTGCCAGAACCGCAACCTGTCGGTAATGGGACTGCAGGATCGTCCTGATGAATCCGTACTGGCTTAGCCCGTCCCGGACGAGCAGGATGACCTCCGGGTCGGCCCGGATAGTGCGGCGGGTGACCTGGGTCTGGCCCAGCCATTGGATGTCCTTGTACAAGGGAGGGGCCGGCAGGACCGGCCTCAGCGGAGTGAGCAGGTAGGCCCAAGAGTCCGCGGACCAGACAACCGCAGTCGCACGCGCAAGACCGTGAGCCCTGAGCCAGCTGGCGGCGGACTCTTCAGTGACAATACGGTCGTCGTAGTAGTTGTCGTACTGGACCTGACCAATCCGCCCCGTCGCCCGACCGGCAAACATCGGGTAGTAGAAAGCGGTCCGGGCCACGGTATAGAGCGACATCTGGTGCTGAGAGTTCGAAAACATCTCAGCCCAGACCCCCAAACTCAGGAGGCAGGACAGCACGACCGGCAGGAGCCACAGTTGGCGTCTCGGCAGCAGGCGTCGCGTCGGGAGCATCGCCCCCACCACCACTGCCGCCGGAACCGCGGCCGGGAGCAGGTGGAAGATGTAGG
>JBOHUL010000018.1:0-6076 GCA_050734425.1 Candidatus Dormibacteria bacterium
GGTGCGCTGACGGGCCCCGTCCCGCCCAAGTCCGTCTTCTCGCCTATCCCCCTGCTGGAGGCGCAGCCCCGGCGACGGCCCCTCGCGGTCAGCGGGGACCGGGCTCCCCGGGTCAACATCTGGCAGATTGGCTGTCAGATGAACGTCGCCGACGCCGATGCTCTGGCGGAGCAGTTCGCAGAGGTGGGCATGGTCCCGGGAGTGGATCTGGAAAACGCGGACCTGGCGGTGCTGGTCACCTGTGCGGTGCGCCAGCACGCGGAGGACCGGGCCAGCAGCCACCTCGGGGAGCTGGCAGCCTGGAAGGCGGCTAGACCGGGGCGGGCGATCGCACTCACCGGCTGCATGGTGGGGGAGCACGGCGGGCAGTTGCTGCGGCGCTTTCGCCACCTGGACTACGTCTTCGACATGCGGGACCCGGACGGTTTCTTCGCTCGACTGCGGGACCTGTACCAGGGCGCGTTGGAAGGCCCGGTGCCGCTGCCGGCCTCGGACCGCCTCCTCGCCTACCTGCCGGTCATCTTGGGCTGCAACGAGATGTGCACCTACTGCATCGTGCCCTTCGTCAGGGGGCGGGAGCGAAGTCGGCCGGCGGCGGAGGTGGAGGGCGAGTGCCGGCGCTTGGTGGGGCGGGGGGTGAAGGAGGTCACCCTGCTCGGCCAGAACGTCAACTCGTACTCCGACCCCACCGAGGGCGCCGGGCTGCCCGAGCTGATGGCGCGACTGGATGGAATCCCGGGGCTTGAGCGTCTGCGCTTCCTCACCTCCCATCCCCGCAACGCCTCCGATCGGCTGCTCGGTGCCATCGGCGACCTGAGAAGCGCCTGCGAGCAGCTGCACCTGCCAGTTCAGTCGGGCAGCGACGATTGCCTGCGGCGCATGAAGCGGGAGTACCGGGTCGACGAGTATCTGGGGATTCTGGAGCGGGCCCGGCGGCGGGTGCCCGGGATCGGCCTCAGCACCGATGTCATCGTGGGCTTCTGCGGCGAGTCCGAGGCGGAGTTCCAGCAGACCATGCGCATGCTGGCGCTGGTCGAGTTCGACACCGTCCACGTCCAGGCATATTCCCCCAGGCCCGGGACCGCCGCCTACCGGCGGGCGGACGACATTCCCCTCGAGACCAAGAAGCGGCGCCTGCACGAGGTTCTGGAGTTGCAGCGGGGGATCAGCCAGAGGCGCAACCGGGCCCTGGTGGGAGAGGGGGTAGAGGTCCTGGTCGAGGGCCATGGTGACGACGGTCGGCCCTATGGGCGGACTCGGCAGAACCGAGTCACCTGGTTGCAGCGGCAGGCCGTGACCGGGGAGACGGTCACGGCGACGGTGGTGGCGGCCACCGCTTGGCAACTAGTGGCGGCTTGAGCGCCGCCGCGGCCACAGCACCAGGGGGGGAGCACCGGGCGTCTAGCGAGGACACACCCGCCGTACGCCAGTACTGGGCCGCCAAGCAGTCCCATCCCGACTGCCTGGTCATGTTCCGCATGGGGGACTTCTTCGAGCTCTTCGGGGACGACGCGGAGCGGGCGGCACCGATCCTGGGGGTGGCCCTGACCGCCCGACCCTTCGGGCGCTCGGGCCGAATCGCCATGTGTGGCGTGCCGCATCTGAGCCTGGAGACCTACGCCCGCAAGCTCTTGGAGGCCGGGGTTAAGGTCGCGGTCTGTGACCAGATCGAGGAGCCGCGCAAGGGCAAGCTGGTGGCCCGCCGGGTGGTGCGGGTGCTGAGTCCGGGGACGCTGGTTGAGGAGGGCTTCCTCAGCCCCGAGAGCGCGTCTCGCTGCGTCGCCCTCTACGGGGGCCAAGGAGCTACCGGGCTGGCCGCGCTCGACGTCAGCACGGGCCAGTGCGAGCTGATGGTGGTGACGGACGTCGACGCTGGGCCGAGGCTGGTCGACCGGCTCGTTGCGCTCGAGACGGCAGAGCTGCTGCAGCCGGTGGGACAGCCGCTCCCCGAGGGTTCTGAGGCGCTGGGGGCGGCGGTCTCCATCCGGCCGCGCTCCGATTTCGACGCGGATCGAGGCCGCGACCTGGCGCAAAGCGCAGGGCTGGAAGTACCTGAGACGGGCAGGGGCCAGCTGGCGCTGGGCGCCCTGGGGGCGCTGGCGGCGTACTGCCGGCTGGGTGAGCTAGCCATAAACCCGGGCTTCCTCCGGCTCAGTTGGCGGGAGGAAGGCCGGGTGATGGGCCTCGATCCGGCCACCAGCCGCAACCTAGACCTGGTGCCGCCCCCTGGCGGTGGCCCGTCCCTGCTCCGCCTCCTGGACCGGACCCTGACAGCCCCCGGGGCGCGCTGCCTTAGGAGTTGGCTGCTGGAGCCCCTCTGTCGCCTGGGGCCGATCGCCCGGCGGCAGGAGGCGGTGGCGGAACTGCTCCGGGCGCCGCAGCAACGGCGCCAGATCCGCTCCCGCCTGCACGGCTGCAGTGACTTGGAGCGGCTCCTGGGGCGCTGTGCCCACGGTCTGGCTGGCCCTCGAGATCTGGCAGCCCTGGCCACGACCCTGGAGCGGCTGCCCGAGCTGACCTCGGCGCTTAGTTCCAGTTCGTCGGAGCTACTGGGGGATCTGGTCGCGGGGCTGGGATCTCCGGCGCCGGAGACCGCTGCGCTTCTGCGCCGGGCCCTGGTCGACGCGCCGCCAGCCCAAGCTCGGGATGGGGGCTACATCCGGGCCGGATTCGACCCGGAGTTGGAGCGGATCCGCGAGTCAGCGGCGGGCGCCCGCGAGTACCTGAGCCGCCTGGAGGCTACCGAGCGAGAGCGAACCGGGATTCGCACTCTCAAGGTGGGCTACAACCGGGTCTTCGGCTACTACATCGAGGTCCGCCACAGCGCCCGCGAGCCGATCCCGCCCGAGTACCTGCGCCGGCAGACGCTGGTGGGGTCGGAACGCTTCGTCACCGCGGAGTTACGGGAGCAGGAGAACGTCGTCCTGACCGCCCGGGAGCGGGCCAACCTCCGCGAGCAGGAGTGCCTGAGGCGGCTGCTGCAGGCGGTGGTCGCCGACATCCCCTCCCTGGGACGAGCTGCCAGCGCCCTGGCCGAGGTGGACGCCATCCAGAGCCTGGCTGAGGTGGGGGCCAGTGAGGACTGGGTGATGCCCCAGATCGACCAGGGCCTGGGTCTCTCCCTCGCCCAGGCGCGGCACCCATTGGTGGAGTCGGGGCTAGCAGCGGGCCAGTTCGTCCCCAACGACATCGATCTCGACGGCGAGGCCGAGCGGATCTGGCTCCTCACCGGCCCCAACATGGCGGGCAAGTCGACCTTCCTGCGCCAGGTGGCGGTGGTCTGCCTGCTGGGCCAGCTGGGCGCCCCCGTCCCCTGCGCCCGCGCCCGCTGGGGCCTGGTGGACCGGATCTTCACCCGGGTCGGGGCCCACGACGACATCGCCTCCGGTCGCAGCACCTTCATGGTCGAGATGGAGGAGGTGGCCCTGATCCTGGCCCGAGCCACGCCCCGCAGCCTGGTGGTGCTGGATGAGCTGGGGCGGGGGACCAGCACCTATGACGGGATGAGCATCGCCCAGGCGGTGCTGGAGCACCTCCACGATGCCCCGAGCAGCCCTCGCCGGGTGCTCTTCGCCACCCACTTCCATGAGCTGACCGCGCTTGAGCGGTCTTTGCCCGGGCTGCGCAACCACCGCGTCGACGTGGCCGAGACCGACAGCGGCGGGGACAAGGCCATCGCCTTCCTCCATCGCGTCGTCCCCGGGGGTGCCGATCGCTCCTACGGCATCCACGTGGCGCGCCTGGCCGGGCTGCCGGCTCCTGTATTGGTCCGGGCGGACGCCATCCTGGCGGAGCGGGAGGCGGCGGCACCGCTCGGGGCGGGCGCCGCCGACGTGGCGCAGCTGGACCTACCCCTGGCCCAGCGGCACCCGATGCTGGAAGACCTGGGCCGGCTCGAGCTGGAGTCGATGACCCCCTTGGAGGCGCTCCAGAAGATCGCGGAGTGGCAGCGCCAGGTGGAGGTTCGGCGCTGACCACGGGAGCGGTTCCCCCCAAGCTGGGCGCGAAAACGCGTCGCCAACCGATCCGGGCCCTGGCGCCAGAGCTGACCGACGCCATCGCCGCAGGTGAGGTCATCGAGCGTCCGGCCTCGGTCGTCAAGGAGCTGGTCGAGAACAGCCTCGACGCCGGCGCCAGCAGGGTCACGGTCGAGCTGGAGGGAGGTGGGGCTGGCCTGATCCGGGTGGTGGACGACGGTTGGGGCATTCCCCGGGACGAGCTGGCCCTGGCCCTGGAGCGTCACGCCACCAGCAAGCTCGGTCGCCTTGAGGACCTGGCCGGGGTCAGGACCTTCGGGTTTCGGGGCGAGGCCCTGGCCAGCATCGCCGCCGTCGCCCAGGTGGTGATCGTCTCCCGGCCGGTGGGGGAGGTTGCGGCCTGGAGGGTCGAGGTCCTCCCGGGCCGCACGGCCGAGCCCGCCCCCGCAGGCTCGGCGCCGGGGACGACCATAGAGGTACGGGACCTCTTCGGGACCGTACCTGCACGACGCGCCTTCCTGCGGTCCACTCGGTCCGAGGCGGCCGCATGTCTGCGAGTTGTCGCTGAATCCGCGCTGGCGCGGCCGGACGTCCGCTTCGAGGCCAGGGCCGAAGGACGCCGGCAGCTGCTCGCACCGGGTGGGGGCGACCTGCGCGAGGCGGCGCAGGCAGTCCTGGGCAAGGGGGTCGGCGGCGATTTGATCTCAGTGGACGCCCGGGCCGGGGAGGTGGCCGTGGTGGGGCTTCTGGGGCAGCCCGGACGGGGTCTCCCTAGCCGCCAGCAGCAGGTGTTCTTGGTCAACGGACGGCGGGTCCACCTCGGCTTCATGGTGGCCGCGGTCGAGGGGGCCTTCCGGGGGCGGCTCGAGGTCGGCCGACACCCGGTGGCCGTACTCGACGTCCGCTGCCCCAGTGAGTTGGTGGATGTCAATGTCCATCCGGCCAAGCGGGAGGTGCGGTTCAGGAACGAGGGGCAGATCTTCGAGGCAGTCCAACGGGCCTGCTGGCAGAGCCTGCAGGGGCAGGCGGGCTCTACCCGTGGCGACGATGGAAGCCGAGTGAGCGGGCCCACAGCCTTGCCGCGGCCCGGAGCGTCGCCGGGGCCACTCGGGCAGGGTCGGCTGGAACTGGCCGAGGACCTCCCGTCGGCGGCGACTGACTTTCCCTTCGCCACGACCGGCTGGCGCTATCTGGGCCAGACGCACCTCCGCTTCCTGGTAGCGGAGACGGACTCGGGGGTGGCCCTGGTCGACCAGCACGCGGCCCATGAACGGGTGCTGTACTCCCGAATCGTGTCGTCGTTGGACCAGCCCGAGCTGGCGTCCCAGCCGAGCCAGGGCCTGCTCCAGCCACTGCTGCTGGAACTGCCTCTGGCTGTGGTCCTCAACCTGGAGGGGCACCAGGAGCTGCTGCTCCGGGGCGGGCTGTGCCTGGAGCGCTTCGGCGAGCGGTCGCTGCGCTGCAGCGCCGTGCCCGCGGGGTGCCGCCTGTCGGAGCTCCAGCCGCTGCTGCTGGAGCTGGCGCAGGACCTCGCCGGGGACACTGATGGCACTGCCGCCAGACATCACCGGCTCGCGGCCTCGCTGGCGTGCCACACCGCGATCCGCTTCGGTGAGCGCGTCAACTCAGAGGAGGCGGCAGCGCTGCTTCGGGATCTTGGCCGGACGCCGGGAGCGGTGACCTGCCCCCACGGCCGTCCCACCGTTCTTGAGCTGAGCCAGGGGCACCTGCTAGCCGCGTTCAGGAGGCGGTCCTGACCTTGGCCGCCGGCCCGGAGCCCCCGGTGCTGGCGGTACTCGGTCCGACGGCCTCCGGCAAGACCGCTCTCGCCGTGGAGCTGGCCCAGCGCCTGGGAGGTGAGCTTCTGAATGCGGACTCCCGCCAGGCCGTCGCGGAGCTGGAGGTGGGGGTGGGCAAACCCACCCCGGCCGAGCTTGGGGGGGTGGCCTGCCACGGGCTAGATTGGGCCCATCTGGGCCAGAGCTTCTCGGCGGCCGTCTTTCGCCGCAGAGCCGCGGTCTGCGTTTGGTCGATCCTCGGTCGGGGCCGACCGGCGCTGGTGGTCGGGGGGAGTGGCCTCTACGTCAGGGGGCTACTGG
>JBOHUL010000019.1:0-10310 GCA_050734425.1 Candidatus Dormibacteria bacterium
GCGTGCGCCAACCAGCCCACGTCCAGCTGGGGGAAGAGGTTGCTGCCCGCAGGGCTCACCAGCTGCCCGTGGGGACCCAGGACCACGAACAGCATCCGGGGCAGGCCCAGGAGCAAGAGCGGCAGCAGGTACAGCCCCAGCCGGCCCCACCAGCCTCTCCGCCCGAGCCACCAGAGCCCGATCAGACCCACCGCCATGTAACCGAAGGGGTTGAACCAGGGCAGCGCCGCCCCGAGGACGCCAGCACCCAGCGCCAGTTCCCGGCGCCGACCCCGGCTCGCCTCCCAGAGCAGGAGGCTCAGCAGGGCCACCAGGCCCACCCCGTAGTCGAAGTCGCGCTGGGGCAGCCAGTAAGCCAGGAGCGGCTCGTACCACTCCAGATCCGGCAGGGGCGGATCGGTCTGCGACTGGCCGTCGTAGGAGCGGGGCAGATGGGTCAGCTCGGTGGGGAGGTGGCCCAGGAAGCCGGCCACCGCCCCCGGGGTTTGGGGACCGAGGTGGGTGCAGGCCGAGGCCTGAAAGGTCGCCTGGGCGTGGGCCAGCTGCTGGCAGCCGTCGCCGTAAAGGCCGACGAAGCCGAGCCCGCCCCCCAGCAAGGCCAAGCACAGGGCCAGGGCCGCGGCCACCGGACGCCGGGTCACCCGCCAGGCCAGCTGCCAGATCAGGACCGCGGCCGCCCAGGAGATCAGCCAGGAGCCGACGTCCATGGCGCCGAGCACGTTCTGTCCCAGGGTCCCCAGCAGCGCCGACTGGAAGTCCGGGAGAAAGGGGTAGCGGAGGGCTGCGCCCGACTCCAGCACGTCGGTGGGGGGCAGGTTGTGTCCGAGCAGCAGGTTCTGGGCGTAGCTGGCGTGGGCGGACCAGTCCGCCCAGACCGTGGGGTAGTTGGCCAAGAGCTGGCCCGCCTCGGGCTGCACCGCCCTGGTGAAGAGGAAGTAGAAACCAGCGCCCAGTGCCAGCGCCACCAGGAGCCCCGCCCTCTCTCCCGCTGTCTCCCAGCGCGCCAGCTGGCGCTCCAGCCAGAGGGTCCTCTGCGCTCCCAGTCGCCGCCGCCAGAGGGGCAGGCCCGCCATGCCCCCGAGGAGGAGGAGGATCGCCGGTGCCGCCAGCGCAGCCCCCGGACCCATGCCCAACCAGAGGGCGAGCCCCAGAGAGAGCAGGCTGGAGGCCACCACCCCCACCAAGAGCCCCGCGGCCAGCCGCTCCATCAGCCGCCAGTCGAGCGGAAGGAGGTCGACCAAGGCCAGCCCCGCCAGGAACGCCAGGGCCCAGTAGAGCGCTATCTCCCAAGACAAGGTAGCACTGGACCCGGTCAGTACCAGCCCGGGATCCAGATGTGCTGGAAGAAGGAGCTGGAGTTGATCGGCTGCCCGGTCCAGAGGGGGTAGAAGTAGGCGAAGCTGAGCACCACCGCCAGCACCACCGCCCCGGCCAGGGGTCGCAGCCCCACCGCGCCCAGCCGCACTGCCCCCAGCTGCAGCGACCACCTGGTCCTAAGCAGGCGGACGCAGACGTAGCTCAACGCCAAACAGGTGAAGGGCAATGACTCCAGGAACTCGTAGAAGAAGAGGATCCGCGAGGGCCAGGACCAGAGGACGAGCCAGTCGAATAGAAAGCCGAGAAGTATGAAGAGTGCGATCCGGTCCCGGCGGCGCACGGTCCAGTAGAGGCACAGGGCCAGGGCCAAGAGACCCATCCAAAAGATGGCAGGGTTGCCCATGTCGTCGATCCAGCTGTAGTTGGCGACGGTCTCGCCGCCGACGCTGCTGACACCATTGCCGGTATAGGTGGCGTAGAAGAGGACCGGGTGGCCGTCGAGGGGCCAGGTGTAATAGGGCGAGGCGAAGGGGTGGGTGGCCTTGAGGGTCGCCTGGTAGCTGAGGGCGGCCAGGCTGTTCATCTCCACGTCGACCAGGGACTGGCCCAGATTGAACGAGTCCGGCAGCCAGATCCGCATCGGTCCCAGCTTGTGTTCCGAGATCCCCATCGCCACCGGCAGCTGGCAGACCGAGGCCTTGGTCGTGAGCGAGGTGCAGGCGGCGCTGCCGCGGCCGGTGTCGGCGAAGTTGACGTAGAGGCTGTGGGAGATGGTCCAGTAGCGGAAGAAGGAGAGGTAGAAGACAACCAGGATCAAGACCAGGGCCCCGAGGTAGTGCCAGCCCCAGCGCATCGAGCCCACCATCGTCCGGCGCCCGGCCTCGGCGGGGTCGTCCGGGGCCGGGGGCAGGAGCCAGCGGGGCCCGGCCTGGCCCAGGCCCCGCAGCCGCAGGTGGGGGCGGACCCAGCGCGCCAGCAGCAGCAGGCCCATGAGAAGCAAGGGCGGGATCATGTCGGCCTTGGTCGCCAGCCCCAGCCCTGAGCCCAGGCCCAGAAGGTAGAGGGTCCAGAGCCACTCCTTGCGACTGCGGGCGTGCCAGTGCAGAAGGAAGAGCCAGAAGCCCAAGACCACGAAGAAGGCCGCGAAGATGTCGATAACCCCGGTGCGGGACTCGACCAGCTCCAGCCCGTCAAGGCTGAGGAAGAGCGCCGCCAGGATCGCGAACCATCTGTACCGGTGCCAGAGGCGTCGGGCCAGGAGATAGAGCAGCCCCACCAGCAGGCTGCCGAAGATGGCGGACATGATCCGCCAGCCCCAGGGGTCGAAGCCGAGCCAGCTGATCCCGGTCGCGATGATCAGCTTGGAGAGCGGCGGCTCGGGATCGAAGTAGTCGATCCCCTTCAGGTCCTTGAGGGCGTCGACGGGGAAGTAGACCTCGTCGAAGACGAAGCCGCAGCGCTTGACCTCGGCCTGTTCCCGACCCACCGGGACCTGGGTGCAGCCCTGGCGGTTGTAGGGGTACCCCAGGCCCCAGGCCCCTATCCCCAGGACTTGGTGCGTGGGTGAGCGGTGGACCCCGGCCGGGGCCGCAACCTGCCCCACCCCGTCCAGTGAGCCTTGGAGGAAGTCGAGGTAAATGGGGCTGGCCAGCCGGACCAGCAGCGCCGCCCCGACCAGGACTCCCAGGATGAGGCAGTCGACGCCGTCGATGCCGGTCAGGCGGCCGTGCCGGCGCAGCAGCAGTGAGACGCCCCAGACCACACCCACCAGCAGGGCGGCCACCAGGGGATGGAGCGGCCAATGCAAAAGCACGCACACCGCCGCGAACATGGCCGCCGCCACCGCCGCCCAGACCCCCTCCCGCCTCCAGGCGGGCAGGGCGGCGGGAGTCACCGCCGCCGAGAAGAACCGGGAGGTCGGCGGCGGACGCGGCCCTGGAGGCGGCGCTCAAGCCCCTTGGCGTCCGCCACCAAGAGGATCAAGTCCTGCTCGACGACGCAGCCACGCCCGAGGCCGCGGCCGAGCCGCGCCAGCTCGCCCGGCTGGCGGTCGACCCGGATTTCCAGCGCCAGCGTCTTCTGGAAGGGCTTTAGCGAACGAAGCATCTTGCCCTTGCGGCTGGCCGAGCTGAAGAAGACGTCGAGGGGCTGGCAGCGGACCTGGCGAATCTCCGGGAAGGGGATCAGCTCATGGCCGCTAAGCCCGTTGATCCAGAGTCCGTCGCTACTGGCCATGACGTAGTGGCGGCGGACCCCGAAGTGGAGGGCCACCCCCGCGATGAAGAGCAGCACACCCAGCATGAGGATGGGCCAGTCGAGCTTGTGGGTCTGCAGCTCGGTGATGAGAAAGCCGATCAGGAGCACCAGCGAGCCGTAAAAGACCATGATCTTGTTCCGCCGCCAGAGGTTGACGAAGGGCAGGATCCGGTGGCGCGGCTCGGCTGCGGCCGAGGCCGGGATGACGGCCCCCTGGCTCACGCCCGGGCCAGAGGTGGGGACGGCGCCCCGGCGCAGGCGCAGCCGGGAGAAGTGGGCAGCTCGGAAACCAGACCGGAGAGGATCCTCCGCACGCGCTCCAGATTGGCGGCGAACACCCGAAGCACCTCCTCGTGGGTCACCGGCGACATGCCCTCCGACCCCTCCAGCCCGGCATCGTAGTCGGTGACCAGGGCCACGGCGGCGTAGCACATGCCCAGCTCGCGGGCCAGGATCACCTCGGGATAGCCGGTCATGCCCACGACCCCGAACCCCTGGCTCGAGTACCAGCGTGACTCGGCCCGGGTGTTGAAGCGGGGACCCTGGATGACGACCAGGGTCCCTCCCCGGTGTACCGGCGCCCCCTCGCGCTCGGCGGCGGCCGCCGCCAGTTCCGACAACTCGGGGCAGTAGGGGTCGGCCGAGCTGATGTGCTGGACCTCCGGCCCCTCCCAATAGGTGTCGCTTCGGCCCCAGGTGCGGTCGACGAACTGGTCGGGGATGACCACGTCCCCAGGGGCCAACTCCCGCTGCAGCGAGCCCACGGCGCAGGGGGCGAGGACCCGGCGCACCCCGACCTGGTGCATCGCGTGGAGGTTGGCCCGGAAGTTGATCCGGTGGGGCGGATAGCTGTGATTGCGCCCATGGCGGGGCATGAAGGCCACCTGCCTACCCCCCATCTCCCCGACCCAGAGGTGGTCACTGGGCGGACCGAAAGGGGTCTCGACCCGCCTTTCCTCGGCCCCCTCCAAGAGCTGGTAGAGACCGGATCCCCCGAAGATCCCGACCAAGGCCCCCTCGGCCACTAGGCGGCGGCCCCGACCATGCGCTCGATGGCGACCCGGGCCCGGGCGGCGATGGCCTCCGGCACCTGGACTTGGAACTGCAGATCCCTAAGGGAGTCACGCACCTTCTCTAGGGTGATCAGCTTCATGAAGGGGCAGACGGCATCGGGATTGGCGGCGAGGAAGTTCTTCTCGGGGGCGGCCTGGCGCATCCGGTGCATGACCCCGACCTCGGTGGCGACGATGAAGGTGTCGGCCTTTGAGGTCCGGGCCCTGCGGACCATGCCCTCGGTGCTGGTGACCACGGTCGCTCCGGGAAGGTCGCCTTGGCCTGCGGCGTAAAGAGCGGCCGTGGTGCATCCGCACTCGGGGTGGACTAGGACCTCCGCCCCTGGGTGGGCCCTTCGCCGCTCCGCCAGCTGTCCCGCCTCGATGGCGGCATGGACGTGGCACTCCCCGAGCCAGACGTGGAGCTTGCGGCCGGTCACCCGCTCCACGTGGGAGCCGAGGAACAGATCGGGGCAGAAGAGGATCTCCCGGTCCTCGGGGATCCCCTTGACGATCTCGACCGCGTTGCTCGAGGTGCAGCAGTAGTCGGACTCGGCCTTGACCTCGGCCGAGGTGTTGACGTAGCTGACCACCACCGCCCCCGGGTGCTCCGCCTTCCAGGCCCGGAGCTGGTCGGCGGTGATGCTGGCGGCCAGCGAGCAGCCGGCGTCGAGGTCAGGGAGCAGCACCGTCTTCTCGGGGGCCAGCACCGCCGCCGTCTCGGCCATGAAGTGGACCCCGCAGAAGACGATGACCTGGGCCTCGGTCCGGGCCGCCTGGCGCGACAGCCCCAGGGAGTCTCCGACGTAGTCGGCGATGTCCTGGACCTCGTCTCTTTGGTAGTTGTGGGCCAGGATCAGAGCCCGGCGTTGCTGGCGCAGCTCTTGGATCTCGTCGAGGAGGGGCCGCGCAGTTGCCAGAGCCACGAGTTCAATTATGGGCGCTGCCCCGCCGCGGCCCGGCCGTGGACGGTGCAGCCCGGGCTGAATGGGAAGCGGACCTCGCGCCAGCGGACCGTCGCCGCGTCGAAGTCCAGGAGCCTCCCGCCGCCGCCAGGTCCGATGCCGCAGAGCATCCGGATCGCCTCCAGGGCCTCGATCGAGCCGATGGTCCCCACCACCGGTCCCAGCACCCCGGCCTCACGGCAGGAGAGGGTCCGGTCCCGGGGGGGCTCGTGGAAGAGACAGCGATAGCAGGGACATCCGGGCGGAACAGCCACCACCTGGCCCGCGAGGCCTACTGCCCCGCCGATGACCACCCCCACCCCCCGCTTGGCGCAGGCGTCGTTCACCAGGAACTTGACTCGGGGGTCATCGGAGCACTCGAGAACGGCCTCCACCTCCTCCAAGAGGGCCCCAATCGAGCCCTGCCCCACGGCCTCAGCGCGGGCTTCTACCTCTATCGTCGGATTGAGTTCCCGGATCCGGGCCGCCAGCAGGTGGGCCTTGGGAAGGCCCACCTCCTCAGTCCGGAACGCGACCTGGCGGTTGAGGTTGTCGAGCTCGACCCGGTCGGGGTCGAGCAGGAGCAGGCGGCCGACTCCGGCGGCCCCCAGATAGAGGGCGGCGGGCACCCCCAGCCCGCCGCACCCGACGACCGCCACCCGGGCCCGGGCCAGCCGCAGCTGCCCCCGCTCCCCCACCTCCTTTAGAAGTAGCTGCCGGGAGTACCGCTCAACCGCGGCCGCGTCCAAGGCGGGCGCCCCCGTGCTCACCAGCTCACCACACGGCTGGCGACGGCACAGCGGTCGATGATCGCGGCGTAGTCGATCAGCGCCCAGCGTTCCTCCACTCCCCGCCGCATGGCGTCGGCGGCGCAGGCAAGCACCACCATCTCCCGGCCGGGGCCGCCCTCCCACGCCGCAACCGCGGTCTCCAACCCCTGCTCCAGGACGGCGTCCTGCAACAGCACCACCTCCACCCGCGCCCCCGCCTCGGCCCGGGCGCGGCAGTGGGACCATGCCCGCCGGTCCCCCAGGCGGCTGACCAGGTGGAGCTCGATCCCGGCTTCAGAGGACAAGGCAGCACGCCGCTTGGGCGCAGAGGGCGATGATCTCGGCACCAGGCCTAAGCTCGATCCCCGGGCGCAGGGCCCGCCCCTCCAGC
Source organism: Candidatus Dormibacteria bacterium (assembly GCA_050734425.1). Lineage (GTDB taxonomy): Bacteria > Chloroflexota > Dormibacteria > Aeolococcales > Bog-877 > Bog-877. The sequence continues at coordinate 6,731 of JBOHUL010000019.1, forward strand.
CCCAGCCGCACCAGGGACTCCTTCTCAACCACGATCGCCACATCCTCCTCCAGCAGGGCGGGGAGCTCGGCCGCCAGGTTGCCTCCCCAGGGGGTCAAGTCGGGAAGCTCGGCCAGGGCAAGCATTGCAGCCCCGTCCGCCAGCACCAGCCGGACCCTGAGTCCCGCCAGGGGCAGTGCCAGCGACAGCCGGACCGCTTGTGCCGCGTCCTCGACGGCGAGATCGCCGCGAGCCAGGACGACAGTCTCCGGCCCACCTGGGACGGCGTTCACCGGAAAACTAGAACCGTGTGGGACTCGCGGCAGAGGCGGGCCAGATCCCGGAGGCTGCCCCGGTGAACGCCGCTCGGAGGCGACGCCCCCGCCTGGCGCCAGCGCCAATCGGCGTCGCAGAGGACCACCGGGAGATCGTCGGCCAGGGTGTACGCGTGGGCGACGCCATCTCCCAAGAGGAAGGCCGTGACTGTGTGGCCGCGAGCTTTGGCCGCCGCGGCCAAGGCCCTGGCAGTCTCGACCGCCTCAGTCCTCGGCCCAGCGGCCAGGATGAAGAGAAAGCTCAAACGCCTACCCACCAGGTTTCCGGCCCACCCCTCGAGCGTATCCCAGCAACGCGGTCTCGGTGCGGACGGCACTGGGGGCGGCACGGGTCCCCCTAGGGCGGCCCATCTTCCGGCTGGGCCGAGGGCCCCGGCTCCTTCGGCCTAGCCTCCCGCTCTTCGACCGGCCGCACGCGGCGAAAGAGGGCGGAGTAGGCCAGGGCGTTGAGCAGCTGAAAGCCGGCGGCCAGTTCAAAAGGCAGCGCCAGGTTCACCTCGTCGAAGAGGTATCCCGCGAGAACCTGGGTCCCGGCCTGGGTGCCCTGCGAGGGGAGGTTGGAGAGGCCCGCCACACTCGCCTGCTCGCGCGGGTCGGCGACGCCCTGGACGAAGGACTGGCGCAAGGGCAGACCCAGGCGCTGGGCGACCATCCGCACCAAGTAGATGGCGCCCGCCGCGCCGAAGGTCGGGGACAGGGCCATGGGCACGAGCAACACCCCGGAGATCGCCCTGGCCAAGACGATGGCTTTGACCGTACCCATCCGCTTGGCGACCGGGGCCGCCGAGAGTATCGAGATCAGGGTCGCGGCGTTGACGACCGCAAAGAGGATGCCGATGGAGGCCGGGCTGGCTCCGTAGCGGAGGGCGAACCAATAACTCATGAACGGCCCGATCATCCCGATCGCCACGCCGTTGATCCCGTTGGTTATCCAGAACCGCCACAGAATGGACCACGAGCGCCGGGGCAAGAAGCCCCTCTGGTACCAGCGGCGGTCCTCGTCGTCAGCCCGCTCAGGACTGTGAGTGTCGCGCAAGCCCAGCGCGATGACTCCAGCGAAGGCGGCGAGGAAGGCGGCGGCAAGGAAGGCCGGGCGGTAGCCCGCGACCGCGGCCGCGCCCCGGGCCTGGCCGGGCTGGACCAGACCTACGATCAGCCCGCCACCGATAGCGCCCAGCGTCGAGGCGAAGGTGAGGCGCCCGAACATGGTGTTGCGCGCCTTGGCCTCGACCGCACGGCTGGCCATCGCAGCCTCGGCCGGCCGGTAGGGCCCTACCGTGCCACCACCGGCGCCGCCGCCCCGGCCGAATGACCCGAGAGCGGCGACCACGAAGAGCACCGGGGCGCTGCTGGAGAACCCAAAGACCAGCGCCGCCGCCGCCGTGAGCAGGGGAACCGTGACCAGGAAGATCTTGTTGCCGACCCGGTCCGCCAGCAGGCCGATGCCGCTTGTCATCACGGCTGAGGCCAGGGTCACCGTGAGGAACAGCTCCCCCAGCTCGACTCCAGAGAAACCCTCGGCCGCCAGGTACAGGGCTGTGATAACCCCGGCAATCGCCCGCGCCGCGCTCATGGTCACCCGAGCCCCGAGCAGGATGGCGACGTTGCGGCTCAGGAGCAATCGCCGTCACCTAGGGGCACCGGCACCACCAACTGGGTCAGAGAGCGGCCGGCGTCCCTGATTGCCTGACGCCCCTAGCGGCAGGGGCGCTTCGCCCCCGGTCGCGGCGGGCGGACCCCGGACTCGATCTCCGACACCAAGGCCCGCATCGGGGCCAGGGCCGCTGCAAGCCGCCGCCGGTCCACTTCGCGAAGTTGGTCGAGCGCCCCCGCCAGGGCTCTGACGCGGAGGTCGCGGGAGACCGACCTCCGCTCCACCCCGGCCTTGGTTGGCCACAGGCGAGTCAGGCGGGCGTCTCCCGGATCGTTCCGGCGCTCGAGCAGATCCAGTCGGGCCAACTGGGACACCAAGGTGCTCACGGTGTTGGGTGCCAGGTGCAGCCCTCCCGCCGCCTCACTCACCGTCAGTCCAGGGGCCTCCTCGACCAAGTCAGTGAGCTCCCTGTGAGCCCCCGACAGCGCCTGGAACGGCTGGTGACCCCGGGCCTGGTGTCGCAGCGAGCGCCGCAGATGGCGGACCGCATCGAGCCAGGCCGCGGCCAGCTGAGTCGTCCTCGGTGCACCGGTCACCGCCCGAATATACCTCTTACGCAGACCTACTCTGTAGCAGAGTTATCGTTGGCGACCGATCGTCGCCCCGGCGGTCGGAGGTCTTCCCGAGAACTCCTCCGCCGTCCAGGGCGCGAGGCTCAGCGGTTGGGGCTGAGTCGGTGAGCCAGCGGCGCGGGAATGGGTCCGCGGCCTGCCACTCGCCACTCCGGCTGGCTACCAACTCCCGGTCGGCGAGGGCGCGCAGGGCAGTGGTGACGTCGCTGGCGTTTGCCACTTGGACGGGGTCGAGGGAACCCCTGGCGAATACCGACGCAGTCAGGGAGCGCGCCAGGAGGCGCAAGATCCGGGGCTGCGCCTGGGTGCCCCCGAGATCCTCGAACTGCTGCGCGTAGATTGGCGACTGGCGTTCAACGATGGTGTCGAATCCACTCTGGACGTCGCGCTCGCTGATCTCGGTCGCCATGGCGGCCTCAAAGGCCGCCAGAGCCAGCTCCCGGACGTAATTGGCAAACGCGGCGGACAACTAGAATCCTCCGCGAGGGTCCGATCCAGGGTCCCGGCCGGGGTGGCGTAAGGGTAGCCGCAGCGGTCTTAAAAACCGCGGGCCGAAAGGCCGTGTGGGTTCGAATCCCGCCCCCGGCACACCCCATAACGAAGTCAAATGAGCGCATCACCCGATGCGCCGCTGAGTGTCGGCTGGCGCTCCCGAAGCAGCTTGACCCCAACCTTAGATGCCACCCTGAGTCCAGGTCCTGAGATGACGGGCCGACTCCTGCACCAGATGGCGGCGCCATGAGAGGCCAGCTGTCGCGCGATTGACAGGTGGTCAGTCGGCCCTCAGACTTCCGCACGAGGGGGCGGGGGCCTACGCTCCCATTGATTCCCAGCCCGAGCAGGTTCCAGGGAAGACCGAGGAGGACTCTCATATGGCGGATCAGGAGCAGGAGCAGCCGGTGGAGTCGGAGTCCCAAGAGGACGACGCCAGCGGGCATCACTTCCCCCGCGCCAACGACGACGAGGACGACGCCAGCGGGCATCGTTTCCCCCGCGCCAACGACGACGAGGACGACGCCAGCGGGCATCACTTCCCCCGC
>JBOHUL010000020.1:0-10030 GCA_050734425.1 Candidatus Dormibacteria bacterium
ACATCCGGGCGCGCCTCAGGGCCGCCGCCCGGTCCAAGGGCGCCGGGGCCGTCGCCAGCGCGCTGCGATAGAGCTTGCCCGCCTGGTCGAGATTCCCCAGCGCCTCGGCATGACGGCCGAGGCTGTAACAGTCAGAGGGGCGAGGCGCCGTCGCCTCCAGGTGGATCCGGACATGGGCAAGGAGCCGTACCAGCGAGAGCAGATCCTGGCGGTTGTGCTCCAACACCGGAGCGAGAGGGGTGGGATCGCCGCTGCGGACATAGCTCCAGAAGCGCTTCGGGGCCTCGCTGCCCGCGGCGTCGGCGCCACGACGGAGGCCCAATAACTGCTCTTCGGCACTCCGAAGACTGCAGCGCGGCAAGCGGTGGCCGAAGAGCTGGCGGATGACCGGGAGGAGGTCGAGGTGCGCGGTCCCCGGCCAGGGATCGGCGACCCCGGTCATTACGGTGCGTGAGCGTAAAAGTGGCAAATCGAAGGTTGCGCCGTTGTAGGTCAGGAGTAGACCACTATGCCGAAGCTGGTGGTGGGCGGCGCGCACCAGCGGCTCCTCCTGGCCCACGTCCAAGAGCACCCACTGCTCCAACTCCACCCCACTGGCGGCGATCCGGGCCCAGCCATAGAGAAAGGGAACCGTGGCGGCACTGGCGCGAAGCCCGGTTGTCTCCAGGTCGAAGCCGACAACGGGGCCCGCGCCCGCCGTCGCCGCCGCGGGTCCGATGGGCGCCAGCGAGGGCCGGGAGAGGTCGGCTGGACTGAGCCCAAGGGAGGCCCAGGACACCTGCTCGGATTTGACCCATAGGCGTCGCTCTTTGTCCCAGGCACACCCCAGAGCCGAGGCGGCAGCTGCCAGCGAGCGACGTCCGACCGCAGGCCCGACCACGGCCGGGGCGGCACCAACGGGCCCCGGCACCCCGCCACGCAGAGTCTGCAGCCGCAGGCGCATTGGGACCGTCACCATCCCGCACCCGCCAGGAGTTCCAGCGCCGCCGACTTGGCCTCGGGCTCGACTCCGGCCACGGCGCCGACGCAGGCCGGGCAGCCCTCGGCGCAGGTGCAGTCCCGGATCAGGCCTGCCGCGGTTCGCAGCAGCGTCTCGTGGAGGTCGAAGAGCCGGGCGCTGAGGCCGATGCCGCCCGGGTGGCAGTCGTAGATGAAGACGGTTGGCCGGTCGCCCACCACCTGGCCCGATTCGGCTGAGGCGGGGGGGCGCTCGCCGGGAACGAACTCATCCGTCAGGGTGCTGGGCGCCAGCGCTGCGGACGGTCCCAGCCGACTCCGCACCTGGGCCACCACTCCGATATCCCGGCGGTCGCACATCGCCAGCCAGCAAGCGGTCTGGCCCAGGGCGTGACCCAGCGCCGCAACCCCGACCTCCATCTGGGCGGCGCCCACCCGACCCACTCCGGGGAAGGTGCACCAGTAGGCGGTGGTGTGCAGGTCCCGCTCCGGGACCCGGATCGGCCCGGCACCCACTGTCTCGTTGGTGAGGAAGCGGATCTTGCGGTACATCGCAGCGAGCACGCTCACTCGGACTTCACCGTGGCTCCTGTCGGTAAGTCTCCCCTCGTCGGGCATTGGAGCCGTGAAGCGCTCCAGCACTTGGAGTCCGACTCTTAGGTCGGCATCGGTGAAGTAGTCGACCGACACGGGGTGCACATAGGCCCGGCGCTCCTCCCAGTCCAGCCTCTCCACGTGGAACTGGCGTCCCTGGTGGAGATAGATGGCATCGTCGTGGACCCACAGCGGCGCCGACCATTCGTCGATCTCACCCACGACCCGGGCCCCGGAGCCGGCGTGTCCGCCCGAGCTCCCGGCCCAGCTCCCTTGCGGCCCCTGGGAGGATGTCTGACCGTCTCCTGTGGTGTCGACGATCACGACGTTGCCGCCGCCGCTGGTGCGAAGGCCAAAGGAATCGGCCGGGAAGGCGTCGGCGGTCCAGTGCCACGCCCTCCCCGATTGGTGGATCACGCCGTCCTCTTCGAGCACCCGGAGCAGATCCGGCGCCAGTCCCCCGCCGAAGGCCTCGTCCTCGGTCAGGGGCAGCTCGAAGATCGCCGCCTGCAGGTGGGCGGCCAGGATCAGGAGATTGTCGGGATCGACCAGGGCCCGCTCGGGCGAGCGCTCCAGCAGAAAGGTCGGGTGCTGGGCGAGGTACTGGTCCAGCGGTCCTCCCCCGGTGATGACCAGCTGCAGGGCCGGGCGGTCGCGACGCCCGGCCCGACCCAGTCGCTGCCAGGTGCTGGCGATGGTCCCGGGATAGCCGACCAAGACTGCGGCATCTAGGGACCCGACGTCCACGCCCAGCTCCAAGGCGCTAGTCGACACGACGCAGCGGACTTCCCCCTGGCGCAGGCCGGCCTCGATGGCGCGTCGCTCCAGCGGTAGGTATCCCCCCCGGTAGCCGACGACCTCCGGCCTGCGGGCGCCGCGGCTCAGCTCCCCCGGTCGGTCCAGCTCGCGCCGGAGACTGTCCAGCAGAAGCTCGACTTGGAGCCGGGTCTGGCCGAAGACCACGGTCTGGGACCCGCCCCGCACGAGATCCGGAACGATCTTGGCCGCGACCCGGCTGGCACTGCGGCGAATGCCGAGTCGCGCCTCCACGATCGGGGGATTGAGCACCACAACCCGGCGCCGTGGTCGAGGAGCACCGCTGTTCTCGACGCAACTGACCTCGCGTCCCAGCAACCGGGAGGCGAGCTCCTGGGGGTTGGCGATGGTGGCCGAGCAGCAGATGTAGGTCGGGCTGGCACCGTAGAAGCGGCAGATGCGTTCCAGCCGTCGGATGACGTTGGACACGTGGCTGCCGAAGACACCGCGGTAGGTGTGTAGCTCGTCGAGCACCACGTAGCGCAGGTGCCTGAACAGCCTCACCCACGCCGTGTGCTGGGGCAGAATCCCGGAGTGGAGCATGTCAGGGTTGGTCAGGACGACACGGCCTGAGCGACGCAGCGCCGCCCGGGCGCCGGCCGGCGTGTCACCGTCGTAGGTGAAGCTGGGGACGGCGAGATCGGCTGCATCCGCCAGCCGGTGCAACTGGCTCAGCTGGTCCTGGGCCAGCGCCTTGGTGGGATAGAGGAGCATAGAGGTGGCGTCCGGGTCACTGGCGATGGACTCCAGCACCGGAATCAGATAGCAGAGCGATTTCCCGGACGCCGTCGGCGTAACCACCACCAGGCTCTGTCCGGACATGGCCAACTCCACGGCCTCGACCTGGTGCGTGTAGAGACGATCGACCCCCTGCCGCTCCAGTCCCCGAAGCACTTGGGGGTGGAGCGGCTTGGCAAGGCGCGCGTACCTAGCGGCCTCGGCAGGGAGGGTGCGGTCTAGGACGATCAGAGCGCGGACGTCGGGAGCGTCCAGCGCCTTCGCGGCCACATCGGCCGGGGACGGGGGAATCGGGAGACGCCGGGCAACTTCCACCGAACAAACATACCGTACATCTGTTCGCTATTCAAGGCCGTGAAGCGAAAGGCTAACGCCGAGCCGGACCGGCAGTGATCGTGGACCCCGCAGGCATAGGGCCCCGATCTCGGACCGCAACTCCTTGGCGATCAGGTCGCTCAGCCTGAGGGCGGAGATCCCCCGCTCCAACAGAGCCTCCCCGGCTGACCGCCAACCCGTTCACCAAGGGCAGGAGCAGGGTGCTCGGTTCCGAAATCGTCGGGTCCAAGTCCGAAGGCGGTCTGGGTGGCAGCCTCGACACCCACCCCGGTGGTGGCAGCGGGGAGACTGCTGCCGGTAGGTGCGCCGACTAATCCAGCGGGGTGGGAGTGACTGGGTGCTTGTCCCCCTCGGTGGGTGTCGGGGTGTGCAGCACGAAATGAAAATAGTCCGGGCTGGAGCTAATGAAGGTGTGTCCCTCGCCCGGCTCCACCACCAGAACGTCTCCCTCACCGAGGAGGATCTCGCGGTCATCCACCACCGCTATGGCGCTTCCTGAGAGCACCAGGTAGACCTCGTGGATCCTGGAGTGCAGATGAGGTTCGTCGACTCCCTGGTTGGCGTACCCGATCGAGAGCTGTAGGCGCGAGTTCCACGGCCCGCAGAGCCATCCCTTTGCGCCGGGGTGGGGCGGTGAGTACCTCCTCACTGCCTCAGCCGCGTGGACCGGCAAGCACCGGAGCCGAGCCGGTACGACGACGCCAGAAACCCCGCCCCCCCTCTCCCGACGCAGATCCTAGAGCAGTACCTCGGGCCGAGTGGGGAAGGCGGCGACCAGGCCGGGCGGGGAGGGCGTGGGGACTGTTGGATAAGGCTGCAGGTGGAAGTGCTCGACGTGGTAGGGCTGACGATCGTGTAACGGCGTTGTGACGCACGTCTTACTTTTGATCTCGGCCCGCGACGGTTAGCACGCCCCAGGGTAACCCGCCTCAAGACAGAGCAGCGGGTTACCGCCAGGAACCGCGGAGCAGGCTCCATCCCCCGTTCTCCGACCGGCTCAGGCAGCCGGTCCGGGGCGGCACTCCTCCAGCGTCAGCCGGGCGGCCAGGGGAGCGTCGGGCGGCGACACCAGGACCCGGACTATGGCGACATCGAGCGGCTCGGCCAGGTCCAGGAGCTGCCGACGCACCTGGCCTGGCGCTCCGAACGCCGTCACCCGGGCCAGCAGGGACTCGCCGCCACGATCGGCAGAGCCCAGGCCCGGGCCGAGACCCATCCGGGCGAAGTGGGCCTCGTACTGGGGCGGACCGATGGCGTAGCCCAGCAGCGCTGACTGCGCGGCGCGGAGCGCGGCCGCGGCGGACCCGGCCACAGCGGTGCGGACGTACTCCACAACCACCGGCGCCCGGCGGCCATGGCGGGCGGCCGCGGCCTGGACCACCTGCCGGGACTGCTGCGCCTGGTCCCGGGTGCACCAGTTGAGACAGACGCCGTCTGCCTCGGCGGCCGCAGTGCGTAGCATCAGCGGTCCCAGCGCCGCCAGGTACACCGGCAACCCGCTAGGCAGCAGGCTCCGAACTCGGGCCACATAGGAGGGCATGCTCCTGGAGGGGTGGGCCATGCGGCCGCTGCCCAAGCCCAGGATGAACTGCCCCCGGGTCGCCTCCCAGACCCGCGCCGCGTGTTCGGCGTAAAACTCGGGAGACTGAGCGGAGGCGGGGACCACGGCAATGCCCGTCGGCAGGCCACTGGCGGCGAACCACTCGATGCAGCGGTCGAAGGCACTGGCGTCCCCCGTTCCCGGGGTCCAGGCGCGGCCATAGCCCAACTCAGCCGCATGAGCCACCAGCCTCAACTCGTCGGCCTTTGCCAGCTCCTGAGCCGGGTCGATGGCGAAGTCCAGTCGCACCGGACCATTGTCGGAGACGGCGACAAAGTCAGCGCCGCTGCACTCCCCCCAGGCGGATGACCAGCTCCTCCAGTGCCACCAGGTAGCCGCGAGACCCGAACCCCGCGACCACCCCGAAACAGGCGCCGGCGACCAGGTCGGTGCGACGGAACTCCTCCCGGGCCATGGGATTGCTCAGGTGCACCTCGACCGCGGGCAGTTCAACGGCCAGGAGCGCGTCGCGGATGGCGACGCTTGTGTGGGAGTACCCCCCTGGGTTGAGGATGATCCCCGCCACCCCGAGCCCCGGAGCCGCCTGTATGGCATCGATCAGCTCTCCCTCGGAGTTGGACTGCCGCGCCTGGAGCTCCGCTCCCAGCTCGAGACAACGCTGCCGGACCTTGGCCTCGATCTCCGCCAGCGTGGACTGGCCGTAGATGTCGGGTTGGCGGGTGCCGAGCAGGTTGAGATTGGGGCCATTGAGCAGGAGCACCTTCACTTGCTGGCTCCGGCTTCGATGGGAGCCGGGCCCGAGGGCACCGCCGCTCCCAGGCCTTCCAGCTGGGCCCAGAGTGGTGCCAGAGCCACGTCCCGGTCCAAGCCCCGCACCAATTGCGCGCCCTCTCCCGTGGGGCAGAGCACCGCAGCCACCCCACCCCGACGCTTCTTGTCGCTACCCCAGGCCGCCTCCACCAGCTCGCGGTCGATCTGAGGCGGGGCCTGCAGCAAGCCTGCAGCGCCCAGGGCCGACTCCAAGCGCCCGGGCAGCTCTTGGGGGGTGAGTCCGAGCTCCCTCCCCAGTGCCGCCGAGGCCAGCAGACCCAGGGCCACCGCCCGGCCGTGGCTCAAGCGGTAATCGGTCGCCACCTCGAGACAGTGTGCATAGGTGTGGCCGAGATTGAGCGACTGGCGCACCCCGTGATCCTCGGGGTCTTCGGCGACGTAGGCGGCCTTGATCCTGGCGGTCTCCCGCACCAGCCACGGCAGCTGGGTGGGCAGCGAGCTTCCCGTCGCCGGCTCCTCGCCCAGACGATCGAGCAGAAGAGGCGAGGCCAGGGCGGAGCTCTTGACCACCTCACCCAGGCCGTCGCGGCAGATCTCCGGCTCCAGGGTCTTGAGGAAGGTGACTTGGCTGATGACCGCCAGCGGATGGTGAAAGGCACCGATGGCGTTCTTGGCCAAGGGGTGGTCGATGGCCACCTTGCCTCCGATGGCGGCGTCGACCATGGCCAGGAGGGTGGTGGGCAAAGTCAGCCAGGGGACCCCGCGGGCCCAGCTGGCGGCGGCAAAGCCAGCGGCGTCCAGGGCGGCGCCGCCTCCCATCGCCACCACGCAGTCCCCCCGGTCCAGCTCGACGGCCTGGAAGTGGTCCCAGAGCCGTTGCAGCACCTCGACCCGCTTGGAGGCCTCACCGCGCTCCACCGAGATGGCCGAGGCCTGCCGGCCTTGGGCGCAGAGCCAGGCGGCTGCATCGGCTCCGCTGGCGGCGACCGGGGCGGCGGCGTCGGTGACGATCAGCACCCGCGACTTGGGCGGGAGGCTCGCGAGCAGGAGCCCTTGCATCTCCTCCTCCCCTTCCACCACGTGGATGGGGTAGGCACCCTGGGCCAGCTCAACCTGGAGGGGCGTCGAACCGGCCTTGGACCGATGCTGCTGGTATCGGCGCGCCAGCTCCCGCGCCACCTCTTCCACCGGCCGGCCATCCGTGGGCAGCCAGTCCCCGAGGGCGGCGTACGCCGCCCGCCGCTCTTCCAGCAACCCAGCCGTGCGCCGGCGGGGATCGGAGCGGAGCATCGGCCGATCCCCGGCCCCTCCCAACCGCGCCAGGATCTGCTCCAGGCCAGCGCTGAGAGGGACGGAGCAGGCGGGGGCTGCCAGAGTGGCCATCTCCGGGTGCAGCACCGCCCCGCCGCCGGTGGCGATCACCGCCCCCGAGAGCCGAGACGCCTGCCGCAGCAACTCCCGCTCCACAGCCCGGAAGGCGGCCTCGCCATCGCCGGCGAAGACGTCGGCGATGGGCTTGCCCAGACGCACTTCGGCCAGGCGGTCGAGATCGAAGAATGGCATCTCGAGGATGGCCGCGGCGCGCTCGCCGGCGACCGTCTTGCCAGTGCCGCTGAAGCCAGCCAGGACCAGGTTCGGACGCCCGCCCCGGAGCTGGGGGGCGGGAAGGTCCTCTGCCTTCACAAGTCCGGCCCCGGGCCCTCGTCGGCCGAGACCCGCACCGCCGCCGCCTTCAGCGCGTCGACCCGGTCTCCGCCGAACCGTTCCAGCAGGGCCTGGGCCAGCACCCAGGCCACCATGGCCTCCCCCACCACCGCCGCCGCCGGGACGGCGCAGACGTCGGAGCGGACGTAGGGCGGGTCGGCGGCCCCACCGCTGGCGAGATCGACAGAGGTGGCCGGGGCCCTGGTAGAGGAGAGCGGTTTCATCGCTCCCCGCACGACGATCGGCTGCCCGTTACTGACCCCGCCCTCAATGCCGCCGGCGAAGTTGGAGCCCCGGCTGAGCCCACGTCCCCCCCGCAGGATGGCGTCCTGGGCCTTGGTCCCGGCAACCCCGCTCACCAAAAAGGCGGGCCCGATCTCGACTCCCTTGACCGCGGGGATCGAGCAGATCGCCTGGGCCAGGCGTCCGTCCAGGCGCAGGTCCCAATGGACGTAGGAACCGAGCCCGATAGGGGCCCCCAGGGCGAAGACCACGAAGGTGCCCCCGATCGTCTCGCGCTCGGCCTGGGACCTGTCGATGGCGGCCACCATCAGCCCCGAGTGCTCGCCGCTGGGAGAGCGCACCGGGTCCGTCTCGGCCGCCTTGGCCAGCTCCTCAAGCGCCGAGGCCGTCGCCTGGCCCAATTCCAGGGGGATGCGGACCTCGCCGATGGACTCGACGAACGAGCCCAGGCTCACGCCGAACTCGCTGAGGAGCGGACGCACCAGGGCGGCCGCGGCCACCCGGGCCGCCGTCTCACGGGCACTGGCCCGCTCCCGCACCAGGCGGAAGTCCTGGTGCCCATGCTTGCGGGCGCCGGCCAGGTCGGCGTGGCCGGGCCTGGGCGTGGTCAAGGGCTGTGGGCTGGCAGGCTGGTTCTTGAAGTCGCGGTTGATGATCCGCAGCGCTACCGGGGCCCCGGTTGTGCGTCCACGCGCCACCCCGCTGACCAGCTCGGCGTGATCGCGTTCGATCTTGGTTGAGCGCGCACCTCGACCGTGGCCGCCGCGCCGCCGCTCCAGCTGGCGGTCGATGGCGGCCCCATCGACCGCCACCCCGGCGGGCATCCCCTCCACGATCGCCACCAGTTCCGGACCGTGCGACTCCCCCGCGGTGAGCAGGCGCAGGGTCATTCGACCGCCGCCGCCACGGCTCGCTGGGCGGCCTGGCGCATCGCCCCCAGCGGCGCCTCTCGCTCGGTCCAGATGGAGAAGGCCAGGGCCGCCTGCTCCACCAGCATCTCCAGCCCGTCGATGAAGCGTCCGCCCGACCCCTCCACCCTCCGCCGCAGCGGCGTGTCCCTGGGCCAGTAGACGAGATCGAAGACCACCAGGTCCGGGGCGAGTTGCACCGCGGCCGAGACCGGGTCGCTTTCGGGGTAGAGAGGACCGCCCAGGCTGGTGGCGTTGACCAGGAGGTCCGCCTCGGCCAGGCACTCGGTGAGGCTGCGGTCGCCGGCGCCGCCGAACCCGACCGTGCCCGGCCCCACCCCGCTTAGATCCTGCACCAGCAGGTGCCCGGCCTCCTGGTTGCGCCCCACCACCGACACCTTCGCCCCCCGAGCGGCCAGCGCCGAGGCGACGGACCGGGCCACCCCCCCGGTGCCCAGGATGACCGCCTTGGCGACCTCCCGGTCCACCCCTCTGTCCAAGGCGTTGAGGAAGCCCTGGCCGTCGGTGGAGTCGCCAAGAGACCGCCCGGCCTGGAAGGTGACGGTATTGACCGAGGCGCAGATCTTGGCGGTTGGGGTGAGGCTCTGGACCAGGCGGGCCGCCACCAGCTTGTGGGGGGTGGTGACGTTGAATCCGCGCCAAGACCGGGCCAGCCCGGGCCAGGCGGCCTCCAGGCTCCCGCGGGGGACTGGGAGCAACCGGTACTCCCAGTCCAGACCGAGCTGGGTGAAGGCGGCGCCGTGGATGGCCGGTGAGAGGCTGTGGCCGATGGGGTCCCCCACCAGTCCCACCACGTGGCTCATAGCAGCTGCCCCCAGAGCTCGGTGAACCCGGGGAAGGAATCGGCCACCCACTGGCCGCCGGCAACCCGGACCGGGCCGCGGCTGATGAGCTGGGCCAGGGTCAGGGTCATGGCCAGGCGATGGTCACCCAAGGCGTCGCAGTCCCCTCCTCTCAGGCTCACCGGACCTCGGACGATGAAGCCGTCCGGGAGCTCCTCGCACTCGGCTCCCAGGGCTTGCAGTCCACCCACCAGGCCGTGGATGCGGTCACTCTCCTTCACCCTGAGTTCGGCGGCGCCACCCACCCGGCTCACCCCCTCGGCGGCGCACCCCAGGAGCCCCAGCAGCGGCAGCTCGTCGATCAACTCAGGGACCTCGTTGGCTCCCACCTCATAGGCGCCCAGGTCGGCCTGTCGCACCCGAATCGAGCCGACCGGTTCCGGCGAGTGCCCCCAGGGTACAGGCTCGATGTCGACTGTAGCCCCCATCCGAGCCAGCACCCTGAAGAACCCCATCCGGCTGGGGTTGACCCCAACTTCGCGGATGGTCACGTCGGACCCGGGGACCAGAGCTGCGGCGGCCGCCAGCACGGCGGCCGA